>JAJFFZ010000150.1 GCA_021776395.1 Hyphococcus sp. | reverse complement strand
ACATGCATCATGAAAAAATCTCCGGCAATTACGGGCTCTATTTCACATGGTGGGACCGGCTCATGGGGACAGAACACAGCGACTATTTCGAGCGTTTCGACAAGGCGGTCGGCGCCGAGGCGCCCAAACCATCAAGCGCCCTGCCAGCGCCGTCATCATCAGACGACGGCGCTGTAGCTCCCCCTGGAAAACGAAATTTCTCACTTACCGTTTAGAAACAGCTTTAAACAAACCCGTATGACGGCATGAAAGCGAGGCTTAAAGCCAGTACAAGGATGATAATAAACACTCGCATCGGATCCCTCCTTAAGAGTGATTGCAGTGTGATATTATCCTGAGTCGGCGCTTTGTGAATCACCGCTAGAAATATTTATTTTCGGCTATTTTGCTTGGGTTGACGTCTGTGCTTAGCAGAAAGTTGCGCATAAAGAGCAAATCATTTCCAGCCTGAATAAAGGTTTTATCGCCTTTTCTTCATGACGTCGCGATTTGCTTTACGGCTTTATCGAAAGCATCGGGGTCTTTTAAAGTTCGCGCCAAAATCATCGCGCCTTCTACTGTTGCAACGGCGCCATAAGCCCGGCGTTGCGCGCCGGCGGCGCCGACATTCGTCATGCGCATATAAACCTTCGCCAGCCATTCAATGTTTTTTTCGAAAAATATCCTTGTCTCTCGCGCAACGTCATCCGGCAGCGCAGCAATCTCCGCACCCAGCATCCCGCAAAGACACATCTTGTCCTGCTTGGCGATAGCGTAGCGGCAAGCCTCAATATATCGCTCGATCAGTTTCTTCGGCGCGTGCGTCACCGCTTCCGGATCGCCAAGCGCTAACAGAAATTTTTCCGTATAGGCGCGCGCGACCACTGCGCCGAGATCGCCCTTGGTCGGGAAATGATAGTGAACGCTGGCGCTCTTGACCCCGACCGCATCGGCAATCTCGCGAAAGCTGAACCCATTATAACCGCGCTCGCGGATCATGGATTCCGCGGTCTCGATGATCTCTTCCAGTTTCGACATCGGCAGCCGGCCTCACCATCTTGTGATGGTTTTTCAAATACCTATCCACAGATAGGGATTGATCAGCGATGTGTCTACCGCTAGATAACACCCTATCTACTGATAGGTAATTTCATAAAGCAAAAGGGTGCTGTATATGTCAATTTCATCAAAACATCGGGCGTTAATCATCGGCGGTTCCTCCGGAATGGGCAAAGCGACAGCGTTGCGGCTCGCACAAAGTGGGGCCGACCTCATCCTCGTCGCCCGCGACGCCGAAAAACTCCGCGCGGCAAAGCAGGAGGTGCGTAGCGTCTCAGACGTTGACGTAAAGACGGCCTCGGTTGATCTTTACGACGAGGCGGCGGTCGATACTTTCATCGCGCGCATCAATGATGATCGCCAACCCATCAACTATCTCGTCAACGCCGCCGGATATTTCGCGCCGACGCCATTCTTTGAACATGGCAAAGACACCTACGATCAGTATAACGATATCAACAAAAGCCTGTTCTTCATAACCCAGGCCGTCGCGCAAAATATGCGCGCCCATGGCGGCGGCTCGATTGTCTCCATCGGGTCGATGTGGGCGAAACAGGCGATCAAAGCAACGCCGTCATCGGCCTACTCCATGGCCAAAGCCGGCATCCATTCGCTAACCCAAACACTGGCGCTGGAACTGGCGGATTTCAATATTCGAGTAAACGCAATCTCGCCGGCCATCGTCGTCACGCCGATCTTCGAATCGTTCATTGATAAGGACAAAATCGAGGAAACCCTGACGGAAAACTTCGACAGCTTCCACCCCATCGGCCGCGTTGGACGCGTCGAAGACATTGCCGCAGCGATTGAGTTTCTGCTGTCCGATGACGCCAGCTGGATCACCGGTACGATCATGGACGTCGATGGCGGCGTTATGGCCGGGCGTAATTAGGCCGGTAGTACATTCGCGATGTTGTACCTAACATCCCACCCTTCGAAACGCCTTGGCGGCTATCGCTGTCAAGGCTCCTCAGCATGAGGGTTTTTACTTTGAAACCATTCCGCCCTCATCGTGAGGAGCAGACCAAAGGTCTGCGTCGCGAAGGATGGGCCACATCCCCAACGAGACGCCATTTGTGTGATTGCCTTAATCCCCTACCTTCATAGCTGCGCAGCGCCTCAAGGCCTTCCTCAGATCGGCCATTTGGGCGCCAATGAAGGTGGACTTTCGCTTTTCTATTCATCACATTCTGCACAAGCCTTGCGCAATAGAAAACGGGAGAAATTTATGCCCGCCGACACCGCCCATACTCTCAGCGCCGACCGATCCGATGGCGAACGCGAGATCAAGCGCATATTCGCGCTACAAAAAGACGCTTATTTGCAAAATCCGTTTCCATCTTATGACCGGCGCATTGCTGGCCTCGACAAGCTTATCGAGCTGATAGAAGCTAACGAAGAGGTTTTCGCAACGGCGATCAGCGCCGATTTTGGCAATCGCTCGAAACATGAAACCATCATTGCGGAAATGCTGGTTCTGCTTTCCGGCGTGCGCATGGCGAAGAAAAGTTTGAAAAACTGGATGCGCCCGCGCGGCGTGCCGACGCCGCTGCATATGCTGCCGGCAAAAAGCAAACTCGAGCCGCAGCCGCTTGGCGTTGTCGGCATCATCTCGCCATGGAACTATCCGGTGTTTCTCGCGCTGGCCCCGGCGGCGGCGGCAATTGCGGCGGGCAACCGGGTGATGCTGAAACCGAGTGAACTGACCCCGCATACCAGCGATGTTATGCATGGGTTAATTGACGCGGCGTTCGATGAATCAGAATTCGCCGTCATTGTCGGCGGCGTTGAAACTGGCCAGGCTTTTGCCGAAACGCCGTTTGACCATTTGCTGTTTACCGGCTCGACCAGCATCGGCATACGCGTTGCGCAGGCCGCCGCAAAGAACCTGACGCCGGTGACGCTGGAGCTTGGCGGCAAGTCCCCGGCGATTATCGACGCCAGCGCCGATATTGGAAAAGTCACACAATCCATCGCCTATGGCAAAATGCTCAATGCCGGGCAGACTTGCATCGCGCCGGATTATGTGTTGGCGCCACCCAACAAACTCGATGAGACCGCCGCTGCCATCGCCGCCGCTGCGCGCGCACTCTATCCGGAAATTGATACGACAACGGATTATACGTCGATTATCTCCGACCGCCACTTTTCCAGGCTGAAAGCCATGGTGGAAGAAGCGCGCGACCGTGGCGCGCGGATTATTGAAGTCGGCTCGGCCAATGCGCTGCATCCGCAACGCAAATTGCCGCTGACTTTGGTGATCGACCCGCCGGCGGATGCGGCTGTCATGAAAGAGGAAATCTTCGGGCCAATCCTGCCGATTTTACCGACCGGCTCAACCGAGGATGCCATCGCCCGCATCAACAAGGGCGAGCGTCCGCTGGCGCTTTACTGGTTCGGCGAAGACAATGAGGCGCGCGACCGCGTGTTGCAGCAAACCGTTTCTGGCGGCGTTACCATCAACGATACATTATGGCACCTGGCGCAAGAAAATCTGCCCTTTGGCGGCGTCGGTAAAAGCGGCATCGGCGCCTATCATGGGCGCGCAGGCTTTGAGACGTTCTCACATTTGAAACCGGTATTCTACCAAAGCCGTTTCGCCAACAGCGGGCTATTACACCCTCCCTATACGGAAAAACTAGAAAAAACTCTCTCCTTCATCCGGAAAATTCTTTAGGCGTAAAATGACAACAGAAACTGCCGCCCGTGAAAAGCTGGGCGAATTTGACTATGTAATCGTCGGCGCTGGATCGGCGGGCTGCGTTCTTGCTAATCGCTTGAGCGAAGATGCATCGGTGAGCGTTTGCCTGTTAGAGGCGGGCGGCGTCGATAAAGACCCGCTCATTCATGCGCCGATTGGTTTCGCATTCTTTTCCGAGAGCTCGCCGGTAAACTGGCGGTTTGACACCGTCCCGCAGAAACACCTCAATGATCGCATCTGCTATCAACCGCGCGGCCGCGTGCTGGGCGGGTCGAGCTCGATTAATGCGATGATTTATATTCGCGGCGCACACGCTGATTATGATCGCTGGGCGAGCGAAGGCGCCGATGGCTGGGATTGGGACGGCGTCCTGCCCTATTTCATGAAGGCGGAGGACAATCAGCGCGGCAGCGACAATTACCATTCGGTAGGCGGCCCGCTAACGGTATCGGATTTACGCTACCGTAATCCGTTGTCGGATGTTTTTCTGAAAGCCGCCGCTGAATTACAACTGCCTGATTGCAATGACTTCAACGGCGCCGGTCAGGAAGGCATGGGGTATTATCAGGTGACCCAGCGCAACGGCCGGCGCTGCTCGACGGCGGTTGCTTATCTCAATCCCGTGAAAGAGCGCGCCAACCTTACCATCATCACCGGCGCCTATGGCGAACGCGTACTGTTCGACGCCAGGCGCGCAAGCGGGGTTGAGTTTCGTGAAATGGGCGCGCCGAAATCGGTTGCGGCCAAACGCGAAGTCATCCTTTCCGGCGGCGCGTTCCAGTCGCCGCAAATGCTGATGCTTTCAGGGATTGGCCCGGGCGATCATTTGCGCCAACATGGCCTCGATGTCGTCGTTGATGCGCCAGGCGTCGGCGCCAATCTCCAGGACCATCTGGATTATCCCGCGCTTTACAAAACATCGTCGGGCGATTCTATCGGCCTCAATTTTGGCATGGTCAAAAAATTCTTCCCGTCGTTCTTTGCTTATAAAAAGCGCGGCGAAGGTTTGTTTACATCAAACCTTGCAGAATGCGGCGGCTTTGTAAAAACCGACCCCACTGAGGCAGAGCCCGATATCCAACTGCATTTTATTCCCGGCCTGGTCGACGATCACGGCCGCAAAAAACATCTCGGCGGCGGGCTAACCTGTCATGCTTGCGTGCTGAGACCGAAAAGCCGTGGCAGCGTTAAACTCGCTTCGAGCGATCCGCAAGCGCCGCCTGCAATCGACCCGAATTTCCTTTCCGATGAAGACGACCTCCATCGCCTGATAAAAGGCGCGCGGATTATGGATCGGATTTTTTCAGCGCCGGCCTTTGACGGCGTCAAGGGCGCATCGCTCTATCTGGAAGAACCCGCCAGCGATGCAGCGCTCACCGAGGATATTCGAAATCGTTCGGACACGATCTATCACCCGGTCGGCACTTGCCGCATGGGGCGCGATGAACAAGCCGTGACCGATCCGCAATTGCGCGTTAAAGGCGTCAGCGGCCTTCGCGTTGTCGATGCCTCAGTGATGCCGTTTGTGGTTTCGGGAAACACCAACGCCCCGACAATCATGATCGCCGAGAAAGCCGCAGACATGATCAAAGGCGCCCATTAGCCCGTCGGGCGATTAAGCCGGTTCAAAAATCACCCCTTCTTCTCTCCGCTCATCCCCGCGAAAGCGGGGATGAGCGGAGTGGGAGGTTTTGTTTCGCATTAGTCGCCCGGTGCGACAGGCGGACACCGCCGCCGCTCACGACATTGGTTTGACCGGTCTGCCGTAACACTTTACCGGAATGGGTAAACCTATTGGAAAGAATCAGGCTTATGACGGCGCTGCGCCAGTCCGTATCGACATTCGAGCGCTGGTTTCGCGACGACGCATTGGCGCTGTGGCGCGCACACGGCTACGATGCCAAACGCGGCGGCTTTTACGAATGCCTGGATTTCACCGGTGCGCCGATAACCGGCCGGCCAAGACGAGTGCGGGTTCAGGCGCGCCAGATCCACACCTTCTCGCAAGCCGCCTTGCGCGGTTGGGGCGCAGACTGTGAAGCGCTTGCCGCAGCCGGGTTTGATTATTTTCTCGCCAAGGCCTGCCCGGATGAAGGCGCGCGCGGCTGTGTCCATCATCTGTCCGACGACGGAACGGTGCTCGATGATCGCCGCGATCTCTATGATCAGGCCTTCGCTTTGCTCGCCTGTGCGTCGCGATGGCAAGCCGCGCAAGACGCGCGCGCGCTGGCGCTGGCCGAGCGCATCATCGCTTTTCTCAACCATGAGCTTGCCTCCCCCCATGGCGGCTGGCTCGAAAGCGACCGGCACGAGACGCCGCGAAGGCAAAACCCGCATATGCATTTGCTGGAAGCGTTCATGGCGCTCTACCGCGCCACCGGCGACAGCGCATATCGCGATTACGCCGCGCAAGTTTACGCCCTGTTTGAAACGGTCTTCTTCGACCAACGCCACGGCGTGTTGCATGAATTTTTTAACCAGGACTTCGCCGCGCTGAATGAGGACGAAGCTGGCCTTATCCAACCCGGTCATATGATGGAATGGATCTGGCTGCTTGGGCATTACGATGCGCTGTTCGCAACCGACAGCACCGCGCAAATGACGCGGCTTTATAGCCGCGCCGAAGAGACCGGCCTTGATAGCGCCGGCTTCCTGCGCGACACGGTTCGGCTCGGTAAGGAGAACCCGCCCGGCCCGCGACGGCTATGGCCGCAAACCGAATATATCAAAGCCGCCATCACCCTGGCGCGGCGCGGCGACAAGGCGATGGCGGCGCGCGCCGGCGCCCTCATAGACATGCTGTTTAAGAGCTACCTCGCGCAACCCGTCGCTGGCCTGTGGTGCGACCAATTTGGCGCCAATGGCGCAGCCCTGGCCCGTGACGTGCCGGCCAGCATTCTTTACCATTTGTTTGAAGCTGTCGGCGATGCTGCAAGCTTCGAGGATGCGGAGCGCTCGCGATCATGAAAATTCAGCCGGTTATCATGTCGGGCGGTTCGGGCACGCGGCTATGGCCGATGTCGCGCAAGGCGCTGCCGAAACAGTTTTTAAAACTGGTCACCGCCCGCACCATGTTTCAAGACACCGCTTTGCGCGCTTGCGGTAAACACGACGGCTATGGCGATCCGGTGGTGATCTGCGGCGGCGGTCACGGACCCCTTGTCGCCGAACAATTGGCTGAGATCGCCATCCAGCCGGCGGACATCATCCTGGAGCCCTGCCCGCGCAACACCGCCGCCGTCGCGGCTGTCGCTGCCGCCTGGGTTGCACGCGGCGATGAAGATGCGCTTATTTTGTTGATGCCAGCAGACCATCATATCGCCGACGATGCCGGGTTCCGCAACGCTGTCGCGCTCGGCGCCAAGGCGGCCGAGGCTGGCAATATCGTCACCTTCGGAATAGCTGCGCAAAACCCGCATACCGGCTATGGTTATATCGAGACCGGCGAGCGACTGTTTCCATCTGTATACGAAGCAGCTTCGTTTAAAGAAAAGCCCGATCGCGCGGCCGCTGAACGCTATATCAAGGACGGGCGCTATTACTGGAATGCCGGAATATTCCTTTATAGAGCGAGCGTCATGCGTGATGAGATGGCGCGGCTTGCGCCGGAAATTATGGCGGCCGCAAACAAAGCGCTTGGACAAGCCGCGCCGTCTGACGGCGCCCTGCGCCTTGACGAGGCGGCGTTTTCCGCCTGTCCGTCGGATTCCATCGACTATGTGGTGATGGAAAAAACCGACAAATCAGCCATCGTCGCGCCGGTCGATGTCGGCTGGACAGATATCGGCAGCTGGAGCGAGGTCGCCTCCGACGACAACAGCGACAATGTCATTTGCGTCAATGCGGCCAATAACATCATCCGCAGCGACGGACCGCTTATCGCCGCCGCCGGGGTTGAAGGTTTGATTATCGTCGCCACCGGCGATGCGGTTCTGGTGGCGCGCCGCGACAACGCACAGGACGTGCGCGCGATAGTCGAGGAATTAAAAAAACGCGGCCTCCAGCATCTTTTGTAGACGGAAGAATTCTATGGCTCAAAAAATTGTCGTCACCGGCGGCGCCGGCTATATTGGCAGCCATGTCGCCGTCGAGCTGTTAAGCGCCGGCCGCGATGTTTTAATCATCGATGATTTTTCCAACGCCCATCCTGAGGCCCTCGCGCGCATAAAAGAACTGGCGCCAGGCAATCTTGAATTGCTGGAGCGCGATCTCGCCAACCCGGCCCACAACGACGATATCATCGCTGCCGTTAAAGCCTTCGGCGCCGACAGCGCCATTCATCTGGCGGGGCTGAAAGCAGTGGGCCAGTCGGTGGCCGAGCCGATGCTGTATTACCGAACCAATATCGGCGCATCTTTAACGCTGATCCGCGCCCTGGACGCAGCGAACGCGAAAACCATTGTCTTTTCGTCCTCCGCAACCGTCTATGGCGAGTTGAATGACAGCCCGGTGGACGAGGCCGGAAAGACCGGCGCTGCCAATCCATACGGCCGCACCAAACTGATTATCGAGGACATGCTGAAAGACCTGGCGGCGGCGGACGGCGCCTGGCGCGTGGTGAATTTGCGTTACTTCAATCCGGTCGGCGCCCATCCGTCGGGCCGGATCGGCGAGGACCCCAACGGCGTTCCCAACAATCTGTTTCCGTTTATCGCTCAGGTCGCTGTCGGCCGGCGCAAAAAACTGATGGTGTTCGGCGACGACTATCCTACGCGCGACGGGACCGGGATACGCGATTATATCCATGTCAGCGATTTGGCGCGCGGTCATCTCGCCGCGCTTGACTATCTGGCGGGCCTGGAAAATGGCGGCGCGCTCGACATCAACCTTGGAACCGGCGCCGGTTATTCGGTGCTCGAAGCGGTCGCCGCCTTCAAGCGCGCATCCAACCGCGACGTTCCTTACGAAATCGCGCCCCGGCGCGAGGGCGACATCGCCGAGGTTTACGCCAATGCCAAGCTTGCACAAAAGCTGCTTGGCTGGCGCGCAGAAAAAACCATCGACGAAATGTGCGCCGATCACTGGCGTTGGCAGAGCAACAATCCTGATGGGTATAATACCAAAGTTTAAAATGAACTCTTCATTTTAAACTTTGGCAAGGCCGCCCGTTTTGCGGTCTTTGGCCGCCGCGCCCTATGGCGCGATAGCCTGCGTGGCGCTTGAACGCCCAACGGTCATGCTTTTTGACCGTTGGTAAACAACTTAAGCTGGACGCTCGGCGAACTGGCCGTATTTTCGGTAAGGCGTCATATAGGTCGGCAACATCGCTTCCACGGTATGCGGCTGAATATCGAGATCATTGAGCGTTGCAATACCACCGCCCGCGCCGACGACATTGTCCCGTTTTAACAGCCTCACCTGATCGCGCGTCAGCGGCGGCTCTACAAATGGCGCAATGCCCGCCACCTCACAGGCTAGGCCGATCAGCGATGCAATCGGGAACGACACAGGGACGAGCGCCCGCTTGCGACCGATCTCATACAGCATCAATTCCAGAAGCTCTTTGAACGTATAAATCCGCGGCCCGCCAAGTTCGTAGATGCGCGCCCTGGCCTCTAGGCGGACCAATGCTTCGCAGATCGCATCAGCGACATCATCGACATAGATCGGCTGGAACCGCGTCTTGCCGCCGCCGATCAACGGCAGCGCCGGCCACAGCATCGCCATGGCGGCGAACTTATTGAAGAATTTATCCTCCTGACCGAAGACAATCGACGGCCGGATGATGGTCGCGGAAGGAATGGCTTCGCGCACCGCAATCTCCGCCTCGCCTTTGGTGCGCGCGTAAACGCTGTCGCTGTCCGCATCGGCGCCGATTGCCGAGACCTGGATAAAATTTTCAACCCCCGCCTCGCGCGCCAGTTGTGCAATCGTCGCGGCGCCTTTCGCTTGCACCGCCTCAAACCGCTGAGGCCCTTCGCGGTGGAGAATGCCCACCAGGTTAATCACCGCATCCGCGCCGGTGAGCGCGCCGGCAATGGAATCGGGATAGCGGATATTGGCCTGTTTAAGCTGGATTTGCCCAACCGCACCCATCGGCCGTAAGAACTGCGCCAGATGCGGACGGCGCACCGCGACGCGCACGCGCCAGCCGCGCCTGGCAAGCTCTCGCACCGTATTGCGCCCGACAAAGCCGGACCCGCCAAAGACAACCGCCAGTTTTCCCGTCACGCCAAAAGCCTCCACCGTTGGATTATGCCCGCAAACGCCTATCTGAATTCCTCCGCCGGGACAATCTCAGTCTTCAGCCCGGCAGCTCATAGCCCTTGAACATTTTGCGCAATTCGGTTTTGAGGATTTTCCCCGTCGCGCCGAGCGGGATTTCATCGACAAATTCCACTGCATCCGGCCAGGCGATTTTGTCGAGTTTGGGTTTTAAAAATTCCTTGATTTCATCGGCTGTAGGGTCCGCGCCCTCCGCCTTGACCACAACCAACAACGGACGCTCCTGCCAGCGCGGATGATAAACCCCGATGACGCCGGCTTGCGCCACGCCCTCATGCATCAGCGCTGCATTTTCGATATCGATGGACGACACCCACTCGCCGCCGGTTTTGATGACGTCTTTCGAACGGTCGGTGATTTGCAGGAAGCCGTCGGGGTCGATAATCGCCACGTCGCCCGTGTCGAACCAGCCGTCTTCGGTAAGCGTCGGCGCGTCCACCTTGAAATATTGATTGACAACCCAGGGCCCGCGCACTTGTAAGTTCCCGTCCGCTTCACCGTCATTGGGAAGCGTCTCGCCCTCTTCTGAAACAATCCGCATATCAACGAATGGCAGCGCCCTGCCGGCTTTCAGCTGATAGGGAATGCGCTCCTCAAACGGCAGCGCCTTTATTCTTGGCGGCAGCACATTAACAGTGCCGATCGGCGACATCTCTGTCATTCCCCAGCCCTGCTGCAACTCCACCCCATAATCCGCATAGCCGCGAATAAGCGCTTCCGGCAGCGCCGAACCGCCGCATAGTCCTTTGCGGAGATGGGGAAGTTCTTTGCCGGTTTTTTTGAGATATTGGAGGAGGCCAAGCCAGACCGTCGGCACGCCCGCCGAATAGGTGACTTTCTCCGTATCCAGAAGTTCATAAAGGCTTTCGCCATCGAGTTTCGGACCAGGATAGACCTGTTTTACGCCAACCATAAGGCAAGAATAGGGAACGTTCCACGCATTGACATGAAACATCGGCACCACGGGAAGCAGCGTGTCACCTTCCATAACATTCATCGCCATCGGCAAACAGGCGGCGAAAGACTGCAACACCAGCGCACGGTGAGAATAGACCACGCCCTTGGGATCGCCCGTTGTACCGGATGTGTAGCACATGGTGACGGCGGTATTTTCATCAAATTCCGGCCACTCGAAAACATCGCTCTCACTGGCGATAAATTCATCATAAGTAGATGCGCCCACTCCAGCGTCACCGACATTGTCAGCGTCGGTCAAAACGAAATAGCCCTTCACGGTTTTGAGCTGTGGCCGCAGCTCTGAAACCAGCGGCGCGAAGGTCGTATCATAAAACAGGTAATCGTCTTCAGCGTGATTGATGACGAAGGCGGCATTGTCCGGCCCGAGGCGCGGATTGATGGTGTGCAACACCGCGCCAAGGCCGCCAACGGCGTAATACATCTCGAACTGGCGATAGGTGTTCCAGCCAATCACGCCGATGCGGTCGCCGCTTTTGACGCCCATATGGGTCAGCGCATTGGCGAGCTGGGCGATACGCTTTGCCGAATCAGCGATGGTGTAGCGATGGATCGGCCCTTCCACGGTGCGCGTGACGATTTCGGTATGGCGAAAATTGCGTACAGCATGTTTGAGGATATCGGTCGTCAAAAGCGGCCGATTCATCATTTGTCCCATCATCGCGGTCGTCTCCCTGTCCCTGTTGTGTATATCAAATCGCCGAAAGCGCTCGGGGTCAAATAGGTTTGGCTGTAAATCATCCCGTTGGGAAGAGAACAAGCCTGAGGAGGGCCGTTTCAGCCGCGCAAGGCGGCGATTTGGGTTTCCAGAATCTCGATGAGCCGCGATGATTCTGGAAAGTCTTCGGCAATCCACTGCGCTTCGGTCGCCTCAAGGATTTTCGCAACCGGCACGCCCGGCGGCACGCCGGCGTCAATAATATGGCGGCCCGACACTGACAGTGTCGGCGCCTGCCAGGCTTTGGCTACACCCACGATGCGCGCATGGGCGGCCTCGTCAATCCGTTCGAGGGCAAAAGCTGCGGCGGCGGCGTCCAGAAAGACGTCGCGCCCGAGCCGGTAGATTAGTCCGCGCACAGCTTTGTCTGGCGCCTTTGCCACAATCTGCTCCGCGCCTTTGAGGGTGTTTGAGCGGATCGCTTTTTCCGCATTGGAAAGGCGCATGCGCGCACCAACGCCGGTCCCTTGCGCACCAAACAGCACCGCCAGCACCACTGGCGCCAGCGCATCCGGCGCGATAGTTTTAAGCCGCGCCACCGCATCAATATCCGCCGGCGCATCCCAGATTGCCCGCAACACGCCAGCGTCCTGCATCGCCTTCAGCGCGAACGCGGCGCGCGGCAGCGAAAGGATGGCCATAAACTCTGCGCCAATACGCTCGGCTGAAAGCCGTGCAATCCCTCCCCTTTGGGCGGTGCAAGCGGTAAGTCCCGGTTCGTCGAAGCGCTCAGAAAAGCGCGCCGTGAATCGGAAGAACCGCAGGATGCGCAAGAAATCCTCTGCAATGCGCCGCGTCGCATCGCCGATAAACCGCACCCGGCCCGCCTCTATGTCGGCAATCCCCGCAACCGGATCGTAGAGCTGGCCGTCGGGCGTCAAATAAATTGCATTGATGGTGAAATCGCGCCGGCCCGCATCGACCTGCCAGTCGCGGGTGAAGGCGACGGTTGCGCGCCGGCCATCGGTGGAGACATCGGCCCGCAGCGTCGTCACCTCAACGCCGTGATGGTCAACAATCGCGGTGACCGTGCCATGCTCAATCCCGGTGGGGGCGGAGCGCAGCCCGGCGGTTTTCAGTGCGGCGACAACGCTGTCAGGCTCCAGCGTCGTTGCGACGTCAAAGTCCTTTGGCGCTCCTCCAAACAGCGCATCACGCACGCAGCCGCCGACAAATCTTGCCGAGCCCGGCTCCACTGCTTCCAGCGCGGCAATCACCTTGTTGAGCGAGGCATCCTCAAGCCAGCCAAAATGCGTCCTTTGCTGCACCGTCAGGGGAATGAATTCATCCGCGCTCATGACGCCTCGTCGTCGTCCTGTAAGACTTCAGCCATAGTGCGCAAAATTCCAGCGGTAAGGCCCCAAATATGAAACCGGCCATAGGGCGCGGCGAACATATTATATTTCACGCCCTTGTGCTCGCGCTCTTCGGTGACATGGTTTGACAAGTCCGCAACAAAATCAAGCGGCACTTCGAAAACCTCATGCACCTCGCGCGGACAGGCGCGAATATCCGTCTGCGGATGAACAATCCCGACCACGGGCGTCACGGAAAATCCGAGACCGCCTTCATGGATGCCGAGTTGTCCGATAATATCGACGCTGCCGGGCTCGATATTGACTTCCTCATGGGCTTCGCGCAACGCGGTCTCAACGCGCGAGGCATCACCGGGCTCGACCTTGCCGCCGGGAAAGCTGATTTGTCCGGCGTGAGACGGCATGTCGGGCGAGCGCACGGTCAGCAAAACGGTTGCGCCTTGCGGGCGATTGATAATCGGCACCAGCACGGCGGCATCTTTGCGGATATCGCTCCAGCGGCTTTCAAACATTTTGTCGCCAACAAGATGCGGGTTGATTTCGCGGAACAGCGCCCGCACGCGCTGGGCGCTCATCCGGTCAAGATTGGAGGCAATGCGCGCGCGCCAATCAACATCTTCTATTCGCGGCTTACCTCTGGCGACACGCATCACTTTAAATACCTACTCAAAAATTTCATCCGCCGGCCCGAACGGGAAAAACACAGCCCCGGACCAGACGCCAAACATCTCTACCCCGTTCATCTGGCGCTTCTCGCCGAGTTCGACAAGGTCGTAGAACACCGAGCGCGCAATACGCGCCTCAAGCCCGGCGCGCATATCGATATAGGGCGCGGCCTGGCCGGTCTTGGGGTGTTTGCGAAACACCAGCCGGTGGTCGGGGCCGGCGGTTGCGGTGTCGCCGACATTGGAGGTGAAGGTGAGGTTTTGGGTCTGGCCGGTTCCCTCGACTTGCATTGAAACGGCGACAAAGGGCGCGTCTTCAACCGTAATCTGAAGCTTTTCGACTGGCGTCACCAGGAAATAGTCGTCGCCGTCGCGCCGCATGACCGTTGAGAACAACCGCACCAGCCGCGCCCGGCCAATCGGCGTTCCCTCATGGAACCATGTGCCGTCGGGTTTGATGACAATATCTATATCGCCGCAAAAATCCGGATGCCATTTGTGCACCGGCGGCAAGGTTTTGCCGCCCGCGCCTTCCAGCTTTATTGCGTAGCTCAATAAGTCTTTCATAGTAAAAACCGGCGCCGCTTTCGCTGACGCCGGTTCTTATCTCAGTTCAGAGCCGCGCGATAGCGCAAGCCCTCTATTCGCAAGCCCGCTATTCGCAGGCAAGACACCGCGCATAGGCGGCGTTCGGGTCGTTGAACTCCTCAAAGAAGGCGAGTTGTTCATCGGCTTTGGCCATCAACTTTTGAACCGCGCCCTGTCGGTTGCGGATTTTATCTTCGCGTCCGCTCGCCGCTAAAATCTGCGACGACATATTGCCGAGAATGCGTTCGAACGGCGTCTTCTTCTCCACCATATCGACGACGTCATATTTCTCCAGCTTGGCCATTTTTGCGGCGCTGGCGACGGCGTCATCGAGATTGCCGAGCTTGTCGACCAGCCGCAAACCCTTGGCGCGCTCGCCAATCCAGACACGGCCCTGACCGATAGAATTTACATAGGTTTTGTCGAGACCACGCCCCTCACCGACAATCGTGAGGAAGCGATCATATCCATATTCGATCGACTGTTGGATGATATCGGCGATGCTATCTGGCAATGGCCCGATGCCGGTCGCCATGATCGCAGACAGGTTTGTGGTGCCGACGCCGTCAACGAAGATCCCAACTTCCGCAGCGGTGTTTTCGAAAGTGTTAAAATAACCGAAAATACCGATGGAGCCGGTGATGGTTGTCGGCGAGGCCCAGATTTCATCGGCCGGCGCGGCAATCCAGTATCCGCCGGAAGCCGCGAGCGAGCCCATCGACGCAACCACGGGTTTGCCCGCCGCTTTAATCGCGAGAACCTCGTCGCGAATAACGTCGGACGCAAAGGTCGAGCCGCCGGGACTGTCGACACGCAAGACAACCGCTTTGACGTTTTCATCCAAACGAGCTTTTTTCAACAAGGCCGCAATCGTGTCGCCGCCAGCCGCTTGCCCTGCAGGCGCCTGACCATCAACAATTGTGCCCGCTGCGGTGACCACCGCAATATTTGGATCCTCGCCGTCATGGGCGCCCTCAATCGCACTCAGATACCGACGGAAACTCACCTGACTATAGGACTTTCCGTCTTTTTCCTTGCCAAACTCGCTGATGAGGTATTCGCTTTGTTCGGCGCGTGAGGAGAGCTGATCGACCAAGCCGGTTTTTAGCGCGGCTTTGGCGAAACTCCCGTCAACGGATTTCATTATGGGCCCAAGATTATTGGCATAGTTCTCAACCACGCCGGCGTCCAGCCCGCGCGCCGTCTCAACAGCGCTCACATATTCGCGCCACAGGACGCCAAGATAGGCCCTATTGGCTTCTTTGGCTTCCGGCGACATATCATCACGAATAAAGGGCTCAACGGCGGACTTAAACGTCCCTACACGGAAGACATGGCTGTTGATTTTTAATTTCTCGAGGAAAGATTTTACAAAAGTGCCGTAACGGCCATAGCCGTAGATTACGACATTGCCGAAATTATTCATGATAATTTTGTCGGCGGTCGCGGCGAGAAGATATTGGTCCTGGCTGTAGAAATCACCGACCGCGACAAGTTTCTTGCCGCTGTCTTTGAACTTCTGCAACTCAGCGGCGACGTAGTGAATTTTGCTGGCGCTTGAGGGCGAGACTTGCAGCGAGCCAAGATCAAGCACGATGCCGGTAATGCGTTTGTCGTCTTTGGCTTTGCGGATCACCCGCACCAAATCGTGAACCTCGATTTGGCTCGGCTTGTTCATGCCATAAGCCTCTTCGATCAGAACCTCGAACGGATCGACCTCTTCAGCCTGCTCCACAAGCACGCCATTGAGATTGAGGTGAAGCGCGGCGGCGTCCGGAATGGAAATGGAAACTTTCTCGCCTTTGCCGGCAATGCCATTCGTCACGGAGACGAGGACGCCGACAAAAAGCAGCATCACCACCAGGCCAATTAACCCCTGCACCAACAGCAACAAGCCGATTATCAATTTACCGGCGCCTTTGATGAAGCCCCAGACGGTGAAATTAGATTCATTATCAGACACAAACTGCCCCTTTTTCTACAGACCCAAACACGGAAACAAACATCGTAATATTACCCAATTCGCTAGTGATCCGTCACCCGCGATCTACCAATCCTATCGTGAACCGGAACCATGACAGTACCGTAAAGAAAATGGGCCCCTGACCGCAAGGGGCAAGAGTTTTGCGACAATCCGTTCGGTTTTCTTGCCAAGCAGTTGCTAACACGGCATTGACCCATGATATTGGAAATAATCACGGAAAAAGAGACCTTTGACCCTATGACTGACCCGACGCCCGATGCGACTGTATTACAGAAATTTGACCGGATAGCGGCAAGCCTTGCACGCGCTAAGGATAGCCTCTCCAGGGTGGTGTTCGGTCAGGAAGAGGTGATCAAGCTTTGCCTTGCCACATTAGCGGCTGGCGGGCATGGGCTTTTGGTCGGCGCACCGGGGCTGGCCAAAACGCTTCTTGTGACATCTGTCGCAGACTTGATGGGACTGTCAGCAAAGCGGGTGCAGTTCACGCCCGACTTGATGCCCGGCGATATTTTGGGCTCGGAAGTGCTGGAACAAGCTGACGACGGAACCCGCGAATTCCGGTTCATTCCGGGGCCGGTCTTTTGCCAGCTATTGATGGCCGACGAAATTAATCGCGCCTCGCCGCGCACCCAGTCGGCGCTGTTGCAGGCGATGCAGGAACACCACGTCACCGTCGCCGGCGCGCGCCATGATTTACCGAAACCGTTTCATGTGCTCGCCACCCAAAACCCGATTGAGCAGGAAGGCACCTATCCGCTGCCCGAAGCCCAGCTCGACCGTTTCTTGTTGCAGATCAATGTCGGTTATCCGAACCTTGATGCAGAGCGGCGCATGCTGGGCGAGACCACCGGCCTGGAGACGGCGACCATCGAGCCGGTGATGACCAGCGATGATTTAATAGACATGCAGGCGCTGGTGCGCGAGATGCCCATTGGTGAGCAAGTCGTCGAGATGATTTTAAAACTGGTGCGCTCGGCGCGGCCGGACGAGGCCGCCAGCGCGCGGGTTAAATCGCTGGTCGCATGGGGACCGGGGCCGCGCGCCAGCCAGGCGTTTTCATTGTCCGCGCGTGCGCTGGCGTTAATTGACGGACGTCACGCGCCATCACTCGATGATGTGCGCGCGCTCGCCAAGCCGGTTTTGCGTCACCGCATGGCGCTCAATTTCGCCGCCAGATCCGAAGGGCTCGATACTGATCAATTTATCGACGAGCTTTTGAGCGGACTTTGAGAGTAAAGCGTTAATTAAGGACACCGCCGCGCTGATGACCGACCCCCAAAGCGCAATCGCCGTCAGGCGCCAGGCCGAAGAGGCCGCCGCTTTTTTCCCGGCGCTGCTGGTGGAAGCGGCGCGCATCGCCCAGACGGTCGCCGCCGGACTGCATGGCCGCCGCCGCGCCGGGCCTGGCGAGACCTTCTGGCAGCATCGCGCTTACGCATTTGGCGATCCGGTCTCGAGCATAGATTGGCGCCAATCCGCACGCGTCGCCGACCGGCTTTATGTTCGCGAAAATGAGTGGGAGGCGGCGGCCGCAGTATATCTGTGGCGCGATCCCTCGCGATCGCTGGATTATGCCTCAACTAAGATGGCGCCGACCAAAAGACAGCGTGCGGATGTTCTGGCGGTCGCGCTGGCGATTTTGTTGTCGCAGGCCGGCGAGCGCATCGGCCTTCTGGGCGAAGGACGGCGCCCGTTTCATGGCCGCGCCGCGCCGTCGCGCATTCTTGAGGCTTTGCATATCGCACAATTTAACGACGCCGCGTCCTCGCCGGCGCTGGCTGAACTGACGCCCGGCGCCCGCGTGGTGATGATCAGTGATTTTTTCACTGACCCCGGCGCCATTGAAACCAGCGTCGCAACGCTGGCGGCGGCCGGCGCGCGCGGCGTGCTGGTGCAAATATGCGACCCGGCGGAAGAGGACTTTCCGTTTCACGGGCGGGTTGAATTCCACGACCTTGAAAGCAAAGACCGATTGGTGTTTGGCGAGACCGGCGCGCTTGCAAAAGACTACCGGGCGAAATTCCAGGCGCACCGGGACGCCCTGGCGACGCTGGCTGGCAAAGCCGGCTGGACATTTATCAGCCATCGCACCGACCGGCCGGCGCAAACCGCACTGCTTGCGCTATTTTCCGCGCTTGGCGATGCGCGACGCTGGACGCAATAATCCGTGGGCGCACTTTCCTTCACCTCCCCCCTCATCCTCGCAGCGCTCATCGCTCTGCCGCTGGTGTGGTTTTTATTACGGGCAACGCCGCCGTCGCCAAAACAGGCGCGGTTTCCGGCCTTCATCATTTTACGGCAGCTGACGGCCAAAGAAGAAACCCCGGACCGCACGCCCTGGCCGTTATTGTTGCTGCGGCTGTTGCTGGTGGCGATCGTCATCACCGGTCTCGCCGGGCCGGTTTTGAACGCGCCGCCCACAGCTTCCGGCGGCGGCCCCGTCGCGCTGATTGTTGACGACAGCTGGGCGGCGGCGACAAACTGGAATGCGCGCCGCGACGAGATGCGCCGCGTCAGCGCGGAGGCCGCGCAATCGGATCGCCCGGTTTTCATCCTCACCACCGCGCCGAAACGCATGCCGGCGCCGCTCGAACCGCTTACCGCACAGGAAGCACGCGCGATGGCCGACACGCTGACGCCGCAGCCCTGGGCGAGCGACCGCGCCGGCGCAATGGAGGCGCTGGCGGCGCTGGATCAGTACGCCGCCAACAATGAAAACCAGCGCTGGGACATCCGCTGGCTCTCCGACGGCCTCGCCAGCGGCGATGACCAGGCCTTCGCCGACGCCCTGCGTCAACGCGGCGACGTCGTGTTGCTAACCGACCCGGACGGGCACGCGCCAATCCTGCGGCCGCTGGCGCCTGCCAATGCCGGACCGGCGTTTCGCATTGAACGTTTGAGCGGAAACGACGCCTGGGAAGGCGCGTTTGCCGCCTCGGCGCGGGACGGACGCGAGTTAATGCGCATCGATGTCACGATGGAGGAAGGCCAAACCACATCCGATGTCACGGCGCAATTACCGCTGGCGCTGCGCAATGAACTCGGCGCGGTGCGGATTGAAGGCTCTGTCTCCCCCGGTGCGGTCCAACTCATCGATGCACGCACGCGCCGCGCCCTCATCGGTCTGGTCGGCGAGGCGCGTCCGGTGCGCAACAATCTTCTCGATGGCGCGCATTATTTGCGCAAATCACTTAATCCTTATGCGGAATTCCTCACCGACAGACTGGGCGCCATCGTCGCCTCGGATGCATCGGTGATTATCCTTGATGATGTCGCCGCCATGCGCGCCGGCGATATCGACGCGCTTTCCGCCTGGGTTAAAAAGGGCGGCGTTCTTATTCGCTTTGCCGGCCCGGTGCTGGCCGAAGCCGCGCAAGACCGCACGCCGCCGCTCCTGCCCGTCAAGTTGCGCGGCGGCGGACGCGCTTTTGGCGGCGCGCTCACCTGGGAAACGCCGCAACGGCTCGACGCCTTTCCAGCCAACAGCCCGTTTGCAGGCCTCACCCCGCCCGACGATGTTTTCATCCGCCAGCAAATTCTCGCCCAGCCCGGCGGCGAGACCACGACGCGCAGCTGGGCGCGGCTTGAAGACGGAACCCCGCTGGTTACGGCTGAGCGCTTTGGCGCCGGCGTCATCGTTCTGTTTCACGTCACCGCAACGCCGCAATGGTCGGACCTGCCGGTCTCCGGCGTCTTTGGCGAGATGCTGCGCAGGCTGATTTTCCTCTCAACGCTTGGGCCCGAAAGCGCCGACGGCGAGACCGCCGCGCGCCAGCCGCCTTTGCGTCTGCTCGATGGTTTTGCGCGGCTCGAACGGCCCGGCGATACCGACCCGGCGCTGACCCCGGCGGAGTTGGACGACCCGGCCGGGCCAAACCGCCGCCCAGGGTTTTATGGCGCGCCCGAGGCGCCGTTGGCGCTCAACGTCATCACCACGGAGACAGCGTTTGCGCCGCTGAAGGTGACCGGCGTAACCCGCGCGGCTTACGTGGGCGAGCCGCCCCGCCGGCTCGGCCCGTTCTTGTTTGCCGCAGCGCTGGCGCTGTTGTTAATAGACGGGCTGGCGACACTCGTGCTCGCCGGAAAGCTTCGCCTTGGCCGTATCGGGACCGCCGCCATCATCGCATTAATAGCGCTCACGCCGCTGGCGGCGCCGGATGCGCGCGCGCAACCGCTCGATCCGGAAATTGACGCCAAGACCATGGCGACGACGCTAACCACCAGGCTTGCCTTTGTCGAGACCGGCGATCCGGCGATGGACAAGCTGTCCGAACAGGCGCTGGCCGGGCTCAGCCGCGAGCTATACCGCCGCACTGCGCTCGAACCCGGACCGCCTGTGGGTGTTAATCCGGAGACGGATGATTTATCGGTCTATCCGTTTTTATATTGGCCGGTGGTCGCCGGCGCGGCGGCGCCGTCCGAGACGGCGCTTGCCAATATTGAGAACTTCATGCGTTTCGGCGGGCTCATCCTGTTTGATACCCGCGACGATGAGCGCGCGATTGGCGCCGGCTCAACGCCGGAGGCGGCGGCATTGCAACGCATCCTGTCGCAACTCAACACGCCGCCGCTGATTGCCGTTGACGCAACCCATGTTTTGACCCGGTCATTTTATTTGCTCAACGACCTCCCGGGCCGGCTCGACAACAATCCGGTCTGGGTGGCGGCGCAAACCAGCGGCGCGAACGATAGCGTCACGCCGCTGATCATTGGCGGGCGCGACTGGGCCGGCGCCTGGGCGAGCGATTTCCTTGGTCGGCCGGTCAAACCCATGGGCCAGGGCGGTGAACGCGCGCGCGAGTTTGCTTATCGCGCCGGGGTCAACATCGTCATGGTAGCGTTTACCGGCAATTATAAATCAGATCAGGTGCACACGCCCATCTTGCTTGAACGGCTCGGCAAGTGAATATCGTGTTTGATCCCTTCCTCGCCAACTGGGCGCTTGTCGCCGCCGCGGTGATCGCTGTGGCGCTCGCCGGGGTGAGCCTCATTATGAGCTGGAAAGGCGGCGTCTTTCGCACCATCGCGATTGCCGGCTTGTTCGCGCTGTTGTTGAACCCGCTGATCCGCGTGGCGCAGCAAACCCCGCTCGATGATATCGCGCTCATTCTGATCGATAAAAGCGCCAGCCAATCGCTCGATGGCCGCGATGTCATCACCACTGAGACGGCATCAAAACTTGAAACGGCCATCACCGCGCTTGGCGGCGTCGAGCCGCGCATCATCGACTATGACGGCGCAGAACAAACCCGCACCGTCGCAGCGCTGAAATCGGCCCTCGCCGATACGCCGCGCGCACGCCTTGGCGGGGTGTTCATCATCACCGACGGCCAGGCGGCCGATGCGCAAGACGCGAAACTGCCGCTCACCGTTGACGCGCCGGTGCATCTGTTGCTCACCGGGCGCAAGGCCGAGCGCGACCGCAAGATCACCCTCACCAATGCGCCGCGCTACGGCATTGTCGGGCAGCCGGTGCGGGTCTCGTTCCGGATTGATGATCTCGGCCCCGATGAAACCATCCTTGAAAATAACGCATCAGCCATTGTCGTCCTGCGCATCAATGGTGAGGAGGTTTTGCGCCAACCCGCGCCGTTCGGCGTTGAGGCGAGCTTTGACACGCCGCTTGACCGGCCCGGCCGCACTATTGTCGAGTTGGAAGTCGCGCCGCTCGACGGCGAGTTAACCACGCGCAACAATATCGCTGTCCTGCCAATCACCGCCATTCGCGATCGCTTGCGAGTTTTGTTAATCTCCGGCGAACCACATCCGGGCGAGCGGGTGTGGCGCAATCTTTTAAAATCGGACCCCGCCGTCGATCTGGTCCATTTCACCATCCTGCGGCCAATCGATAAAAATGACGGCACGCCGGTCTCGGAACTGGCGCTGATTCAATTCCCGCAAAACGAGCTTTTCATCGACAAGCTGATGGAATTCGATCTTCTGATTTTCGACCGCTACACCTATCGCGCCGTTCTGGACTCGTTTCACTTCGACAATATCGCCCGCTATGTGGAGCAAGGCGGCGGCATTTTGATTGCAGCGGGCCCGGAATATAATGGCGCGCGCAGCCTCGCTTCAAGGCGAAACCTTTCTTTTATTCTCCCCGCGATCCCTGCCGGCGGCGCCGTTGAACGCGCCTACAGACCACTTGTCACCGATCTCGGCAAACGCCATCCCGTCACCGACAATCTGCCCGAAGAAGGCTTCTGGGGCCGCTGGCTGCGGATCATGCCGGTGACGCAACTGCGCGGTCAGGCGCTGCTGTCGGGGCCAGACGACGCCCCGCTCCTTATTCTTGACCGTGTCGGCAAAGGCCGCATCGGGCTCTTGCTGTCCGATCATGTATGGCTGTGGGCGCGCGGGTTTGACGGCGGCGGGCCGCATGCGGAGCTGTTGCGGCGCATCGCCCATTGGCTGATGAAAGAGCCCGAGCTTGAAGAGGAGGCATTGTCGCTGACCGGCGCGGGCGAAGCGCTGGTGATCCGCCGCCGGACCATGGGCGAGGACGCCCCCGCGGCCACCGTTACCTCACCGGATGGAAAACAGTCAGACTACGCCCTAACTGAAATCTCGCCCGGGATTTATGAAGCGCGGATTGAAAAGGCGCCGCGCGGGCTTTATCGCGCCCGCTCCGATGAGCTCTTTGCAGTAGGCGCAGTCGGCCTTGCAGCGGCGCCGGAATTTGTCGACGTGGTCTCCAGCCGCAAACCGCTGGCCGGGTTGACGCAAGCCTCCGGCGGCGGCGTGTTTTCAACCCGCAACGGCGACAAAGCCGCGCCGCCATCACTTCGTAAAGTCCGCGGCGCAGCCGCGCGCGCCGGCGCCGATTGGGCCGGCGTCGTCGCGCGCGGTGCAGCGCGTATTGACGCGGTGAAAGATAAACCGCTGGCCCCGCCGCTGGCCTGGCTGGTTCTCATCGCAGCAGCCTTATTGACCGGCTGGCTGGTCGAGGGCGGGCGTTTTCGCCGCCGGGCCAAAGCGGACACTGTGTCAGACCCTACAGCCCATCGATAAAATTTAACCATTTGTTTAACGCCGCCTAAAAACCCTCATGGGTAATCTGTCCTTCAATACCGACATTCGAAGGAGCAGGGCCGCGTGGCGTTTGCAGCATCAAAATCACCCGAAGAGAGCAAACCGGCCAAGCGCAGCCCGCTAGCCGGCTGGCTCGGCAGGAAAAAAGACGCCAAAGGCAAGGACGTCCTGCCGGAAGTAGACATCGCCAGCGGCGTCGACCGCGCCTTGCGCAAGCCGGTGATAACTGCTGAGGCCCCGTCAGAGAACGAAAAAGAAAACCCGGTGCGCGATGCGCTCGGCGCGATTGAAGCCGCGCTTTATGCCATTGACCGCATACGCGACACGCTGGAGCAGGCCTGCGAGGTCGCCATCTCGGCCAAAGATATCGAAGACGCTGGCGGGCGCGCTTTGCTGGCTGAACATTATGACGAGTTGCGCCTGTCGGTCGATTACACCATCGAACAGGCCGACCCGCGCGCCGCCATCCTGATCGGCAAAAGCCAGCGCCATCTCGATGTCAATCTCGGCGGCACCACGCGCTATTCCGTCTCGCCGGTGCGCCTTGACGCCAGCGAGCGCGGCCTCGCCCTGTCGCCGCCGCGCGACGCGTTCGCAACTTATGAGGAAATCACCCAGGCGCTGGACCAACTCGACCACGCGCTGGCCAGGGCCGACCGCGCGGCGGCGAATTATTGCCGCGATGCGCAATATCTCATTGCACGGATGAATGGTGACGCCGAAGGCTAGAGCACGCTACTCTTCAACGTCAAAAATACACATCTCGCCATTTGACGGGCGCGACACGCGGATCTGTTTGAGGCCTTTGAACTTAGGCTTCAGCCGCGCCGCCGCCCACCGACAGATATTTTCCAGCGTCGGACGCTCCAGCCCCTCGACCTCGTTCAAGAGGCGATGGTCCAGCGCCTCGCGCAACTCTTCCAGCGCATCGGCGACATCGCCAAAATCCACCACCCAGCCGGCCTCCGGGTCCGGCTCGCCGGCAATCTCAACATCCATGGTGAAGGAATGCCCGTGCAGGCGCGCGTAAGGACGCGCATCGGGGTCATGATCGAGAAAGTGCGCGGCGTCGAATTTAATCGACTTGACGATGCGCATGGCGGGCCTCGTTTTCTTCATCCGGCAGGACGCGTCTCAGGCGATGCCCAGCACTTTATGGGTCTGGACACTGAGGCGCCATTGCGGGTTACGTTTGCAATATTCGACCGCTTCAGCGGTGTTGGCGCCGAGCGAAGGGCCGTCCATAGGCTGCAAAAAGAAAAAGTCAAATCGAAGATCGACAAAATCCTCCGGCCGGGCTTTTTCCTGGGGATAGACCAGCTTCAGCTCATTGCCGCTGCGCTGGATGAGGTCTGCATCCGCCTTGGGCGAGACGCATATCCAGTCGACCCCCGCTGGTGCGGCAATCGTCCCGTTGGTCTCAATCGCGATCTCGAAACCCTCGCCATGCAACGCCGCGATCAGCGCCGCATCAAGCTGCAATAGCGGCTCGCCGCCGGTGCAGACGACATAGGGTTTGGCGCGGTGCTGATCGCGCGGCCAGGCGTGCGCAACGGCTTGCGCCAGCGCCTCGGCGCTCGGGAACTTGCCGCCGCCTGTCCCGTCAACGCCGACAAAATCCGTATCGCAAAAGGTGCAGACCGCGCCGGCGCGATCGCGCTCCCGCCCCGACCACAAATTACAGCCTGCAAACCGCAGGAACACAGCCGGGCGCCCGGTCTGTGCGCCCTCGCCTTGCAGCGTGTAGAATAGTTCTTTTACGGAATAAATCGTCAAACCTCACACCCCGACCGCATAGTCAGCCCAGCCCTTTGCCCGCAAATCGCAAGCCGGGCAATCGGCGCAACCATAGCCCCAATCATATCGCGCTGCGCGCACGCCGCGATAACATGAATGGCTGTGCTCATTGATGAGCGCCACCAGCGCCCGCCCGCCAAGTGTTTCCGCCAGCCGCCAGCTCTCGGCTTTGGTGATGTGCATCAGCGGGGTTTCCAGCATCGCATCAGCATCCATGCCCAGGCGAATGGCCTCTATTTGCGCGGCGAGCGCCGGCGCGCGGCAATCGGGATAGCCGGAATAATCGGTCTCGCACATGCCGGCGACAATCACGCCGATATCGCGCCGATACGCCATTGCGCCGGCCAATACGAGGAAAAACAAATTCCGCCCCGGCACAAACGTCGTCGGCAGGCCGTTATCGGCGATGACGATTTCGATATCATGGGTCATCGCGGTCTCGCCAAGATCGCGAAAACCGCCCGCTTCAACCAGCCGGTCGGGCCCGAGCTTTGGCGCCCATTTTGGAAATGCTGCGCTAATCTCACGCCGGACGTTGCGCCGGGCGTCCAGCTCAATCGCGTGACGCTGGCCATAATCGACGCCCAGGGTCTCAACCCAATCATAGCGGTCCAGCGCCCAGGCGAGCGCAATCGAGGAATCCTGTCCGCCGGAGAACAACACCAGCGCTTTTTTATGGTCAAGCTTACGCATCTTTGTCCTCGCGCAACCGGTTTAGCGCGCCCTAATTTCGTGCTAGTTCTAAACAGTAGCAACCGGAGCCCGCAACGTGTCCGATAACGTCTTTCTTTACGTCACGGCGCCGGACCCCAAAACCGCGCGTCAGATCGCACGCACGCTGATTACCGAAAAGCTTGCGGCCTGCGTCAATATCTCGGAGCCAATGACATCGATTTACCAATGGCAAGGCGCGATTGAGGAAACCACCGAGACCGCCATGATCGTCAAAACCACGGCTGCGGCCGTTGAACCTGCGCGCGACCGGATTGCCGCGCTCCACCCCTATGAGACGCCCTGCATCGCCGCCCTGCCAATATCGGCGCATGGCTCCGCGCCCGCCTTCCTCGATTGGGTGGCGCAGGCCACAAATCCGTGAGCAAGACTTGCGCTTGGCGTTCACGCCCCCATTATCTTGAACGCCGCCGATAAGGAGAATTTATTCAATGGCAGAAATCGCAACATTCGCCGCCGGTTGTTTCTGGGGCGTTGAACAGACGTTCCGGGACGTTGATGGCGTTAGCGCGACCGAGGTCGGCTATATTGGCGGCGACAAAGCCAACCCCACCTATGAGGAGGTGTGCCGCAAAACCACCGGCCATGCAGAAGCCGTACGCGTCACCTTCGACCCGGCGGAGGTGTCCTATGAGGAACTGCTCGGCGTTTTCTGGAAGCTCCATGACCCGACGCAAGTCGGCCGCCAGGGCCCGGATGTCGGCGACCAGTACCGCACCGCGATTTTCACCCATAGCGACGCTCAGGCGAGCATCGCCGCGGCGTCCAAAAAAGCCGAAGACGAGAGCGGGCGCCATCGCGGCCCCATCGCCACAACCATTGAGCCCGTCGGGCATTGGTGGAAGGCGGAAGACTATCACCAGCAATATTTTGAAAAACGCGGCGGCGGCGCCTGTGCGATTCCGCTGAAATGAAAAGCAACTTAAAGTTGCTGTGCAATTTTATTACAACTTTTATTAACTATGCGGCGTTAGGGTCCCGACATTGCGCCGACGCCGATTGCCTATCTTGCACCGGGCCCTGTTCCCTCACCACGCCAGCCCGGCTGGCGGCTTGCGCAATACAATGACTAGAGCATCCTGACGCGTATTTGATTCACAACTCTATCGAACTGTGATTCGGTGTTTTCTGTGGCACAGGAGGCATTGATGGCACGAGGATATGACGCAGCGCTTCGCAATCGGGTAATCAAAGCGGTGGCGGCGGG
>JAJFFZ010000149.1 GCA_021776395.1 Hyphococcus sp. | reverse complement strand
ATGCCGAGGCGCGAGGACGCGATGACGGTCTCGCCGCGATAATCGATTTTATATTGCGCCCTGCCGCCATCATCGCTGACCGTGACAACGATCTCACCATCGGGCGAACGCACCTGCACGGAGTCCTGCGCTATAGCGGTTTGCAATATGGCCATGAAAAGCAAACCAAAGGCGGTGACCAGTTGTGATAACCGTAATCGCGTTGCGGGCATTTTCTCCCTCCAAACTCATCGATTTTCAGAAGACCAGGGCAGGTCGGCGACATTATGCACCAACCCCATCGCCGAACTGGCCTCTGCTAGATATAGCGGAGCCTATAGACCTATGCAATTTTCTGCAATAATTTTGATAAAGGGCACACACCATGCTGCGTCGCACAATGTACATGTCGGCAATATTTCTTATAATCAGCTGGTTTTTTTGATATATGCTGACTTCTCGCATCACCTTTCCCTTAGAGGCGCCAACGGAAATCAATGCAATTTTTTTACAATCTTTCAATTCTCCTGAGTAATGCCGCCCCGACGCCCCGTGCGCGCTTTAGCGGCGTCAACTCCCATTGCTCTTTGTTAGCGAAGTGGGGAAAATCAATGTTCGCGATGTTCGTAAGAGGAACGAACCGGCGTGTGATGAAATTTTCAGGTGCGATTTGAAACTCAGTTTTTCTCCGCAATCAACGCTGCATTTCGAATATTTCGGAAATGAGCGCCAGCCGATCGCCATCATCGATAATGCACTCCTGCACCCGCACGCCCTTATAGAAGACGCCTGCTCGAAACCTTTCTCACGGATTGGTCCGTACTATCCAGGCCTGAGGGCGCACACCGGTGAAGAGTTCACGCAAACACTGATCATGGCAGTAGGCGATATTCTCGCGCAACATTTCAATGTTGCCGGCGAATGCTGTGACAGCGAGTGCTTCTATTCCGTCGTGACGACACCCCCCGACACGCTGGCGCCAATCCAACGTTTCCCCCACTATGACGGCGTCGAGGAAAACCGCATTGCGATCTTGTGTTATCTTGGCAAACCGGAGCAGGGCGGCACGGCTTTTTATCGCCATCGCAGTACCGGATATGAGACTGTAAACACAGAACGATTCAGTACATTTAAACAAGCTCTGGAAGCCGAAGTGCGCGAACATGGTCTACCGCCGCCACAATATATAGAGGACGGAACACCAATATTCGAACGCATCGGCGTTATCGAATCTATATTCAACCGTATACTGATTTATCGAGGGTTCAATCTACATTGCAGCGTGATAGACAACGCTTCCCCCCTACCCTCCGACCCGCGTGAAGGGCGCCTCACCGTCAATTGCTTTTTGAGACCAAAACCGCGCGCCGAAATAACTTTGATGGAGACGGCGCATTGACCTTGGCGCCGTGGAGCTACCGAGTGTATCTGAAAAACTGATGGCCTTAAACAAAACAGACAGCGATCCGTTTCGTATTCTTGTCCTCGGCGGCGGCACCGCCGGGTGGATGGCCGCTAATCTGACGGCGAAGCGCTGGGCGGATCGCGATGTTGAAATCACCGTATTGGAGGCGCCCGATATTGGCATTATCGGGGTCGGTGAAGGGTCTACCCCGCAATTAAAAGCCTTTTTTGACACTCTGGGCATTGCGGAAGCGGCATGGATGGCGAAATGCAACGCTACCTACAAAAACGGTATCAGCTTCCATGGCTGGTCCGAACGGCCAGGGCATGCGCATTATTTTCACCCCTTCCCCTCGCCGATAGTCCACCACACCTCGCCCGCGTTTTACTTCCACAGCCATTTTCGCCGGCAAGGAATTGACTTCAACGCCGATCCGGATCGGTTTTTTCTATCCGCCCACCTCGCCAACGAACGCCTCGCGCCAAAGCCCAACCATAACTTTCCGTTCGACATCGCATATGGGTATCATTTCGATTCCCATCTCGTCGGGGCGTTCTTGCGCGAGCATGCAAAATCCCTCGGCGTCGGCCACGCGGAAGGCAAGGCTGTTAACGTTCAACTCACTGCCGATGGAAATATTGCCTCGCTCAAACTTGATGATGGCCAAACCGTACAAGCTGATTTTTTCATCGACAGTACCGGGTTTCGCTCAGTCCTCTTGCAACAAGCTTTAGGCGTGAAGTTCGTTTCGTTTGCTGAAAACCTGTTCAATAACGCCGCGGTTGTGTTGCCGACGCCGGCTGACCCAGATGGAACCAATTCCCAAACCACGTCAACGGCGCTCAAAAACGGGTGGGCGTGGAATATTCCGCTTACCAATAGAACCGGCAATGGCTATGTCTATAGCGCCGATTATTGCACGCCCGATGAGGCGGAGACCGAACTGCGCGCGCATTTAGGCATGCTCGACAGCGGTGTCGCGGCGCGTCATCTCAAAATGAAGGTTGGCCGCGTCGAAAAACACTGGCGCAAAAACTGCCTGGCGGTCGGCCTGTCCCAAGGCTTTATCGAACCTCTGGAAGCTACCGCGCTGCATCTTGTTCAAGCAACCATCGAGCAATTCATGACGGCTTTTGAGGGCGGCGGATTTACAAACAAGAAAGAAGACGACTTCAACGCCGACATAAACGCCCGCTTTGAGGGCGTGCGCGATTATATCGTTTGTCACTACCGCGCAAATTTACGCACCGACACGCAATACTGGCGCGATAATGCTGCTAACAACAGGCTTTCAGACACGCTTCAC
>JAJFFZ010000148.1 GCA_021776395.1 Hyphococcus sp. | reverse complement strand
GAGAACGATCCGGCGACGCTGGCGACGTTGGAAGGAGTTGGTTTCAAACGCGCCGGCGAGGTGTGCGAAGCGATCCGCCGCTGGCATGCGGGCGGCATGCGCGCCACGCGCACCGAACGCGCGCGCCTCCTCCTCACCAAGCTGATGAACCCGCTGCTGGAGGCATTGTCAAAGGCCGGCAACCCCGATGATGCGTTTTTCGCGTTTTCCGATTTTCTCGCCCGCCTGCCGTCAGGCGTGCAAGTCTTTTCGTTGCTGGCGAACAACCTCGCTCTGTTCGACGTGTTAATCCGGATCATGACGATCTCTCCGTTTCTCTGGCGTCAGCTGTCCCAGCGCATCAACATCATCGAAGGCTTTATCGAGACCGGACTGGCGGAGGAGCCGCCGCCGCTGGAGGGTTATGCGCCGGCGCTGGCGGAGTTTTTGCGCGCTGCTGACGGTTTTGAAGACGCGCTTAATCTCACAAGGCGCTGGGCGGGCGAGCATAAATTCCCCATCGCCGCGCAGCTCGCAACCGGGCTCTGCCCGCCGCGACAAGCCGCCGCGTATTTCAGCGCCATCGCCGATGCCTGCATCATTGCGCTGACGCCAGCGGCGCAAGAAGAAATGCGCGCCGCGCACGGAACCATCGACGGCGCGCTGGCCGTGGTCGGTCTCGGCCGGCTCGGCAGCCAGCAGATGACGGCGACGTCGGATATTGATTTGATGTTCATCTATGACGCGCCGGCGGACGCCGTCTCCGATGGTCGCCGGGCGTTACAGGCGAGCGAATATTTCACCCGTCTCGTGCGCCGCATCATCACCGCGCTGTCGGCGGCAACGCCGGAAGGCGCGCTTTACGATGTCGTCATGCAATTGCGCCCATCGGGCCGGGCCGGCCCCGCCGCAGTCAGCCTGTCGGCGTTCCGTCAATATTATGAAAAAGACGCCTGGACATGGGAGCAGATGGCGCTGACGCGGGCCCGGGCCATCACCGCGCCGGACGCGCTCGCCGCCAGCATCGATGCGGAAATCGAGCATATTGTGCGCCGCCCCCGCACCCGCGCCAATGTGGGCGAAGATGTTAACGACATGCGCCGGCGGCTGTTGGACGCCAAGCCCGGCAAAAGCCCGTGGGATGTAAAGAATATCTTAGGCGGGCTCACCGATATTGCCTTTATCTGCCAGTACCTTGCGCTCGCGACGGGCGAGGATTTTGGCAGGCCGCCGCGCGCGACTACCGACGCGGTGAAATGGTTTGCGCAGAGGGGAGAGCTGAATGATAAAGACGCAAGCGCGCTTGGTGATGCGCAAGCCCTCTTCGATGCGGTGCTGCATGGCGCCCGCGCCGCGACCGGCGGTGTCTTTGCGCCCGATGGGGCCGGTGAAATGTTGAGCGCGCATATGGCCTCGCTTTGCGGCGCGACGTCGATCGGTGATGCTGAGCGCAATTTAATCCGGCGCCAGTCGGCGGTCGCGCAAATCTATCGTAGCGTGATGAAACTGAACCCGAGCCCATAAGCGGCGAGCCGAGCACTGATGACAGCGACATTTGATTTAACGGTGATCGGCGCTGACGAGGCGAGTTTCTCGGCGGCGGCGGTTGCTGCGCGCACCGGCGCATCGGTCGCCATCATTCGCCCGCGCAAACGCAAGAACATGGCGGCAAGTTATTGCGACATGCCGAATTTCGTCTGGCGCCGGCTTGACCTTCATGAATACGGATTGTCGCTGGAACGCATTAGCGCCCGGGTGACGCTGGGCCCGGATGGCGCGACGGTGACCACCCATGAGGGCGTGCGCGAAACGCAAGCCGCGCTGGCGCAAGAAGGCAAGGCGGACCATCTTCTGTGGGCGGACTTTGTCGATGAGATGACGGCGCTGGAAGCCGGACGCAGACTGCGCGAAGCGGCGAGCATGCCAAAGAATGGCGCCGCAGGATTTTCCCTGTTCAGCGGCAGCGTGCGCGATTGCGCTGCGCTCGCCCAGGCGACCGGTTCTTGCGCCGCCGCGCTTGATGATTATCTGGAAGACGACGCCTTAAAAACCCATATCGCCGCCCATGCGCTCGGTCCGACCGGTCTTGGCGGCGGCGAGCCCGGCTCGGCGCTGGCTTTGTCTGAATTTTTTGACGCGCATGCCTGGCGGGTGCGCCCCGACGAGGACGGGCCGTCGCTACTGTCGACATTGGAGACCGCCTGCAAGGATAGCGGCGTTGAATTTTTCACCAAAGACCTCGCTGAGATTGCGCGCGAAGGCGCCCGGCATGTGGTCGTCAGCCTTGCTGACGGCGAGACAATAAAAACCCGCTACGTGTTGTTTGCTTCTCCCGGCGCGGCGCTAAAAGCTGGCATGCGCGCTTCGGCCTGTCCGTTGGCGGGCCATGGCGCGGCGACGGCGGTGTTGCGCATCGCTTTGAAAAGGCCGATGCCGCCGGCGGCGCAGGACGACAAGGCGGTGTTTCAAGTGCTCGATGGCGCGGGCGATTTGCAAATCGCGCGAGAGGCTGCGCTGGACGGGCGCCTGCCTGATAATTTGCCGGTTGAATTTGAATATGCCGCCAATGGCGACATCATTGTGCGCACTGCTTATTGCCCGGCGGCGTTTCGTGATGATGAGGGCTGGCGCGAATGGACCGGGCAGGACCGCCAGGCGGCGGCGCGGCGGATGATCGATCAGCTGGCGCGCCGCATCCCGGAATTTTCCGCCAATGTCCGCAAAACCAAAATTGAGGTGATCGGCGCGGTCTCGCCGGACCGGCCGCCAGTTTTCACAGGGCCAGGTTTTGCGGCCGGCATGGAAAACATCATTATACAGCCGAACCGCCACAATGCGGTCGCGGCGGCGGTGCAGCTTGTGGACAGGATGCTTGCCGGTGAGTGATGCGCAACACAAACCCGGCGCCGGACGCATTGAAGGCGGCATTGACGCGATTGTCATCGGCGCTGATGCGGAAGGGCTGACGGCGGCGGCCTATCTTGGCCGCGCCGGCTACAACACGATTTTGCTGGAGGCCGGCGTTGATATTGGCGGCCCGGTGTGTGCGCGTGAGTTGTGCCCGGGGCAGAATTATATCGACGGCGAACATCTGATTTCCATTCTCGACCCCGCCGTCATCGCCGATCTCGATTTGTATCGCCATGGCGTCTCTTATGCGGCGCGGTGTCTTGATACGGCCTATTTCTTTGAAGACGGAGAGACCTTGCAGCTTGGCGGCGATTTACAAATGGCGGCGGCGGCGTTTGACGATGAAGAGGCCGGCCCAGCGTTTCAAAAATTCATCACCGACGTGTTTGAAGCGGCCGCATTTTGCCGTCCGGGTTTTGAGGCCGGGCCGGCAAGCGATATTGAAAAGGCGATGCGCGCGGCGCCCCGCGCTTTGGCGGCGCGGTTAAATTTCTTTTCCCTCGCCCCGGCGCAAGAGGTGCTCGACGCCTATCTGCCTGACGGCCCGTTAAAGGCGGCGCTGTTGTGCGAGGCTGGGTTTCGCTCCGCCGCCGCGCCGCATGAGCCGTTCAGTTTCATGACGCTGGTGCGCCGCTGGGCGGGCGAAATCGCCGGGCTTCAGGGCGCTTGCGCTTACCCACAGGGTGGTGCGATTGCGGTGGTGACGGCGCTGCGCCGCGCGGCGCAAGCGGCAAAAGTTGATATTCGCGCCGCCACCGGCGTCGCCTCCATATTGATTGAGCAAGACCATGCCGCCGGGGTGGAGCTTGAGGGCGGCGGACAAATCCGGGCGCCGATTATTGTCGCTGCGGGCGCCGCGCGACGGGTGTTTATGGAGATGATTGGTGCGGCGGTTATCGATATTGAATTTCAACGCGCGATTACCGCCGCCAGGCCGAAACTTGCCAGCGGGCATATGCATCTCGCTCTGAAAGGCGTTGCGCGTGATGAAAAAACCCGCGCTCACATGAACCGGCGCCTGGTTTATGCGCCGCCGCGCGAGGCTTTGCGCAGAGCGTTTGCTGATGCGCGCGCTGGCCGCGTGCCGAGCGACTTAATGATTGAAGCGGTGTTCCCGGACGCGCTCGACGAAGAGACCGGCGGTGAGAAAATGCAGCTCCTGTCCGCCATCGCGCATCCCTTACCGTTTGACGAGGCCCCGGATGCGGCGCGGCGCGGTGAAGTTGAAAAAGCCATCCTCGCCAATATCGAAAAGTTTGCGCCCGACATTGAAGACCGCATCAAAGCGCGCGCGCTGCGTTTGGCGAGCGACATTGCAACATCAACCGGCGCACCGGCGCAAGATTACGCCGCGCCGCCGAGCATCATCGAGCAGGTGGCGCTGGCGCGGGTCGCCAGCTCTGCCGGTTATGTCGGCGGGTTATATTTCTGCGGGCGCGAGGCGCGCATTGGCGCTGGGCTTTCCTGCGCCGCCGGCCGCGTGGCCGCGAAAGCTGCGCTGTTCGAGGCCAAACGCGGAGGCCGTGCGGCATGATTTTCCCCGCCGAAGACATGATTGTCGATAGCCCGCGCGCAACCCCGCTTTACGCCGCCGCCGCGTCTGCGAGCGAGGCCAATATCTGGACCTCGGTCAATGGCTGGTCGCTGGCGCGGGTCTTCACCTCGGTGGAAAAGGAATATCACGCGGCGAAAAACTCAGCCGCGATTGCCGATCTTGGCGCTCTGTCGCGCTGGGCTGTGCGTGGGCATGAAGCGGCGCAGTTTTTGTCACGCATCACCACTGCGCCGGCGCCGCGGCTTGGCATCGGTGAAAGCGCGCGCGGGCTCATCCTCGATGGCGATGGCGGGGTGCTGGATCTGGCGGAAGTCTCGCGGCTTTCGGACGGTCTCTTCTTGTTGACGACACCGACAGCGCATGCACGGCGGTTGCAGCTTGGCGCGCGCGGGGTGGATGCGCTGGGCGAGGATATTTGCGAGGCGGTGGCGGCAATCGGCGTGTTCGGTCCGCGCGCCAGCGACGTTTTAAGCGCTGCGGGAATGAAGATGCCGGGCGAGGATGTCGCCGCCTCGGCGGTGGTGCGCGGCGTTGAAACCGCGGCGCGGCCGATCCAGTTTGGCGCGCTGGCGGGCGTTGAATTGATCTTTCCCGCCGCTGATGCGCTGACCATCTGGGAGCGCCTGGTGCGCCGCGGCAAGGCCGGACCTATAGGGCTTGATGCGATGGAAATTTTGCGCATTGAAAGCGGTGCGCCGCGGCCGGGGGTGGATTTTGTCGCCGCCGATCATCCGGGTACGGCGACACGGCGCACGCCCGCGGAAATCGGACTGCCGCATTTGGCGCCGCTGGATCGCGGCTGGTATAATGGCCGCCGGGGGTTGCGCTATGTTGCAACCCAGCCCGAGCGGCGCCTGGTGACGTTGTCGATTGACGATGAACGCTCCATGCCGGGGGCCGCCGTTTTTGCCGGCGGCAAGCCGGTCGGGCGCATTACCAGCTGCGCCTGGTCGCCGGCGATAAAGCGGGTGGTGGCCTTCGCCGATGTGGCGCGGCCAGTGGGCGCGAAGGAATATGAAATCGCCGTTCCGGCGCCGGGCGAGGGACGGGTTGCCGCCAAGCTCTATGAGACGCCGGAAAGCGCGCTGGCGAAAGCGTTTCGCCAAGCGCAAGATGCGGCGGCCAAGTCATGAGGGTTAGCTGACGCCGCCTATTCCGCTGCTTGCGTGACCTTGACTTTAAAGCTTGGCGCGGCGGCTTCGCCGGTCAGCACATGGGCTTCCTTGCGGATGAATTGCGGCAGGCGGACGGATGCGTCTTTGCGGCGCGGGAATGTGGCGCAGGCGACGGTGCCTTTGCCGGGCTGACTGGCGATAGCAAGAATGCCGCCTTGCATTTTCATCAGCGATTTTGACAGCGCCAGGCCAAGCCCGGAGCCGGTATTGCTTTTGGAGAAATGACTTTCCGCCAGTTCAAACGGCGCGCCGAGTTTTTTTAATCGCGTGCGTTCAATGCCGGCGCCAGAATCGGCGATGATGATGGTGACGCCGTCAAGGTCGGCCTCGGCGGTGAGCGTCACCTCGCCGCCTTGCGGGGTAAACTTCAACGCATTCGATAACAGGTTGAGCGTGACTTGTTTCACCGCGCGCGCATCGGCCCAGACCGGCGGCGCATGGCCGACCGATGAGGTGAGCGTCACGCCCGCATGGCTCGCCCGCGGCGCCACATGCCGTGTCGCCTCTTTGAGCAGTTTTTCAAGCTCGACTTTCCTCGGCTCCAGCTTCAGCCGGCCGGCTTCGATTTTCGACATGTCGAGAATATCGTCAATCAATTCGAGCAAATGTTTGCCGCTAGCGAGAATATCGCCGATATATTCCTTATACTTCGCATCGCCAAGCGGGCCGTAAAGTTCCGACTGCATCACCTCGGAAAATCCGTTAATGGCGTTTAGCGGCGTTCGCAGCTCATGGCTCATATTGGCGAGGAATTCGCTCTTCGAGCGATTGGCGTCCTCGGCGCGGTATTTCTCGTATTGATATTTCAACATCGTCTCGGACAGATCGCGGCGCGAGGCTTCCAGATCTTCGACGGTTTGTTGCAGCTCGCGCTCTTTTTTCTTCTGCGCGCTGGCGCGGCGTTTCAAGTCGGTGACGTTAGAGGCGACGCAGACCCAGCCGCCTTCCGCCGTGCGCCGGCGCGAGACATGCGCCCAGCGCTCGCCCGGTAACGCCACCTCGACCGCCTCCGGTTCCTCGCTGTCGAGCGGGCCGAAATGCTGGTTGAGGATATCGCCGCCAACCGTTGCGCAGGTTGAAACTTCGTCAACCGTGAAGCCGGGTTTTAAAACTTTCGCCGGCAATCGGAAAGTTGAGGCGAAGCGTTTGTTCCAGATCGCCAACCGCCCGTTTGCGTCCCACAATACGAACGCCTCGGGGATGGCCTCAATCGCATCGCGCAGCCGGGTCTCGGCAATCGCCGCGCCGGGGGAGATGGCCTTGGCGCCGGAAAGGTCAAAGGCGACGCCGGCGCGCTCAAACCGCGTCGCGTCCACTGCGGTGCGCAGATAGGTTTTCAGCCAGCGCCCGCCGGGGTCGCGAAACCGCACCAGTCCTTCATTGACGCCGGAAGGCTCGCCGCACAGAACCGCAATCGCGGTGCGCAAATCACCCGGGTGAACAATCGCCGAAATTTCCCGCAAGGTGAAGGAGCGGTCGCGGGCGCCAAGGCCTAAGGGTTCAAGGAACGCGCGCGAGAACGCGATCATGCGGTCGCTCTTTTTATAAAACCACGGCGCGCAGCGCCCCCCGGCCATTGCGGCCTGAAAATCGGTCAGCGTCGTCAGCGCGAAAGCCGCATTCGCCGCCGCCCGGCTCTGGCGAATAAACGCCGCCATCAGCGAGATGATGACCACGCTGAGCGCGATCAGAACGACCACATAAACAATCCATATTTGCGAGCGGTCATAGATGTCGCGCGCCGGCGCGGCCGCCAGCAGAATCTCGCCATTGTCGAGCGGGCGCCATACGGCCGCAATCTTTCCGCCCGCAAGGTCAAGCACGCCCTTGCCGCGGGCGCTAAGCTCCAGCGTGCGCAACGCCGCCGCCGGGATTTGCACAATGTCAGTGCGCCCCGATGTGGTCAGAACATCGCCCGCCGGCGAGAGATGATAGAGCGCGCTGTAGCCGCCCGGCCACATGCCGGTCAGCACCCCGCGCGCCGGCGCGCCGGTCATGATGGCGATATTCATCGCTGCGGCGCTGTCGCTGGCGGCTTGCTCCAGCCGCAGTTCGGTTTCGACCCGGCGCGAGGCGGCTTTGTCGTTGATTTCAAACACCAGCAGCACCGCCAGAACCAGGATAAACCCGCCGGTGAGATAGGACAGGCGCCGAGGCGAGAGCGCATCAATGCGCGCCGCCAAGTCCAAGCCGCTATTATCTTTCGGGTTTTCCGTCATCCGCCGCGCGCTGCTCAACTTTCTTGGTCACTAAACCGCCAACCGTAGCAAACGGCCCACATGCACGCCATGCGCCCCTTGTTTACCTTTTGTAAACTATTCCGCTTCGCCTCACCCTGTCACCCGCGAATCAACGCCCCGGGGATTTAAGTTTTCCCATGCCTCTGGGCGGCGCATCGCGTTCTTTTTCTTGGATTTTCTCTGCTGTGCGGCTAACCAGAGGCGATGAGACATTTTTTGAACACCGCAGATTGGTCGCTGCCGGAATTGCAGGCGATGATTGCCGACGCCCGGGCGATGAAATCAGCGCCTCAAGGGGCGGGGCAGAGTACGGCGTCGGGCGATGCTTTGAGGGGCAAAACGGTTGCGTTGTTATTTCTTAACAACTCATTGCGGACCCGAACCTCGTTTGATGTCGGCGCCCGCCAGCTCGGCGGTCATGCGGTGGTGCTGTCGCCCTCGGGCGGGATGTGGCCGCTAGAATTTGAGGACGGCGTCGTCATGGACGGCGACGCGGAAGAGCACGTCAAGGAGGCGGCGAAAATCCTGTCGCGCTATTGCGACATGATTGGCGTGCGCGCCTTCCCGAAATTTGCCGACTGGCAGGAGGACCGCAAGGACAAAATTTTGCGCGCCTTCGCGAAATATGCCGACGTTCCGGTCATCAATATGGAGACCATCACCCATCCCTGTCAGGAGATGGCGCATATCATGGCGCTGCAAGAACGGCTCGGCGACCTTGAGGGCAAAAAGTTTGTCCTCACCTGGACCTATCACCCCAAGCCGCTCAACACCGCGGTCGCCAATTCAGCGCTGATGATTGCCGCCAAGTTCGGCATGAAACCGACGCTGCTGTGTCCGACGGAAGAGTATGTTCTCGATGAGCGCTATATTGAACAAGCCTCAAAAGACGCCGGCGCCAATGGCCATGCGCTGACAATTTCGCACGACATTAATGAGGCTTATGAGGGCGCCGATGTCGTCTACGCAAAAAGCTGGGGCGCGCTGCCGTTTTTTGGCAACTGGGAACCAGAAAAAGGCATCCGCGACCGCTGCAAACATTTCATCGTCAATGAAGATAAAATGGCGATGACCAACAACGCGCTGGTCTCCCACTGCTTGCCCATGCGCCGCAACGTGAAGATGACCGACGCGGTTTTTGATAGCGCCAATTGCATTGCGTATGACGAAGCAGAGAACCGGCTGCATGTGCAGAAGGCGATTATGAAGGCGCTGGTGTAAAATGATTGACGAAGAATTATTTTTATCTCTTCCAAACGATCCAGAACATGCCTTTGCATTGTACGAAGCGCACGTACGCGAAATTCTTGGAGACGACAGTGATGGTGCTTGGAAGTGGCAAAGTGAGTATATCCAGTACGTAAAAGCCTTCATGCTTGTGTATAAAATCGATATTGATGGTATCCCGGATTGGTCTCCCCAGGGTGAAGAACAATTTGACGACTACGTGTCCCAGTTTATTGAAGCATCTGGGATAAAAGCTAAAGCCAGCAATCTAAAAAGGCTTCAAGCAATCCGAAATGGGATAAGCCCATTATATTCGTTGGAACCAAAGCAAAAGATTGAAATCAATCACCATTTAGAGGCGATAAGAAGCATAATTGCTGAGGCAAATATTACTCCGCAAAAACGTGATGCGCTTATTGATCGTCTTGAGGCGTTCTCTGGCGAAGTAAATCGAGATAGAACGCGTTTAGACGCATTCACAGCGATGTATATCTTCGCAAAGAGGGAGGCTAAAGAGGAGTTAGCGCCCGCAATTGAGAAGATGGAAAAGATCCTGACGGTTCTCGAAAAGGCCGTGGAATGGATAGGGCTTTCTAAGTCGGCAGAAAAAAAATGCCTTCCCACGCCGCAGAAGAAAATTGAAGACAAAAGAAAGTCTTCCGAGCCCGACGATGACATACCGTTCTAAAAGAATTGACATGACCTCCTCAACCTCAACCCGCCAGACCATTGTCCAGCTCCTCTCCAATATGAGCGACGGCAAGGAAATTCGTTCCTACCTCAACCGGTTTTCTGAGGTTGACCAGACGCGTTTTGCGGTAATCAAAATTGGCGGCGCGATCCTTGCCGACCAGCTGGAGGAGACCGCTGCGGCGCTGGCGTTTTTGCATACGGTTGGGCTGACGCCGATTGTGTTGCATGGCGGCGGCCCGCAGCTTGATGAGACGCTTGACCAGCGCGGTGTTAAAACTCCGAAGATCGATGGGCTGCGCGTCACCTCCGCCGAAGCGCTTGATGCGGCGCGCGATGTTTTTACCGCCGTCAATATCGCCCTGGTGGAGGCGGTGCGCGCCCAAGGCGTCGAGGCGCATTCGCTCACCGCCGGCGCGATTGAGGCGGACTATCTTGATAAGGATAAGTTCGGCTTTGTCGGCAAGCCCACAAAAATTCATCTCGAACTCATTCGCTCCGTCGCGAAATCGGGCGCAATCCCGATTCTCACCTGTCTCGGCATCGCGCCTGGCGGGCAGGTCTTAAACGTCAATGGCGATACCGCGACGCGCGCGCTGGTGCAGGCGTTGCAGCCGATGAAAATCATCTTCCTGTCCAGCGTCGGCGGTTTGCTCGATGGTGCCGGGGATATCATTCACTCGATTAACCTCGCCTCAGACTATGACACGCTGGTGGCGCAGGACTGGCTGAAGGACGGCATGCTGTTGAAGATTGAGGAGATCAAGCGCCTGCTTGATGACGCGCCGCTCTCCTCGTCAGTATCGATCACCACGCCGTCGGGGCTGGTGCGCGAATTGTTCACCCATGGCGGCTCGGGCACGCTGGTGCGGATGGGCGAGCGCATTCATGAGGCCGCCTCCAAAGACGCGCTCGACCGCGCCCGGACCGAGGCGCTGGTTGAAGATGCGTTTGGCGCGAAGTTGAAACCCGGCTGGTGGGCGGGGCTCGATATCCATGAAGTCCATATGTCCGAGAGCTATCGCGCCGGGGCGATTTTGACCAAGCTTGACGACGTTATTTACCTCGACAAATTCGCCGTCCTTGGTGATGCCCGCGGCGAGGGGCTGGCGCGCACGGTCTGGCGGCAGTTTGCCGAGAAGAACCCGGTGTTCTACTGGCGCTCGCAGACGGCCAACGGGTTTAACAGTTTCTACCATGAGGCCGCCGACGGCTCGGTCCGAAAAGGTCCGTGGACGGTGTTCTGGATTGGCGCTTCGGATTTGTCGCAGATTGCGCCTATAGTGGAGCGTATCGGCGCGCTTCCGGCGTCGTTTGAAGGCGAGACGCCATGAGCGAGCCATTCCTTGTCGGGTTAATCGGCGCCCGCGGGCATGTCGGCCGCGAGTTGATTCGCCTGATCGCCGGCCATCCGGAATTGATGCTCGCCTATGCGGTGAGCCGCGAATGGGCTGGTCGTGCGGTCGCGGAGATTGCGCCGGAAGACCAGGATGAATGCATCTTTGAGGCGCTCTCACCCGATGAGGCGGCGCGGCGGCGCGCAGATGTTGTGATTCTCGCGGCGCCCGACGGCGCGGCAAAACCTTATGTCGATGCGTTGGAGCGTGAGGCGCCGCACCGGATCATTATCGATCTATCAGCCGATTACCGTTTTGACGACGCCTGGGTCTATGGCCTGCCGGAGCTTGGCCGCAACAAAATTGAACGCGCAACCCGCATCGCTAACCCCGGCTGTTACGCCACCGCGATGCAACTGGCGCTGGCGCCATTGGTCAGCCGTCTTGACGGCGTGCCGGCGGTGTTTGGCGCCTCGGGCTATTCCGGCGCCGGGACCAAGCCGTCGCCGCGCAATGACCCCGAACGGCTGAAAGACAATCTGATGCCATATGCGCTCACCGGCCATAAACATGAGCGCGAAGCGGCGCGCCATCTTGGCGTTCCCATCCGGTTCATGCCGCATGTGCATCCGGCGTTTCGCGGGCTGATTGTCACCGCGCATATCCCGCTGAACGAGGCGCTGACGGCGGGTGCGCTCGCCGAAATCTTTGAGGCGAAATATTCAGGTGAGCCATTGGTGGCGTTGCGCAATGCGCCGCCGGAATTGAGAGACGGCGCCGGTCGCACCGGCGTGATGATCGGCGGTTTTGATGTCAGCGACGACGGCAGGAATGCGGTGGTGGTGGCGGCGGAAGACAATCTTCTTAAAGGCGCGGCGGTGCAGGCAATCCAGAACGTCAATCTGGCGCTCGGCCTCAAGGAGTTAACCGGGATCGTGGAGTAGTATGGCCGTCGGCGGTGAAAGCGATTTTCTCATTCAGGCGGCGACTTATCTTGGCGCCGCGGTCATCGCGGTGCCCATATTCAATCGCTTTAAGCTCGGCTCCATCCTTGGCTATCTCGCTGCTGGCGTGGCGGTCGGGCCGTTCGGGTTTAAACTTCTGCACCAGCAAGAAGGCGTCTTCGACATTGCCGAACTTGGCGTGGTGCTGTTCTTGTTCGTGATCGGGCTGGAGCTGTCGCTGTCGCGCCTGTGGTCGATGCGCCATCAGATTTTCGGCCTTGGCGCTGCGCAAGTCGCAACCACCGGCGCGTTGATTGCCGGTCTGTTCATCATTGCCGACGTGATGCCCGCGCCGGCGGCGACAATTGCCGGTCTGTCGCTGGCGTTTTCTTCGACTGCATTTGCGTTGCAACTCTTAAAAGACCGCGGCGAGCTGAATACAAATTACGGCAAGCAGTCCTTTTCAATCTTGCTGTTTCAGGACCTTGCGGTCATTCCGCTTCTGGCGGCCATACCGTTCATTGCCAGCATAGGCGTTGCAGCGGGCGCCGATGGCGGCGGCTTCCAATGGATGGCGGTCGCCAAACCGGTCGGCGTTCTGGTCGCGCTGGTCGTCATCGGCCGATTTGGGCTGGATCGCGTCTTCCGCATTGTCGCCAGCTCCGGCTCGCGCGAGGCGTTTGCCGCAGCGGCGCTGCTGGTCGTTGCGTTAACCGCGCTTGCGGTGTCCTGGGCCGGTCTGTCGATGGCGCTCGGTGCGTTTCTCGCCGGCGCCTTGCTTGCGGAATCCTCCTACCGCCATCAGATTGAAACTGACATCGAACCGTTTCGCGGCTTGCTGCTCGGATTGTTTTTCATCTCCATCGGCATGCGCCTCGACCTTGCCGTCATTGCCGCGTCCTGGTGGATTGTTGTTGGCGGCGCGGTTGGGCTGGTGGCGATTAAGGCGGCGTTGCTTTACGGCCTGGCGCGGGCGGCGAAGTCTGGACACAACGATGCATTAAAAACCGCCGCCGTCTTATCGCAAGGCGGCGAGTTTGCATTTGTGGTCATCAGTCTTGGCGTTGAGGCGTTGTTGTTCACCGATGGCGCGGCGACGATGTTGTCGGCCATCGTCACCATCTCGATGGCGTCAACGCCGCTCCTGGTGATGGCGGCGCATCGCGCCGCGAAGTCTGGCGCCGATAGCGGCGAAGACTTGGAAGGCCCGCAAGGCGGCAGCGATCATGTTATTGTCGCAGGCTTTGG
>JAJFFZ010000147.1 GCA_021776395.1 Hyphococcus sp. | reverse complement strand
TAGTCTCCAAAGATGAATGGCTCAAGGCGCGTCTCGGCTTGCTGGAGAAAGAAAAGCAAGCCTCGCAAGAGAGAGACGCGCTGACCCGCCAGCGGATGGCCATGCCTTGGGTAAAAATCAGCAAAGACTATGTTTTTGAGGGGCCCGCGGGCCAGGTCAGTCTGAAAGACATGTTCGAAGGCAAAGACCAGCTCATCATCTATCATTTCATGTTTGAGCCCGACTGGGAGGCGGGATGCAAATCCTGCTCGTTCATTGCCGATCACACCGATCCATCCGTTGTTCACATCGCGCAGCGCGATGTTGCCTTTGCGGTCATCTCCATAGCACCGCTTGAAAAGCTTCAGGCGTTCAGGCGGCGAATGGGATGGCGCTTCAATTGGCTGTCATCCGCGGGCTCAGATTTCAATCGCGACTTTCATGTGTCTTTCATGGACGCGGAGCTGGACGGCAAAGGATATTATAATTATCGCGAGCAGGGTTTTCCGTGCCGGGAAGCGCCGGGCGTCAGCGTTTTTGCAAAAGGCGACGATGGCGGAATTTATCATACCTATTCCGCCTATGGGCGTGGGCTGGAAAACCTTATGGGCGCTTATCGGCTGCTCGATATCGTGCCGAAGGGCCGGGACGAGAGCGGTTTGTCATACACCATGGAATGGTTGCGGCTGAAAGACGCGTATGATTGATAGGCAGGTCTATTGCCAGCGTTTGGCGGTCTTTTGATCGGCGGGGTTCCCCGGCTGTTGCTCCGCACCCTGATAGCCGGTGACGCTGTCGCCGACAAAGGGGTTGCTCTGGCGCTCATGGCCAAATGTTGAGACCGGTCCGTGACCGGGCACAAACTGCATCTCGGACCCGAGCGGCCACAGCTTTTGGGTGATGGAGTCAATCAAGGCCTGGTGGTCGCTCTGGGGAAAGTCGGTGCGCCCGATTGAGCCGGCAAACAAAACATCCCCGACAAAGGCGATATTGGCGCCTTGGTGATAGATGACGACATGCCCGGGCGTGTGGCCGGGCGTCGTGACGACGTTGAATTCGATGCCGTCGAGTTGAAGCCTGTCGCCGTCTTTGAGCCATGTGTCGGGCGCGCAATTCTCGCCCATGCCGGGATGGCCATATTGCGCCCATTGCGCTGCGATTTCATCGAGCCAGAATGTGTCGGCCTGATGCGGCCCGGTGATCGGCGCGCCGGTTTTGCGCTTTAACGCTTCCGCGCCGCCGGCATGGTCAAGATGGCCATGGGTCAGCCAGATTTGCTCGATGGTCGCGCCAAACTCTTCGGCCGCCTTTAAAATTTTATCCGCCTCGCCGCCGGGATCGACCACAGCGGCTTTGCCGGAGGGCGCCTTGATGATCGAGCAATTCTGTTGCAACGGCGTCACCGGGACGACGCGGATCTGAAAGGGCGGTTGGGCTTGGCTGTCGGTCATAGGCGTTCAATAGCGATTTGCATCACAAAAGGGAACCGGGCAAAGTCTGCGGCTTGCGCTCTCAGAGAATACTGAAATGGTTCTGACAATCCGAAATCGCGATGCGCGCCGGCTGTGGCTGGACCGTCAGGGCTTGTTGCAAACACCGACCGGCGCCCTCAACCTTGCGGGTCTGGCTGCAATTATTGAACGCCTCGGATTTGTTCAGCTTGATACAATCCGCATCATCGCGCGCGCGCATGATCATATTTTATGGTCGCGCAACCAGAATTACCGCGAGCCGATGCTCGATCAGTTGATGCAAAGCCGCTTGGTGTTTGAGCATTTCACCCACGACGCCTCGGTCTTGCCGATGGCGTTTTATCCCTATTGGCGCCGCCAGTTTGAGCGTATGCGCGCACGGGTGGCAGACAGCGGATGGTATGAACTGATGCCGTCTAAGCGCGAGCGCGAAAAGATATTGAAGCGCGTAGCGGAAGACGGGCCCTTATCGACGCGTGACTTTGAAATCCGGCAGAAATCCAAATCCAACCACGTCTGGGCGCGGCCGCCGCATAAGGTGGCGCTCGATTTTTACTGGTATGCAGGCGTTTTGGCGACCTGTCACCGCAAGAACTTTATCAAGCACTATGATATCGCTGAAAAGGTGATCCCCGACGCATACCGGACCAAACCGATAAGCGACGCCAGGCAGGTCAACTGGCTTTGTACAAACGCCCTTGACCGGCTCGGTTTTGCCAGCGAAGGCGATCTGCAACGGTTCTGGGACGCGGTTGATCTGGGCGATGTTAAAACTTGGGCCAAGAAGAACCGCAGGAAACTTATCAATGTAGAAATCGAAACGGCTGACGGCGGCGCTTACAAGGCGCTTGCGCCGAGCGATATTGAAGAACGTTTGGAAACGTTAAAGCCCGCAACCAGCCGGCTACGGATATTAAACCCGTTCGACCCGGTCATCCGCGACAGGGCGCGCCTTGAACGGTTATTCGGCTTTAAATATCGCGTAGAAATGTTTACACCCGCCGCCAAACGTCAGTATGGCTATTATGTCTATCCAATACTGGAAGGCGAGCGCTTCCTCGGCCGCATTGAAGCACGCGCCGACCGCAAGAAGGGAATTCTTTCCGTCGACAATATCTGGTGGGAGAGGGGCGTAAAGGCCACCCATGCACGCCAGCGCAAACTGGATGCGGAGCTGGAACGCATCGGTCGGTTTGTCGGGGCGAGAGATGTGACGTGGAGGTGTGAGGCTATTTAATATGCACCTCTCGCTCTGTCCAAAGACCCCCTTCGTCCGCTTCGCGGCCACTTCCCCCGCAAGCGGTGGAAGAAAGAGCAAAAGGTAAACTCAATGCTTTTCCTCCTCCGCTTGCGGGGGAGGTGTCGCCAAAGGCGACGGAGGGGGCTCTTTGAGGAATGAAAATTGGTTTGACTAAGTTATGCCGGCGACGATTACATAACACATGGCTTTTTAAGCCGCCCTCAACCCCTCCACAAACCTTCTGAATATATAAAAACTGTCCTCCGGTCCGGGGGAGGCTTCCGGGTGATGCTGGACGGATATGGCCGGGGCGTCTTTTAGCGCCAGGCCGGAATTTGACCCGTCAAACAGGGAAACATGGGTCTCAACGACATTGTCGGGCAGGCTATCGCTGTCGACGGTGAAGCCATGGTTCATCGACACGATCTCGACCTTGCCGGTGGCGATATCCTTGACCGGATGATTGGCGCCGTGATGGCCCTGGGTCATTTTTTTGGTTTTGGCGCCGGCGGCGAGCGCTAAAATCTGGTGGCCGAGACAGATGCCGAGGATTGGTACTTTGTTTTCAATCAGTTTGACGATGATGGGCGCTGCATATTGCGCGGTAGCGGCCGGGTCGCCGGGTCCGTTGGACAGAACTACGCCGTCGGGTTTGTTTTTCATAATGTCGTCATAGGTCGCCGTCGCGGTCACGACCCTCACGCGGCAGCCTTCACTGGCGAGGCGGCGCAGGATGTTTCGTTTAACACCGTAATCGATGACCACAATTTGCGGCCCGCGCTCATTTTGCGCGCCGTAACCATCCGGCCATATCCAGCCGGTCTCGTCATGGATGTAAGATTGCAGCGTCGTGACTTCCTTGGCGAGGTCGCGGCCATCAAGTCCGGGCCAGGCTTTGGCGCGTGTGGCCAATGCTTCAACATCGAACACGCCCGACGGGCTATGGGCGATGACGCCGTGCGGCATGCCGTGTTCGCGAACCATGGCGGTGAGGGCGCGGGTGTCGACGCCGGCGATGGCGATGATGCCGCGGCGTCGCAACCATGCGCCAAGGTCGAGTTGCGCGCGGTAGTTCGACGGGCTGGTGACGCTGGCGCGAAAGACGGCGCCGCGCGCAGCGATAGCGGCGGCGGGAGACGCATTTTCAACGTCGTCGGCATTGACGCCGACATTGCCAATATGCGGGAAAGTGAAGGTGATGATTTGGGCCGCATAAGACGGGTCGGTCAAAATCTCCTGATAGCCGGTCATCGCGGTGTTGAAGCAGACCTCGCCCACAGCCTCGCCGACAGCGCCCAACCCCTCGCCGTAAAGCGCTGTTCCATCGGCTAAAATCAGCGCGGCGGTGGGGTTTGGCAGGGGTGCTTGACTAATTTTCACGAAGGCATATCTCTTTTTGGTCTGGCGCCTTGCGCCAGCGGCGCGGCAAGACTGGCGATTGCGGTTTCAGCCCGCGCAAATTGGCGCGAAGCTATGCGAGCGCGCCGTTTGGGTCAACAATGGACGAGACAGAATTTACCCAACCAAAACAACCTTACAGATTTTAACTCCGGCTAGTGGCGCGAATTTTGAATTGTGCGCGCAAAGGCTTTTGGAGAATGACCGATGCTCAGAGAGCAAATCGACACCGCCCTGAAAACGGCCATGAAGGCCAGAGACGACAAGCTTCGCGTAGCGACGCTGCGGCTTATTAATGCGGCGATTAAAGACCGCGACATTGCCGCGCGCGGGGAAGACCGCTGCAATGGCGCGACCCAGGAAGAAATTCTTTCCATCCTCGCCAAGATGGTGAAGCAGCGCGAGGAAAGTGCGGCCGCCTTTGAGAAAGGGTGTCGCCCCGAACTTGCCGAACAAGAGCGCAACGAGATTGACGTGGTGCGCGAGTTTTTGCCGCGTCAGCTATCTGACGATGAAATCAAAACTGCGGTTGCGGATGTGATCAAGGAATTTGATGCGGCGAGCCTGAAGGATATGGGCAA
>JAJFFZ010000146.1 GCA_021776395.1 Hyphococcus sp. | reverse complement strand
CGGTCTGGTCGATGAGGCGGCGCTGAAACACGCGCTGGACGAAGGACGCATCGCCGGCGCCGCGCTTGATGTCTATGTGAGCGAACCGGCGACGGAAAACCCCCTGTTCGGGCACCCAAAAGTTGTCGCAACGCCCCATCTTGGCGCATCAACCACAGAAGCGCAGGAAAATGTCGCCATTCAGGTCGCCGAACAGATGGCGGAATATTTGATGCGCGGCGCGGTATCGAATGCGTTGAACTCGCCATCAGTCACCGCCGAAGAAGCGCCGCGATTGAAACCCTTCATTGCCCTGGCGGAAAAGCTCGGCGCCTTTGCCGGGCAGTTGACCGAGAATGCAATCAAGTCGATTGAGATTTGCTATGAAGGCGACGTCGCCGCGCTTAACACCAAGCCGCTCACAGCCGCCGCTGTTGCGGGGGTGCTGAAGCCGATGTTGATGGAGGTGAATATTGTCAGTGCGCCAGTGCTCGCCAAAGAGCGCGGCATATCGGTGGCCGAAACCAGCCGCGATGACGCCGACGCCTATGACAGCATTATTCGTTTACGTATTATCTCTGAAAAACAGGAACGCACGGTTTCGGGGACAGTATTTGGCTGCGAGCCGCGGACTATTGAAATCAAGGTAGTGGGGATGGAAGCCGTTTTTGCCGACAACATGCTCTATACCACCAATGACGATAAACCAGGCTTTATCGGCGCACTGGGCCAGGCTTTGGGCGAGGCGGGCGTCAATATCGCCACCTTCAACCTTGGCCGCTCGGCCCCCGGAGAGCAGGCGATTGCGCTGGTCGCGGTTGACGACAGGGTCTGCGAAGCCGTGCTCGAAAAACTCCGCGCCCTGCCGCATGTGCAACAGGCCAAGGCGCTGTCGTTTTAGGGAAGCACTTTATGCTAAATTGCCAGTTTACAGATGCGACATGGCACAGCTGTATATACGATTATCAAACGTTGATAGTTGGTATTTTCGCAGTTTTTTCGGCGCTCGTAACGGGTGGGTTGCTTTGGCGTCAGATCAACCAACAACAAAAACATAGAGACGATGAAAGAGATCGCCGGCTGAGATCGGCTAGGGCAATGCTTCCTCATGCTTTGTCAGGGCTAATCGACTATACAGAACAATGCATTGAGCTCGGTAAAAAGCTCTATCATGATGCAAAAGCAGACGAAGTGGCAGGTAATGTAGAAGATCGAAACGCACCAACTGTGCCGACAATAGATCCATCAATAATATCGGTCGTACGTGACTGTTTAGAGCAAGCAGATGAAGCTGCCGCCGATGCGTTAATACACTTGTTTGGAATTCTTCAAGTGCAGCAAGCAAGATTGCGTAACTGTGTTAACATGTATTATGGTCAGCATCGTGAAGACATAGTACGTATGCCAGATATATACGGGGCATGTGAGCGTATTATTGATGCAGCCGAGATTAATGCCGAGGTAGAAGCGCTATTTGATTACGCCCGCTTCAATGTGGAAGCGCCAGAGCCTATCAATGCTCTTGAACGAGCATCCGGACTGTTGCACTTTAAGTACATTGATGAAGTTGGTTATCCAGAGTTGGTCAGACTTATTGAGGGCAGGCTACACCCAAATCAGGAGTAGTTATTTCTTCTTATAAGTTCCAGTAAACCAGTCGTTCCAGACCTCTTTTTTGGAATCATATTGCTGGAAATATTGCGTGACTGTGCCGTCCTCGTTCAGCGTCCAGGTGCCGCGGAACGGCGCGGTGGCGCCGGTCGGATAGGCGATCTCGCCTTCAAGATGCATCGCGCCGTCATCGTTAAGCCCGCCGTCATAGCTGATGGTTGCGCCGGCGCTGACCCAGACCTGGCGCCATTTGCCGGTTGCAAGGTCAACATAGTTGTAGCTCTGTCCAGTGCCGCCGCCAGCGCCGGTCCAGCGCTCGACCAACAAACAACCGTTCTCTTCGACCGAGATAACATTGTCGCCGGCTTTCTTGCCGTCGGGACTAAAGACGTCCCATTCGCCAATCCAGAAATCGAACTGGTGAAAAAGCTCCGACGAACACGGCGCCGGCTTGGCTGCCGCATCAGAGTTTTGCGCCGCCAGCGCGGTCCCGCAGGATGCGCCGAACACAGCCGCCGCCGTCAAAAACAATTTATTCATTTTGGCCCCTCCTTGATGCGGCGCCCGCTATCGGTCCAAACGACTGCCGGTCTGTCCGCCCTATAGGGCAGTTTTTTTGCCGGCGGCGCAATATCGCGCCGACCGGCCGAGGCCTATTCGCGACCAAACGAAGGCTTTGACGCGCCGGGCAAAGTGATTATTGTGCGCTGCGATATTCAAACAATTCTGATGGAGGGCTGAATGGCCGACGTAGCCGTGATTGGCGCCCAGTGGGGCGACGAGGGCAAGGGCAAAATCGTTGACTGGCTGTCGGCCAGAGCCGATGTCGTGGTGCGGTTTCAGGGCGGGCACAATGCCGGCCACACGCTGGTGATTGACGGCGAGGTCTACAAGCTCTCGCTGCTGCCGTCCGGCGTCGTGCGCAAGGGCTGCGAGGGCATGATCGGCTCCGGCGTGGTGGTCGATCCGTTTGCGCTGCTGGCGGAGATAGACCGGATTAGCGCCCAGGGCGTCATCATCACGCCGGACAACCTCGCCATCGCCGAAAACGCGACGCTGATCCTGCCGCTGCATCAAGAGCTCGATGCGATGCGCGAAGGCTCAAGCACCGGCGTTAAAATCGGCACCACCAAGCGCGGCATCGGCCCGGCCTATGAAGACAAAGCCGGGCGCCGGGGCTTGCGCATTGTCGACCTTGCAGACCTCGATAGCTTGCCGGGAAAAATAGAAAACCTGCTGGTGCATCACAATGCGTTGCGCTGCGGCTTTGGCCATGACGGCGTTGATGCGGGCGCGTTGCTAGAAAAGCTGCGCGCTGTCGCGCCGAAGATAACGCCATTTGCAAAGCCGGTCTGGCGCGAATTGGATGCGGCGCATAAAGCCGGCAAGCGCATTCTCTTCGAAGGCGCGCAAGGCGTTCTCCTTGATGTTGATCACGGCACTTATCCTTATGTCACATCATCGAACACCGTTGCCGGACAGGCCGCGACCGGCGCCGGTCTTGGTCCCCGCGCAATCGGATATGTTCTCGGCATTGTCAAAGCCTATACGACGCGCGTCGGCGAGGGGCCGTTCCCGACCGAGCTTGAGGATGCTGTCGGCCAACGGCTGGGGGAGCGCGGTCATGAGTTCGGCACCGTCACCGGCCGCCAGCGCCGCTGCGGTTGGTTTGACGCCGCGCTGGTGCGGCAATCGCTGAAGATCGCCGGCGTTGACGGCATCGCATTGACCAAGCTCGACGTCCTTGATGGATTTGACGAACTCAAAGTCTGCATCGGCTACCGTATTAACGGCGAGACCTATGATTACCTGCCCGCGGGCGCCGAGAATCAGGCCGCAGCCGAGCCGGTTTACGAGACCATGGAAGGCTGGGATGGAACCAGCGAAAAGGCGCGCTCCTGGGCCGAGTTGCCAGCCGCGGCGGTGAAATATGTCCGCCGCATCGAAGAGCTGATCGAGACGCCAGTGGCCCTGGTCTCCACCAGCCCCGAGCGCGACGACGTGATTTTGATGCGCGATCCGTTTCAGGACTGACTTTGGGCCCCTTCTTCATACCGGGCCAGGCTCGCAAAGACGTGACAAATTCGCGCTAGGCGCATGCCCGCAGAATGGTCTAAACTCTAATCAGTACGGGAGTTTGTGATGAAACGGCTGAAAGATTTTCTGTTCCCGGTTATCGTCGTTGCGGGCGTTGCCATATTCGCCCTTTCCGGGCGCAATGCCGAGGCTGGCTCGGACTACCAATTTGCCGGCGAGCCGGAAATTATTGTTGCGACGTTTTCTTCCGCCTGGTGTTCGTCTTGCAAAATCCTAATTCCGCGTCTGGCGAAAGTCATTCCCGATTTTGCCGACAAGCCGGTGAAGTTTGTCGAGTTTGATTTCACTTTTGGCCAGCGTGAAGAGATTTATGCCCAGGCTGAAGCCGAAGGGCTCGGCGATCTCTATCCGCGCTATAAAGGCGCCACCGGCTTTGCCTTGTTGGTCGACAGCGACACCGGCGAAATCCTCGACATGCTGACGATCAACCACTCCAAAAAGGCCATGCGCGCGGCGATTTCCCAGGCGGTGGCGTTGGCTTCGCGCGACAGCGAAGAGGCGGCGCTCGCCAACTAGGCGGGCGGGCTCTGCACCAGAGAGGTTTGAGCCTCTCATTTTCGTTATCTCTGACCGTCAGGGTGTGTCGGCTTTGTGACTGGCAAGCCGTCCTTATGCGTGATAATTCCGGCATGCGCAGTTGGCGGGCTGAGCTTTGTTCGGCGCGCCGATTTAAAAACAGCAAACTCATAAAGGGCGACGGTATGAAGGCGGGACAAAAGATGATGCGGGCGGCGATAGTGGCAATCTTGAGCTTTGTGGTTTGCAGCTTTGCGGCGGCGCAAGCGCGCGCGCCGGAAATCTATATGGACAAAGGAGGCGTTTTTAGCGCCGCCTGGGACTATGCGGTTGGCGGGTATGATGTTGTGGCTTATTTTGAGCTGGCTGAAGGCGATGCCCCGGTTGCCGGCGCGGACGCTTATGTGACTGATTACAAAGGCGCCCAATGGCGCTTTGCTTCAGCGGAAAATCTCGCCAGGTTTAAGGCCAATCCTGACCGATACCGCCCGCAATATGGCGGCTATTGCGCCTGGGCGATGGCGCAGGACAAGTTCGCCAAGGGCGACCCAAAAGTTTGGTATGTATACGAAGGAAAGCTATACTTGAATGTCAGCCAGCGCTATAAGCGCGAATGGTTGGCGAATATCGACCGCGACATTGCCCGCGCCAACGCCAACTGGCCGAAGATTTTAGATCGTCCGTAAGGCGCCTTTAATTTCAATCCACCCTATCGTCGAATTCACTTGCAGAAAGCATCGTTTCGGAGCACACTCAATTTGTTCCGAGGGGCGTCCCGCCTGTCGACTATGTTCGACAGCTCGTGCGACGCACATCTTTCGGCTGCCGCTCTTTTGAGCGATCCTCCTCTTGTGAGCGCCGGAAATCATGTGCGTCATACTAACAAGGTTAGAGCGAGCCTGGGCTTATGGGACTGAGACGAACCCTTTGCACCTGATCCGGGTCATGCCGGCGTGAGGGACGGAACGCAAAGTCGATTTCCTCATCGCCGGATCCCAAAGGCTTAGGCAGCGGTGAGGAAGCCGATTGCTGAGCGGTGGCGTCAACAAGCCTTTAGGGCTGTTTGAATTTTGATGCTGTGCGGTTACACTCGTATCCGTCATAGGGGTATGCGCAAGAATACGGGGGTTGGGGATGCGTAACGTATTGATCGGGGGAGGCCTTGGGCTTGCTATACTCAGCTTGGCCTGGCCAGCGGCGGCGGAAGTTCAGTTGGGGCTTCACCTCGGCTGGAACCAGACATCGTCAAGCGATGTAGAATTTACCGGGCCAGGCGGTGTAGATTTCAATATCGAAAACGTACCGTGGCAGGGGCTTTCTCTGCCAGGCAACGACGGCTCGCCATATTGGGGCGCGCGCGCCACTTATTGGTTCAGTGACGGCCCCGGCTGGGGTGTGATGCTTGACTATACCCACGCTAAAATACGCGCGGTTTCCGATGCGACGGTCACATTGACTGGCAATACCGGTGCAAGCGCAGTCGCGGCTGGCGATTATGCGGTGTCGGCGCTGTTTGACAGTCTGGAGTTTACCGATGGCATTTCATTTGTGACATTGAGCGCGATGTATCGGTTCCAGCCCATCAGCAAGTTTCAACCCTATGTCGGCGTTGGTGGTGGGCTAAGTGTTCCGTATGTTGAAGTAACGGGCAATGCGCTTTCCGCCTTGCCGACCGCTCTTAGTTACGAAATCGGCGGCGCAACCGTACAGGCGGTGGCGGGCGTTGATTTCCCTCTGAGCGATATGGTATCACTCTATGGCGAGTTCAGATTGAACTACACGCCTGTGAATGCGCCCCTGTCCAACAGCGCATTTGAAATCGACACCGATCTTTTCACCAAACAGCTGCTGTTCGGCGTCGCGCTGCATTTTTGACGCCGGCCGGTTGGCGGGAGCGTTGAGGCCGGCGCGCTCCTCCTTGCTCGCCGCGCGCACCTTTGCTAGACAGAGCGCAGTATTTCCGAGGGGCGCGGGCGTTACCCGCTGAGATCGTGTTGTTTCACACGGGCACCCTTTGAACCTGATCGGTTAAGACCGGCGTAGGGACGGACAGATAATGATGACTTCCCCGCGCTAGATATCCGCTGAATGCTGAGGAGCTAGCCCCATGAACAAACACACCCCGCAATCGGAATTTAAAACCCCGCAAGTGACGACCGGGCCGCTACCAGCCAGCCGCAAGGTCTATGTCAAAGGCGATCAGCACCCGGATTTGCGCGTGCCGGTGCGCGAGATTGATTTGCATGCCACCGCCAACGAGCCGGCTGTGCCGGTCTATGATGCGTCGGGGCCTTACTCCGATCCGGCGGTAGTGATTGATGTTGAAAGCGGGCTGGCGCGTATGCGCACGGCGTGGATTAAAACCCGTGCGGCCCAATACAGCAACAATGTCGAAGACTATGACGGCCGCGACGTTAAACCCGAAGACAATGGCGGCGCTGAGGGGAAATATCTGGCGCGCCAGTTCCCGGTAAAAAACAAACCCCTGCGCGGGACCGGAACCGGCCCCGTGACGCAATATGAGTTTGCGCAAGCCGGGATTGTCACCGCCGAGATGGAATATGTGGCGATCCGCGAGAATATGGGCCGCAAACAAATGTTAGAGGGTGCAGCAGACGCCGTCGCGCAGGGCGAGAGCTTCGGCGCGGAAATTCCGCCCTTTATCACGCCGGAGTTCGTGCGCGAGGAAATCGCGCGCGGCCGGGCGATCATTCCCGCCAATATCAACCACCCGGAATCCGAACCGATGATTATCGGCCGAAACTTCCTGGTCAAGATTAACGCCAATATCGGCAATTCGGCGGTCGCCTCGTCAGTGGAAGAAGAAGTCGACAAAATGGTGTGGGCGGCGCGCTGGGGCGCGGACAATGTCATGGACCTGTCGACGGGCCGCAATATTCACAACACCCGCGAATGGATCATCCGCAATGCGCCGGTCCCCATCGGCACGGTGCCGATCTATCAGGCGTTGGAAAAAGTCAACGGCGTCGCCGAAGACCTCACCTGGGAAGTTTATCGCGACACGCTGATCGAGCAGGCCGAACAAGGGGTTGATTATTTCACCATTCATGCCGGCGTGCGCCTGCCATACATACATTTAACGGCGGACCGCGTCACCGGCATTGTCAGCCGCGGCGGGTCGATTATGGCGAAATGGATGCTCGCCCATCACCGCGAAAGCTTTCTCTATACGAACTTTGACAAAATCTGCGAGATCATGCGGACCTATGACGTCTCGTTCTCATTGGGCGACGGGCTCCGCCCCGGCTCCATAGCTGACGCCAACGACCGCGCACAATTTGCCGAGTTGGAAACGCTCGGCGAGCTCACCAAAATCGCCTGGGCCCATGGCTGTCAGGTGATGATTGAGGGGCCGGGCCATGTGCCGATGCACAAGATCAAGGTCAACATGACCAAGCAGCTGGAGACATGCGGCGAGGCGCCGTTTTATACGCTCGGCCCGCTCACCACCGACATTGCGCCCGGTTACGACCACATCACCAGCGGCATCGGCGCGGCGATGATCGGCTGGTTCGGCACGGCGATGCTGTGTTATGTAACGCCCAAAGAGCATTTAGGGCTGCCCGACCGCGATGATGTTAAAGTTGGCGTCATCACCTACAAACTCGCCGCCCACGCAGCGGACCTAGCCAAGGGCCACCCGGCGGCGCAAATGAGGGACGACGCGGTCAGCCGCGCACGGTTCGACTTCCGCTGGGAAGATCAGTTTAATTTGTCCCTAGACCCGGAAACCGCAAGGTCATTCCACGACCAGACGCTCCCCAAGGAGGCCCACAAGGTCGCCCATTTTTGCAGTATGTGCGGCCCAAAATTCTGCTCGATGAAAATCACGCAAGACGTGCGTGATTATGCGGAGGGCCTCAGCGATAATGAAAAGAAAGACCTCGCCGACATGAGCGAGAAAGGCATGAAGGAAATGAGCAAGAAGTATAAAGCGATGGGTTCGGAGCTTTATCTGGAGGCTGAGGCCGTGAAGAAGGCGAATGAGGGGTTGTAGTTGACTGACGAACAGCAACCGAAAAAGGTCGAGTTAAAACTTGACCTGCGAGGCATGCTAGAGATTGCAAATGTCGGAGTTCGGCGTACGGCTGCATTTTTGAAAATTGGTGATAAAATTCAAGAATTCGAGTTGCCGGATGATTTTGCTATCAACGGAGGCGTCGCGTACAACTTTTGGCCAAACCCTCTGCCGGCAGATATCAAAGAAACACTTCGCAACGAATTCCAGTCTTGGATAATCGGTTCCTGTTTAAAAGAACTGGAGCAGCATTTTTCATTATTTTTGGATCGAGCGTGGCATGTAGTAGGTTTGGCTGACTTGCACGGGTCTGCGAAGCCAAGCTCTTTTATGATTAAACCAGATGAGAAATTTTCTGGGGACACAAATAGTGCCAGTAAAGCCGAAAAATTCTCGGCGAAGACCGGAATAGAACTCGACCTTGAGTGTTTGCAGAGTTTGAGCAAAGCAAGAAATGCCTTGACGCACGGGCTGGGGCGAGTTCAGCAAAGGCAGGTCAATACAGATAATAACTCTTTGCAGATTTTGTGGATCGGCACTGACTTGGTCTTGATAGATGGTGAAAAGGAAATCATCTATAGCGACAAGCCGGTGGATACATATCAAGTGAAGTCAGAAGACGGGGCTCCGTTAGAAATACGAAGAAAAAAACGCATAAAAGAATTCGCGTTGGGGGAGAGAATACAATTTTCGCAACACGAACTTGCGGAGATTTGCATGTTCTACAGTCAGCAAGCTGTGAAGGTTCATAACGATTTAATCAAATACTTTGAGGTAAAGGGACTGGTCAAGAACCAGTAGGCAGAGGCATAGTGAGTAGACGGATTGTTATCCCCCCTCCGTCAGCTTCGCTGACACCTCCCCCGCCAGCAGGGGAGGAAGAATGTTGTGCGTATTTGCAGCCATCTTTCT
>JAJFFZ010000145.1 GCA_021776395.1 Hyphococcus sp. | reverse complement strand
GCCCGGGGCTATTACTCAGCCCCGTACGCTCCCCCAAGCTGGGCGATTTGCGAATTGGAATAGGTGAGGATGTCGCCGGCTTCCGGCGCGGTCATGGTGCTGAAAGTGGCGCGGGCATATTGTTCTGCGACGCTTGCAACAACCGCGCTGCCGATCTCGGCTTTTTCGATGCCAAGGACGGCGCCGGTAATCGGGTCGTTGATTTGCTCGACGATGCGATAAATTTTCAGCGTGTCGCCGGGTTGCAATCCGGCGTCGGCGCCGACATTGACGTAAAGCGTGTCGTCGCGGACCTGCGCCACATGGGCGGACCAGGAGCGGTTTTGTAGACCGTGCGAGATGCGGTCAGAGGCCTCGGCGATAGCCTCGCGTGCGGCTTTGCCGAGCGGCGTGTTCTTGAACGTGTTGGCGCCGACATTGTAACCGCTTTTTGCAGCCGAGATGGCGATCGATTTGCTTTTGATTTTGCGCTTAACCGAAAAGCTGTCGACGACTTCGCCGGTGGTGGAATCAATCACCTGAAAGTCTATCGAGATGCGGCCGGTGCGCGATTGCGGGCTGATGCCGCCGAGAACGCCGCCGACTGTGCCGCCGAGAGAAATTCCGCCGCCTTTTTCTGAAAGCGTGAAATCAGTTACCGAACCACGCACCAGATATTGTGCGCCAAGCAGTTGCCCGGGCGTTGCGGTGCGGACGGCGGTGAGACCGCTGGAGGAGAGTTGCTGCTCATAAAGCGCGGCGTCGAGATGGCTGCGATTGGCGAGGCGGAACTGATCGGTTTGGGAAAGTTCCGTTTCCAGCATCGCCGCGAGCCCGCCGCCAGCTTCCCATTCGCCATATTGGTAGAGGAACGAACCATTGGCGGTGAAATCAATCACGGCGATGGATTTTTTCGGGCCAAGGCGGGTTTGTGAATGGGAGGCCTCAATCGCCGCGCCGTCCGGCGCCTGCTTGGCGGCGGCTGGTGCGGTGATCATGCCGGCCGCCACGATGGCGATGGCGGCGTAAGAGGCGGATTTCAAAAAATTCGGTTTATTCAAGGTTTTAGTGGACATTGCTTCTCTCCGTTGGCTGGGCCGGGCGGGGCCTCGTGAATTACCGGGAGAAGCTACGGGCGGGCGGGCAATCTGCCTGTGAGCTCGCGCACAGGGTTAACTGGTTTATGGAAATTAGGCATGATTTAAGGCCCCGGCGGCGACGTGACGGGCCTTGGCGATAGGGCTATAGTTAACGCTGGAGAGAAAACGTCGGCCTGCGGGCCGGGGTGGAATTGGGCAAAATGACCAGATTTCGGTTGATGATCGCCGCCGCGGCAATGGCAGTGATTTCCAGCGGCGCGGGCGCACAGGACCGTCCGCTGGCGCTGGTGGAATATGTCGATGCGCCGGAGGCTGCGGTGGAGCCATTCGATTATGTTTACGCCAACGACAAGATAGATTTGCGCCCAGACGGCGAGTTGCGTCTTGCCTATTTTGACAGATGCATTGTCGAGACTTTCACCGGCGGCGTCATCAAGCTGAAAGATGATGAGGTGAAAATCTCCAAAGGCGGCGCGTCGGTGCAACAGGCGCGGCCGTGCCAGACTGCGGCGTTGTCGGTGTCTGCCGATGCAAGAGAAGCAGGCGTTTCAGTCAAACGCGTAACGCCGTTTTCTGGCGCAGGCTGGCAGGAGGTTTCCGTTGCGGTGATGACGCCGCGCTTTATCTGGCCGCGCGATAAAAAAGCATCAGCCGGCGCCTCCCTCAGCGTCTATCTTCTGGAAGCCGAGCCGGAGGAGCGTGTCTGGCAAGGCGCCGTTGATGGCAATTATCTGGTCTATCCGGATGATGCGCCGGCGCTGATACCCGGTCTGCCCTATCGGGTGATTGTTTCGTTTGGTGCGAAACGCCAGACCTCGGCGGTGTTCTCGATTGACCCGCAGCTGGAACTGCCCGACGGCCTGTTGACGACAGCGGTGCCCCTTGGGCTTTAAGCCTCCCGGCGAGGCTGCGTTTGGCCGGCGTGCGCAGCGATATCGCCTTCCGGTAGCGGCGGGGCTTTGTTTTACCTTCGCGCTCTTGGCCGCCCTGCCAACGACGACATATTTCGTGCGGCTTGGCGGTGACTTCCTAACCCCGCTTGCGGCAAGCTTTTATCCGCAGCCAGATGAATTGGCGGACGCCCCCGTCGTGCTGGTGGTGATTGATGAAATCACCCACCAGACGCCGCCTTTTTCTGAAACGCCGGAGGTCGCCTGGACGCCGTTTCTGGGCGAGGTGATGATGGCGATTGCTGAGGCTGAGCCGGCGGTCATCGGCCTTGATATGATTTTTCCAAAGTCGATTGCCGGACGCAATATTGCGCCCGGCTATGACCGATCTTTTCTACAGGCGCTGGCGAAAATCAGTGCGGAGAACAGGCTGGTGCTCGCCGAGGCGCGGCTCTCCGATACGCCTATCCGCCCTTACAGGGGCCAAGAAATTGCCGTTGGCGGGCCGGAGAATATTCGCCCCGTGCATTTAACACCCGACCGCGACAATGTCGTGCGCCGTCATCCGGCGTTTCTGGCGCTGGAAAATGGCGACAGGGTTGCGTCCTTTGCCGCAGAGTTAAGCGCGCGTAGCGGCGTAGCGCCGAGCGATGATATCCTGATCGATTATATCACCCCGGCGGAGCAATTTCCGACCTACCGGTTTTCTGACCTTTACGCCTGCTACGAGCAGGGCGATAGCGCCGTCTTCGAGCTGTTCCGCGGCAAGGTCGTTCTAATCGGCACGGCGCTGGATATTGAAGACCGCCATATAGGCGCCAATCGTCTGCAACGCGATAAAACGCCGAAGATTTTGGACGTCGCTTGCGGGCGCAGTGCGAGCGAGGCTGCGCCAGCGAATTATCGCGCCTCAATGCCCGGCGTTTTTGTTGAGGCGCGCGCGGTCTATACGTTTTTGAAGGCGACTGCGCCGCAAATAGCGTCCGGTTGGGTTATTTTTCTCAGCACGCTGATTTATATGGCGAGCCTCAGCTACGCCTATTTCCGCATCGGCCCGGCGGCAGGGGTTGCGTTGTTTGGCGCGAGCGCGGCTGGGTTATGGGCATTGAGCGCCGTTCTTCTGGCGCATGGCGTTTTGGCGCCAATCATGTCCTGGATTATCGGCGGCGGCCTTTTATATGTCATTGTCTATAGCTACCGCGTCATCTTAGAAGACCAGTCCAAGCGCTGGGTGACGCACGCCTTCGAGCATTATCTGAACCCGGCGCTGGTTAGTCAGCTGGCGGAGCACCCAGAAGCCCTGAGACTTGGCGGTGAGCGCCGGCGCGTGGCGGTGTTGTTTGCTGATCTTGCGGGCTTTACCACCACCGCTGAGCAAATGGCCGACCATCCCGAAGCACTGGTTGCGCATCTCAATCGTTTTTTTCAGATCATGACGGAAAACATAGAGGCGCATGACGGCTATATTGATAAATATATCGGCGATGCGGTGATGGGCGTTTGGGGCGCGCCGGCCTCGGTCGATGAACCGGAATGTTGCGCCCTGAACGCAGCGCTCGCCTGCGTCGAGGCGGTTGACGCCTACAATGTCGCGGCCAGTGATGGCTTGGCGATAAAGATGCGCATTGGCGTCAGCGCCGGTGAGGTTATCGCCGGCAATCTCGGCTCAAAAGACCGCTTCAACTACACCGTGATCGGCGATGCAGTGAACCGCGCCGCAAGGCTTGAGCAGAAAAATAAGGAATTAAATACGCAAATTCTGATTGACGCCTCTATTGCTGACCACTTGCCAGATGAGATCGGCATCAGGTTTATCGAGGAGACGCAATTGCATGGCCAGGCGCAAATGACAAAAATCTATACGCCGGAGAAAAACCAATGAGCGCAAACACTGTGCTGCGCGGGTGGATTTGCGCTTTTTACCGGGATTGGGCATTGTCCGTGTTGCAGATGACGGGGAGAGATTGTGATGCAACCGGTTAAAGCGAGAATTTCGCGTCGCGCGCTCGCCTCGGGGATTGTCGGATTATCGCTTGGCGCAAATATCGCGCCCGCGCAGGCCCAATTCCGGCTCAATCTTGGCAAGATAAAAGATATCGGCCGCATGCTGAAGAGCGTCAATCTTGATGAAGGCGATGAGATTGAACTGGGCAGTTCACTATTTGGCGCGCTGATTCAAACCATGGGCGGGATTTACCGAAACTCCGATGCGCAATCAGCGGTGACATCGATTGCCCGCAGGTTGTTTGAAACCAGCGCACGCAAAGCCTTTGGCTGGGAAGCGGTGATCGTTGACAATAACGAGGTCAATGCCTGGGCGCTGCCCGGCGGCAAGGTTGGCGTCAATAAGGGGCTGTTGCGTTATGTGGACAGCGAGGACGAGCTGGCGGCGGTGATCGCCCATGAGATGGGCCATGTGGAGTTCAGTCACGCAGCAAAGGAAATGCGCAAGAAAGCGTTTTATTCCGGTCTATCGACTGCAGCGCAAGCAGCCGCAGTTGCGGCGACGGATAAAGAGGCGCGCATCGGTACGGGCGCGGGGATGAAATCCATCGCCATACCAATGATGAGGCTGGTGACGGCCGGCTATTCCCGAGACCTGGAGACGCAAGCGGACATGCATATCGTCGATGTTTTTTCCAAGACCGGCTATAATGTGATGCGCGGCGCCGGGTTTTATCAAACCCTGCTCGATATTGTGCCGCGCAAAGCCAAAGGCACGACGTCCTTATTCGCCGGCCACCCGCAAACCACAAAGCGCCTGGCGGCGTTGCGCGAAGCCGGCGCTGATGCGCCGCAACCTGATAAACTTTTTAACCCTGACTATTACGCCTTGAAAGAATCCTTCCCGACACGGAAAATATACAAGCGAACGGCGCGTTAACGCCGTTCGCTGTTCATGCTGATCGGCGTTGGTTATGGATTCAACACGACTTCGATTTTTTTCTCCTCGCCAGATTTGAGCGACATATTGGTGCGGGTAATCTCACCGCCGTAACGTACTGCGAGAATATAATCGCCGGTCGGAAGGATGATGATTGGCTCTGCTGTACCGGAGTAAGTGATTTCGGTTTCGGTTCCTTCAAGGTCGCCGGTTGGTTGGTAGACCCACCAGAAGACGCCGCTGGTGAGCGCCGGCCCGCCTTTGGTTTGAACGGCGCTGAGTTTAACGCGGCCAGATTCTTGGACTACCATAGTATCGGTAACGCCGCCGGGGGTAACGGTGACCGGTGTATCCTTGAACGCGACGCCGTGGCGCGAGCGCAGGATGTAATCGCCCGCCGGTAGCCGGAAGATTTCTTTGGCGCTGCCGGAATAAGTGACTTCCTTGCGGTTGCCGTTAAAATCTACTTCCGGCTGCAATATCCAATAGAACATGTCTTTTTCCAGCGCCGGACCGCCGCTGCTCATAGTCGTCTGTACTCTGAGGTAACCGGCGTTCATGTCGAAGGTAAGATCGGTCAGCTCGCCGGCTTTAACGGTGATGGTTTGTTCGGCAAAAGCATTGCCGTGGCGTGCGCGTACTAGATAGTCGCCGGCAGGCAGACGGAAGATTTCTGTCGCTGAGCCGGAATAGGTTACTTCCTTGCGGTTGCCTTCAAGGTCTGTTTTGGTTTCATAGACCCAGTAAAACATCGTGTCTTTGAGGATGTCGCCGCCAACGGTGAGCGCTGCGTTGACCCGGAAATGACCGGCATTTAAATTCAAGACGATGTCGGTAAGTTTACCCGGCTCGACTGTCACTTCGGTGGTGGTGAAGGCTACACCGCCATAGCGGGCGACGATCTGATAGTCTCTCGCCGGCAATTCGAAAATTTCTGTTGCAGAGCCCGAATAGGTGACTTCCTTGCGATTGCCTTCCAGGTCCTGCTCGGTCTCGTTCACCCACCAGAACATATTGTCTTCAACAATGTCGCAGGTCTCGCAAAGTTTGGCGCGCACCCGCACGCCTTGCGGGCCTTCGTTGACAGGCTCGGGTTCTGCTTGCGCGACAATCTGTACGGTTTCAACAAGCGCAGTGGTCAGCTCGCTGGCGTTGCCGGCGCTGATGAAGCGCCCGCCAGTGTTTTCCGCAAGACATGACAGGCCAGCTTTTTCTTCTTCGGTAATATCAAAGCCGATGACATGAGTGGTGAAATCAACACCCGCCGCTTCCAGCTCGCTCGCCAACGCGCAAGGATCGGCGTTGCAGGTCTCCAATCCGTCGCTCACCAAAATGACAGTGGCTTTTTCCTCGGTATATTTCAGCGCCTCAGCCGCCTTGCGCACGGAGGTGGAAATCGGGGTTTTGCCTTTCGGGTTAATCGCGTTGACTTTCGCCATGATCGCTGCGCGATCGACCGGGCCGACATCAATTAAAGTCTCAATATCGTCGCACGAACCTTTGACGCGGTGACCATAGGCCATCACGCCGAGTTGAAGGTTCGGGTTCCATCCATCGAGAAGTCCGCCAATAACGTCGCGGGCGATTTCGATTTTCGCAACGCCGTCAATCTGGCCCCACATGCTGCCGGAACCATCGAGAACCATCATTACCGATTGCGGTTCGGCTTGTGGGACTTCCTGTGCGGTTACAACGCCGAGCGCGGTGGCGAGCGCAACGCTGGCCGCGAGGATTGTTTTGCGGATAATTTTATTGGGTTGTCGCATGGTGTTCACCTTGTCAAATGAAGTTGGCTGAAAATCTAAACTCAAATGCGAACTATCATGATGGGGCGATGCGCCCTGTGCGTGCGATCACACGCCGGGACGGTGTGCAAAATCAACGCTGCGAAAATATCGTTGCGGTTCTCCCCAGACCCTTGCGCCCATCTCGTCTCATATATCGCGATAGCCGCCTCATTGCCATGGAACCGGTACGCCGGTGTAGCAGTCAGTCGCCACCTTGTTTGTAAGCCATTGAATCTCAAACATTATTCGCACCGTCAAAACTAACCGTCAGGACCTGTGCGCCAGATCACAGCTGGTTTTCGCACCTCCGCCTAAGGTCGTTTCAACATCAAAAACGACTTTAGGAGAGACAAAATGTTGGAACTTATGTTGATCGCTTTCATCGCCACGACAATGAGCCTTGGCGTATCCAGCTTCTTCGTTCCGGCGGTTGCAAAGCGCAACGCCCTTTAGAACCCGCCTTGGCAAAGCGCGATGAGTACGTCAGACTCACTTGACGGATTAGCAATAGCAAAGATTGTTTATGGCCAGTGCGGCGGCTTTTGACGGCGATATACGCGGACAGATAGAAACCGGTCCCATGACCACGTTCCAGCTGGTGGCGCTCGGCATCTGCTGGACCATCAACATGCTGGACGGGTTTGATGTTCTGGCGATTGCGTTTACCGCGCCGGAAGTCTCGCGCGAATGGGGGTTGGAACCTACCGAACTTGGGATAGTGTTCAGCGCCGGTTTGTTCGGCATGATGGCGGGGGCGTTGTTGCTGGCGCCGCTCGGTGATTATTTCGGCCGTCGTCTGACTATTCTCGGTGGGCTGGCGACCATCACCGCCGGCATGATCGCGACCGCTTATGTCGATAATGTGTACGCGATGGTGTTGATGCGCGTCATCACCGGGCTTGGCATTGGCGCCATTCTCGCCAGCCTGACCACCATGACGGCGGAATATTCCTCGAACCGGCGCCGCAATCTTTCCATTAGCTTCATGCATGCCGGTTATCCGGTTGGCGCGATTATCGGCGGGTTGATTTCGGTTTATTTAATTCATGCTTTCGGCTGGCGGTCGGTGTTTATCTTTGGCGGCGCAGCCTCGGCGATTATGATGCCGCTGGTTTATTTTCTACTGCCGGAATCGGTGAATTATCTGCTCGACAAGCAGCCGCGCCATGCGTTGCGCGATGTCAACACAATTGCCGCGCGGTGCAAATTGCCGCCGCTGGATAGCCTTCCCGATAGGCCGTCGGTAGACAAAGCGCCGCGGATCAGCGTGGCCGCGTTGTTCTCGCGCGACTATCTGGCGGCGACGCTTGCGCTTTGGCTGGCGTTCTTCCTGTCGATGGTGGCGCTCTATTTCCTGTTAAGCTGGACACCGAAAGTGATTGTCAATGCCGGCCTGTCGGCCGATCAGGGCCGGTTTGCGGGCGTGTTGATGAATGCCGGCGGCGCGATCGCGATGACACTGCTTGGATGGTTGTCCGCGAAGTTCGGTCTGCAACGATTGATACAGATCTATTTTTTAACATCCGCCGTAATGATTATGATTTTCGCCACCGCGCCTTTGTCGACCGGCTTGTTGATGGTGTTCGCCTTCCTCATGGGCAGCGTCATGGCCGGACTGGTTGGGCTTTATTCAGTGGCGGCGCGGCTCTATCCGACGCAAATCCGCAATACCGGCGTCGGTTGGGCAATCGGCATCGGGCGCTGGGGTGCGGTTTTCGGCCCCTTCGCTGCCGGCTGGATGATTGCCGCGGAGTTAGAGCGGTGGACATATTTTCTGGCGCTGGCGGCGGCGCCGGCGGTGCTTGCGGCAATGGCCGTCGGTTTCATCAAGCTGCGTACCGAATAAATCAGTATACGAACAATTTATCTATTTGGCGCCAGCCTTCACGGCATAATGCCAGGCAAGGACCGCCAGCGGTCTGATTTGCTTGCCCATTTCAATCGCTTGCGGCGAGGACGCGTTGCCCTGAAGCGCGCGTGCATAAACCCCCTGGGCGATGGAGGCGAGCCTGAACATATTATAGGCGAGACAAAATTCGAGATCGGGAACAGTTTCGCGCCCCGTTTGTTTGCAATAGCGCGCGGCTGCATCCTCCAGGCTCGGAATGCCGAGCGCCTCGATATCAAGCCCGGCCAACCCGCCGCGCACCGAAGGCGGGAAGTGCCACACCATCAGGAAATAAGTAAAATCAGCCAGCGGATGGCCGAGCGTTGATAATTCCCAATCGAGAACCGCCAGCGGTCGGGCTTGCGTCGGATGCATGATGATATTGTCAAACCGGAAATCGCCATGAACGATAGAGGTTGCGTCATCGTCGGGAATGGCGGTGGGCAGCCATTTGATCAGCGCGTCCATCTCCTCGATTTTTTCCGTTTCCGCGGCCTGATACTGTTTTGACCAGCGGCCAATCTGGCGCTCAAAATAATTGCCGGGCTTGCCAAAATCGCCAAGGCCGGCGGCGACATAGTCAATCTGGTGCAGCTGGGCCAGCGTATCGATCAGCGCATGAAACAACGGCGCGCGCTCCTCGCGGCTGACTTCCGGCAGGCTTGTATCCCAGAAGATTCTGCCCTCGACAAAATCCATCACGAAAAACGCGGTGCCGATAATCTCCGGGTCGTCGCACAGTGCATAAGTCTTCGGCACCGGAAAGCCTTGGCCGCCAAGCGCCGTCATCACCTTGTATTCACGGTCAACAGCGTGGGCGGAGGGCAGGAGCTTGCCCGGCGGTTTGCGCCGCAGGACATATTTTTTTGCCGGCGTGGTCAGCAAATAAGTCGGGTTGGATTGCCCGCCTTTAAATTTTTCAACCGTGATCGGCCCCAC
>JAJFFZ010000144.1 GCA_021776395.1 Hyphococcus sp. | reverse complement strand
ACAAGACGACGAGCACGTCACGACAAAGGAGGCTGCCATATTTTATCTGGGCGTAGACGCAGGCGGCACCCATTGCCGGGCGCAGTTGGTGAATGAAGAGGGTATCCTGGTCGGCTTTGGTGAAGGCGGGCCCGGCAACACCCGACTTGGCATTGACGCATCTTTTGCAAGCATTGAGCAATCTTTTCGACAGGCCTGCCAAAGGGCGCAGCTGGAATCACATCAGCTTACGCAAATTGCAGCGGGACTGGGCGTCGCCGGGGTGGAGCGCGACGGCGCTAAGGAAAAATTGCGAACTTGCCCTTTTCCATTCAACACGGTTGAGATTGCGAGCGATGTAGAAATTGCGAATTTGGGCGCCCATAGCGGTCATGATGGCGCTGTGATCATCGTCGGTACGGGAAGCATTGGGTTCGCGCGCTGTAAAGGCGAAACGTTTCGTGTCGGCGGGTATGGTTTTCCAATTTCCGATGAAGGCAGCGGCGCCTATCTTGGCTTGCAGGCTTTGCGTGTCACGCTCAGGGCCGCCGACGGGCGGATTTCTGGAACCAACTTCACAGAAGATCTTTTTGGTGATTTTGACGCATCCTCCAGGAAGATTGTCGCCTGGATGGATGAAGCCGGGGCGACGGAATATGCAACGCTCGCGCCGAAGGTTGTTGAATACGCCCGCCAGGGCGACAAAATCGCTGCTGACCTTATGCGCCGTGCGGCTGAACATGTGAACGCGATGGTGGAAAGCTTGTCGGACTGGGGCGCGCCGCAATGTTCTATCATCGGCGGTCTCTCGGAGCATATTATTGACTGGCTTCCGCACCGGACAGCCTCAAACATCAAGTCGCCGGAAGGCCAGCCGATCGATGGCGCTATTCTGCTCGCCAAGACTTTCACAACGACGAATCGCCTCGCGCTCTCCAAACAATAACCGGCCTTGTTCAAGCATGCTAAAAGACATTGAAAAACTTGCCGCCGTCGCCGCAAAAGAGGAACGAACCATCATTGGGCTGATGAGCGGCACATCGTTGGATGGTCTCGATATTGCGTTGTGCAAAGTTTCAGGTTCTGGTCGCGACACCAAAGTCACGCTGGAGGCATTTGCAACAGCGCCTTACCATGATGATTACCGGAGCAACATCGGCGCAGTTTTTTCAAAGCGCGATATCGACCTAGAATTGGTGTGCCTGTTAAATCCTTATGTCGCAAGAATACAGGCCAGGCTTATAAATGAACAACTCCACGCGTGGGATATACATCGCCAGGATATTGATTTGATTGCGAGCCACGGCCAAACGATTTACCATGCACCGAAATCGCAACACAAACGAGATGCATTTTCTAATGCAACTCTGCAACTCGGCGACGGCGATCACATGGCGCTTGAAACAGGCGTGATAACAATCAGTGATTTTCGCCAAAAGCACATCGCCGCGGGCGGTGAAGGCGCACCGCTTGCCGCTTATGGTGATTACCTCATTTTCAGCACCCCGGCAGAAAACCGAATTCTTCTGAATATTGGCGGCATCGCCAATATCACATTCCTTCCTAAAAGCCTTGAGGCGAGGGAAGTCTTCAGCACCGATATCGGGCCGGGCAATACAGTCATGGACGCCTATATACGAGAGCATTTTCCCGGAAAACTCTATGACACGGACGCTGAGCTTGCTGGCGCCGGCGCCGTTCATGAACGGCTCTTGAGAGAGCTGATGTCGTCGGAATTTTTCGCAGTCGGATTTCCAAAAACCACAGGCCCGGAATTGTTCAATTTGAGTTATCTAAAGCGCGCTCAACAAAACACTGGGACACAAGCGCTTAGCCACATGGATATTATGGCGACCTTGAACCGATTTTCCGCCGAGGCCATTGCGCAGGCCATTGCAACATGTCCGGCGTCCCTGACAAGTGCAACCATCTTCGCAAGCGGCGGCGGCGTTCATAACCCACTGCTAATAGCGACAATTCAGAACCTGCTGCCGCAAACCTGTATCAAATCGACGGCAGAATTGTTTATTGATCCCGATGCGAAGGAAGCCGTGTTGTTCGCCATTCTTGCTAACGAATGCGTAGCAGGGCAGGGCCCTGGCATTGGCAATCCAGACGCTGGCATACCCAGCATTTCCATGGGCAAGATAAGCCTGTGTCATTGACGCGCCTTCACCGCCATAGACGCCCCGCTCGCTCACAAGAAAGCAATGGCATGATCGAAGACTATTCTGAGACGCAAATGTATGCTGAGGCGGCGCAAGCCAGTGATCGCGTAGAACAACAATTTAGAGAGATCGGTCCTGGCGCCGATGAGCTCGGCCGGATGTTTGGCGCCAACCGGTTTCATACCGTCCTCACCTGCGCACGCGGAAGTTCCGATCATGCCGCAACCTACGCCAAATATTTGATTGAGACGGAACTTGGCGTTCCCGTTGCGTCCTTCGCGCCTTCAATCGCGTCGGTTTATCAGGCGCGACAGCGTTTGGAAGGCGTTTTGTTTTTGGTGATATCGCAATCGGGCGAGAGCCCCGATCTTCTGGCGGCGGCAGAGCATGCGAAAAAATACGGGGCGAGCGTTGCAGCCCTTGTCAACAACACAAGCAGTCCGCTTGCTGATGGCGCCGATATTGTAATCCCCATGGGCGCCGGGCCGGAACTGAGCGTGGCGGCGACGAAATCGTTCATCTGTTCTCTTTGCGCTATTGCGCGCATCGTTGAGGCGGGCGCTAACAACACAAAGCTCAGCGCTGCATTGCCAGCCCTTCCGTCAGCGCTTTCCAGGGCGTGGTTGTGTGATTGGTCGGAAGCGATTGAGCCGCTGTCGTCTGCGACAAACCTTTTTGTCATCAGCCGCGGGCTCGGTCTGTCCATCGCTTGCGAGGCGGCGTTAAAACTCAAAGAGACTTGCGCCCTGCACGCCGAAGGCTATAGCGCCGCCGAGGTGAAACATGGTCCCATGGCGATAGCCTCCGACGGGTTTCCTGTCCTGGCTTTTGCCCCCTCGGACAAAACAGGCTTAGGCTTCGATGCGCTGATAGAAGAATTTTCATCGAGAGGCGTTATTTGCATGGTCGCCGGACTAAACTTGGCTAACGCGCTGCATTTGCCGAGTGTTGACGCGGGCGCTCACCAACTGACCCCAATCGTACAAATACTCTCATTTTACCGCTTCGCGAACGCACTGTCCTGCCGCCGCGGTCTCAACCCCGATGCACCGCCATTTTTGAAAAAAATCACGGAGACGCGTTGATGCTGGCAATTCATGGCGGCGAAATTCTTGTTGACGATGCATTCAGAAGCGATGTCTGTGTGTTGGTTTGCGATGGCGTCATCAAGGATGTTGTGAGCCAATCTGATGCGCCGTCGCAGGCGGATGACTATGACCTTAAGGGCGGATATCTCACGGCCGGGTTTATAG
>JAJFFZ010000143.1 GCA_021776395.1 Hyphococcus sp. | reverse complement strand
TAGAGTATCCGTTGTGGTCAAGGGCATTTTTCTTGCCATACTCGATCGTTTTTAACGAGTGCGTTTGCAAGCACGACGAGCTTTCGCATGATAGCGGTTATGGCGACCTTGGCGGGTTTTCCAGCTTTTATAAGCTGCTGGTATTTTTGTTTTAAATCCTGGTTGAAGCGGGCGGCGACAAGGGCTGGCATGTAGAGCGCGTCGCGCAGGTTTTTTCGGCCGCCGCCGATCATTGCCCGGCCGCGCCACTGGCCTGACTGACGGGTGAGCGGCGCCAATCCGGCGAGCGCGGCGGCTTGTTTTGTATCCATGCTTCCCAATTCCGGCATATCGATCAGGAAAGCAAAGGCGGTCTGAACCGAAATGCCTGGAATGCTGACGAGGATTTCGAAGCGGCGCACCATAACGCGATCGGCCTCGATCAGAGCCATGATTGCCTCATCGATTGCCGTTAGGTCGCGCTTTATTTGGTCAAACCGGCGCTGATGCTGTTTTTTCAAAAGCGGCGCCGTCAGGCTTTTCGCTCGATTCTTAATCCGCGTGCGTTCCTTAACCAGCGCCCGGCGGGCGGCATGCAACTCTCTGAGTGTGCAAAGCTCTTCGTCAGCGACCGGCCCGGTTTCAAGCGCCAGCACTTGCCCCATGCGCGCGAGCATCAATGCATCAACCCTATCGGTTTTTGCCAGCGTCCCGGTCGCTTCGGCAAAACGCCGCGCGTTTTTTGGGTTCACCTTACACAACCGCGCGCCTGCTTTGGCGCAAGCGCCTTCGAAAGTCCGGTGATAGGGGCCGGTCGGTTCATAGACGATGCGCTCAATGTCTGAGCCAGCCCAGTTCAAAAAGGCGCGGGCGCCGGCTTTGGTGTTCTTGAACTGCCGGGCCGCTCGATCCGGCAAGCGATGGGCGTCAAAGAAGTCTTTCGAAATATCAACGCCGATGGTAATGTCACTCATCTTTTCCGTATCCTTTGCTTGTCATGCGGGCCTCAACGCCCACGTATCCATTCAGGCCTTCGGAGAAGACGGCGGTGATCACACTCTAAAACGGCCCTTTATGGCCTGCACCGGGACGATCCATCCGCCGCCGCTGCATGGGGAGCGCTAACTCCCTGGCAGCGGTTCCAGTTTGCCTGAAAGGACGAAAAAATCATAAGACAAGCGCCGGGCGATTCCTATTAACCGCCCGGCGCTCTAAAGCGCAGGCCGGGCCTGCGCTTTTTCATACTTCTCAAGCGCTGCGAGCCATTTGGTCTCCGACCGGTCGATAGCGTCGATGAGGGCGGCGCGCTCTTTTTGGAGCTTTGTCGCACGCGCGCGATTGTTGCGAAAGAGCCCGGGTTCGGCGAGCGCCGCATCCAGCCGGGTGAGGACGCTGTTCAGCTGTACCAGCTTGCGTTCGGCGTCGTCAGCCGATTGTTTGAGCGGGTGGATCGACGAGCGGCCGATGGCGGCGGATTGGCGCGCGGTGCGCTTGCCGTTCGGCTTGGCTTTTTTTGAGCCGCCTTGCGACGGGGTTTTGCTGGCGGCGATCACCAGCCTGCGATAGTCGGTAAGATCGCCGTCATAGGGCTCGGCCTTGCCGCCATTCACCAGCCACAAACGGTCAGCGATTGAGGCCGCCAGATGCGCGTCATGGGTGATGATTAAAACAGCGCCTTTAAATTCGTTGAGTGCATCGACCAGCGCCTCTCGCGCTTGAATATCGAGATGGTTAGTCGGCTCATCAAGCACCAGAAGATGCGCGCCATGATAAGTTATTAGCCCAAGCAAAAGCCGCGCTTTTTCGCCGCCGGAGAGTTTTTCAACCAAGGTGTTGGCTTTGTCCGGTCCAAATCCGAGCCGCGCCGTCGCCGCCCGCTTTTGCGCTTCTGTAGCATCGGGAATAAGCGCGCGGACATGATCGTAAGCCGACTCTTTGGGTTTCAACTCATCAATCTGATGTTGCGCAAAATAAGCGATCTGGAGTTTTTTATGTTTGTAGACATTGCCTGATAGTGCGCTCAAGCGCCCGGAAATCGATTTCACCAGCGTAGACTTGCCCTCGCCATTGGGCCCGAGAATGGCGATGCGGTCGTCCTGGTCGAGGCGCAAATTGACATCGCGCAAAATGGGCTTGCCTTCCTCATAACCGAGATCAGCCTCGACCACGCGCACGATGGGCGGGGCCATCGGTTTCGGATTTGGAAAGATGAAAGGTTGCGTCCGCTCCGACAATGGCGGGGCGACCATCTGCATGCGCTCCAGCGCCTTCAGCCGGCTTTGCGCCTGTTTGGCCTTTGATGCCTTGTAGCGGAAGCGGTCAACAAAGGCTTGCATATGTTTGCGGCGCGCATCCTGTCGCGCGGCGAAGGATGCAGCGTTAGCGCGGGCCTCGGCGCGTTTGCGCTCATAGGTGTCGTAGCCGCCCGGATGAATGGTGAGTTTACCGTTTTCTAGCGCCATAATGTGGGTCACGGCATCGTTCAGCAGGTCGCGGTCATGGCTGACGATTAACGCCGTATACGGATAACGCTTGAGGTAATTCTCCAGCCACACCGCGCCCTCAAGATCGAGATAGTTTGTCGGCTCGTCGAGCAGCAACAGATCGGGCGCCGAAAACAACACCCCGGCAAGCGCCACACGCATGCGCCAGCCGCCGGAGAACTCCGAGCATGGCCGCAGTTGCTCAGTGGCCGGGAAGCCAAGACCGGCCAGGATCGCGCCAGCGCGCGCCTCTGCGGAATGGGCGTCAATATCGACAAGCCGGATCTGGATTTCAGCAATCCGGGCCGGATCGCTCGCGGTCTCGGCCTCAGCCAGGAGAGCCGTGCGCTCTTCGTCCTGCTCCAGCACCGTCTGGATCAGGCTTTTCTCGCTTGCCGGCGCCTCCTGCTCGACGCCGCCAATGCGCGCGCCCTTGCGCAGCGAGATTTCATCGCTCCCGGCATAAGTCTCGCCCTTGATGATTTTCAACAGCGTTGATTTGCCCGAGCCGTTGCGGCCGATAAACCCCACCTTCCAGCCAGCCGATATCGCCGCCGTCGCCTGATCAAACAGAGCGCGGCCGCCAATACTATAGGACAGGTCGTTGATATGCAGCATGGTGGAGGGGTCCGGCGCGAAGATAAGAACACGAATTGAACGGTTTAGCGGCACATGGTTTTGTTTTGCAAGCGCGAAAGTGACAATGATATTGTGAGAAGCTTTTGTGATCGGCCTCTGTTCGCGCATCCGCTTCTTGATTTTGCGCCAATGCGCCCCATCTGAACACTACAAGCGGAGGGCGGATGATATTCAAAAATCTTGGACGCATTATTAGCTGGCCATTCAGGGCTCTATTGAAATTGTTTATGCGTGGCGCAAAAGCGGGGCCGCGCGGCTCAGCGGCGGTCTCGCGGACGGCGGCTAAAACCAGCGGTTCGGCGATTGCTAAAAAAGCCGGCGCCAATGCGGAAGAGACCGCTGTTCTGGATACAGAATATCGTGATGCCCCGCCAAGCGGTATTGAGGCGGCGATGTTCACGCAATTGCCGCGCCCGCGCCTTACCGAAAAATCAGCCTCCGACCTTACAATTGAACAAGCGCACAGTTACGCCGAGCAGGCGCAGCGCTTTTACGACTATAACTTCCCACTTTTCCCGCGCGGCGATTTTTTCTACGAAGAGATTGAAGAAGAGTATTTAAACGCCGCGCTCGGCTTTGATGAACAGAGTATTGACCGGCGCTTTATCGAAGTCACGACGCTATTTCGCAAAACGCTCAACGCCAACACAAGGCGGATGCTGCTTTATTGGGCGCCGGCGCTTGGCGGGCTTGCATTTGCTGCGGCGATATTTTTCGCGCCCATTGCATTGATTGCCCGTGTCGGCGGCCCTGCGGCGCAGGCGGGTTTTCTTTATGGCGGCGCAGCGCTGATTGGCGCGGCGCTGACGTTCCTGGTCTATAGCTGGCCCTATAAAGTCGTGCAGCAGCGCAATTTGATGAATCTCGACAATTACGTCACCTCGAAATTCGCGCGCATCAACAATAATTTTCAAGTCGCCAAGCGCCGCGCGCTCAATGTCGAGCGCGACAAGCGGATGTCGGAACGCGACGCGTTAAAGGACGAGGCCGGCGCCTGGACATTGTCCTATCACTGGTTCGCATCAAGGCTGTTTTTATGCGAGACCATGCTGCGCAACAAATTCTACCAGGTGCGGCGCAATACAACGCTTTACTGGGTCGGCGGCATGGCCCTCAGCGTGATGGCGTTTACTGGGATTGGCGCCTATCTGGTTGTCACCGGCGCGCAATTATTTATGATCGGCGCTTTCGCGGCGGCGGCGGGCGCTTATCTTGTGGCGACGGGCGCGATCACCGCGCGGGCGACGGGGATGATGTTCGGGGTGCTTGAATCCAACGAATGGAGCCGGTTTCATATTATCAATCTCGACGGCACCATCCGCGACCATGTCGGCGAGGACAAACTTCAGATTGTCACCTTCCGCGATCGCAACCGAATTGAGTAGCTAACCATCCTGATCGGTGATGCTGCGCACTTCTAACGCAATCTCCATCGCCGGCGCATTTTCGAACTGAAGTCGCAACACCGGCGCGTCGCCGGGGGCAAACGCCTGTTCCAGCCCCATCAGCATAATATGCGCGCCGCCCGGAGCGAGGTTGGCGGTTGCGCCTGCCGGTAACGCCAGCCCGGGCGATGAGGCCATCGAGGCGACGCCGTTCGGCTTCATGGTTGTCTGATGAAGCTCAGCATGTTGCGCTCCGGCGAGAGAGACGCTGATCAACGCATCATCGGTATCGGCGCCGTTGCAAAGCGTGAGATAAGCGGCGCTGGTCGGCTGGCCGGCGCGAGCGGCCCGCATCCACGCATCGGAGACGGCAATGCCGGGCCCCTCGCATGCTGCATCGGCCAAGTTGTCGCTGCCGCCGCGCGAGCAGGCGCCAAGGGCGATCAACAGTGCGGCGATAAAGCCTGCCCGTACGCCGGGCCTATTGTTGTGCATGTTCAAGTCTCCTCCTATATGGCCGAAACCATCATAACGCCGCTATAGTGCGCCATCCCCCGCCATAACGCCGCCGTGCTAGGCGATCAATGCGACACTGTTGGCTCGCGCGGCGGATGCGTCTAAGACGGGGGTGAAGACAAGGATTAAGCATCATGGACCCAATAGATATCGCCCGACTACAGACCTATCTGTGTGAAAAATTCGCTGTTCCAGCGCTGACCGTGCGGGCGCGCCCGACCAAGGATGATTCGGCGGAGGTTTATATCGGCGAGGAATTTATCGGGGTGATTTTCCGCGACGCTGAAGACGGCGACGTGTCTTTTGACTTCAACATGGCGATCCTGGAAATCGACCTTCCAGATCGTCCCTCAAGCTAAGAGCCGGGTTTTGCGCGAACCCCCTGCCGGCATTGTCGGTAATGTCGCGGCCAATCGGCCGATATTGTCGGTTTGCGTGATATTGGCGGGACTGATCGCGCTTGGCGTTGCCGGCGCCCGCCAGCTCAGTGCGCCGGCGGCGGCGTTGATTGGCTCTTATGCCGCGACCGCGCTTTATGTAGTGGCGCTGCCGATGGCCTTGGCGGCGTTGCAGCCGCGCCGGCGGTTTGGCCGGTTTTGTTTTTATCTCATCATCTCCATCTTTGCTGCGGTTATGATCGCCGTAGATGTCGGTCGTCTTGCATTGCCCGCCTTCGCCGCATCGTTGTCGCCGCCGCCGGTGACGTTGACCGTGTCGGCGCTCGGCCTGTTCGGATTTTTTTCCGTGCTGGCGCCGCTTGGTTTCAATGTAGCACGCCACAGTGTTGCGGCGGCGTTCGCGGCTATTATCGGCGCGGTTGGCGGAGCCGGTTATCTGGCGATTGAGGAATTGTGGGGCTCGGCGCAGGGCGCCATCGCGATAGCCCTGGCGCTGACGCTTGGCGTCGGCGTTGGCGTCAGCGTTGGCGCTGACTTTGCGAAATTCTTCGCCGCGGGCGCGCCAAAACGCAAAGCCGCCGCCGCCGCCGGCCATAGTGCGGTGGCGATTATGGCGTTCTCACTGCTTGTCGTCGCAGCCTTTTTCGGCGTGCAGACCTTTGACGCCAATTTCGGCGTGGTCGACTGGCGCGTGGTCTGGGCGGGCATCACCGCCGCCGCCGCCGCGATGACGGCGTCGCTGGTCGCGGTGACCGCCTCGTTGGCTGTGGCGCCGATAAGCGAACAGGCGGCGGTTGATGAGAATTATCGGCGTGGCTGGTTCGCCGTTAACTGGCGGCCTATTCGGCAAGCATTGCCGCCAACCACGGCGAGCGCAGCGAGTGCGATTGCGGTAATCGCCGTTGTCATCGCACTGTTTGAGGCCGGGTTTTCGGCGCCGATAGCGCTGGCGTTATTTTTCGCTCTGGTCTGGCTTTCTGCGGTTACCGCTTTCGTGTCGGTGCGCACCGCTACATTGATTGTCGCGCTGCTCGCCGTCAGTGCGGTGCTTGCTGATTATGGGTATACGATTTTGGGTGTCGCGCCGCCGAGCCTGTCGGAGCGTCTGACGGGCCTGACATTTGGCGCCATTGCGCTGGCGCATATGACGGTGAGTTGGCGCAATGCCGGCGAGGCCTGGCGCAATGCCCGGGACGTCACGGAGAATGCATTGAGCGACGGCTTGCGCCGGTTCCTGTTTGTGGTGGGGGCGGGGAGTGCGTCGATTTTAGCGTCGGCGCAAAGTTTTGCATGGCCAGGCGGCGTTGGCGCGGCCGCATACTTTCTAACCACCGCGCTCATTGGTCTGGTGCTGGCGCCCGTCATGATGACGGCGATGAGCGCACGGCTTGCGCGCTATTGAGACGGCGCCGCTGAGCGATCAATACCGGCGACATATTTTCGGACTTCCGTGTCGATGGCGCGCCATTCCGGCAAGTATGGCCGCTTGAAGCGGTAACTCACTTCGATATCATCGTTATATTCATAAACCCGCCAACATTCCGGGCTCGGAATATCGACTCGTTCCTTATAACAAAATAGCGCAATAAGATTTTCATCTTCATCGGCGCCGACAAACAGTTCAGTATCGCTATAACCGTTAGTCGGCACGTTCACGCGCCGCTCAGCAAACGAAAATTTCGTTAACTGATAGGGTGTGCGCACGCCGCGCCGGTCAACTGTGTGCGGCAGGTAAAGCATGTCCAGGCGTTCTGCTTCAGTGATCGGCGCCGTGCGTTTCGATATCACAATGTTGATGCGCCTTGTTTGCGGTTGGTCGTCAACAAATTCGCGGCGGTGGGTCGGCGCATAGCCGCTCATATTCGGCCATAGCGCATAGAGCGAGACTTCATCTCTGGCGCCGCCGCGCCGTGCGCGCGGATAAACCGTGTAATTGGCGGTCGGGGCAAACACATGATCGGCGATCTGGATCGAAATCGCCTCTTCGGTAATCGCCGGGCTCGGCAGGTCGCCTTTAAATTCTTCAACACTCGGGCCGACATAATAATAAAGGAATATCGCGCACAGAACGAGCGTCGCCAGGAAGATGCCGATTGGGTACCGCCAGCTTGATTCTTCCTTGATTTCCTCGCCGCCAAAACCGTAACCGTTGCCCATTGTAAAAACATCTCCTGACCCGCCTAGGGAGCGCGTTTCCTATCACGCCCGCGCGGCGGTGAAAATGCCTGTTGGGACGTCTGCTGCGATGCAGAGGAGACCGTGTTGAGCCAAGCCCGTCCTGGTTGTTGTCGGCGACCGCGATGGCGACCGATTTGTCAAATCTTCCAGTGGCTTCGGGTATTTCGAGGAGACGGCGGGCAGCGTCGCTATCCGCGTTTACTTGTCCGCGCGACGGTGTAGGCGGCTGAAATTTTTGAATGATGTTCCGGCGCAAAGTTCTGCCAGGAAGCGCGCCCATGCGTTGCATCGACGACGAAGATTTTCTCAGTCGGCGACAGGTAAGGCGCAAGCGCGTTGCGCACGCCGACAGCGGTCAGCTCGCAAGACAGGCTCCAGACATTGTCGGCAATCCGAAAAGCGTTGCCGAGGCCTACCACCGCCGCCTCGACGCGGCTCGCCGTGGCGGCGACTGAGTCAAAGATGATGACGAAATTCGCGCTATCGACGCCGCTGGTCTTTGCGAGCTTTCTTGTGTCAGCGCGTGTATCGTTAGCCGCGACATCGCATTTCCCAAATACCGGATCACCGGCAAGTTTGTTGTCGGCAAGTGAGTTGTAACCAAAGAAGTTTGCAAATGCAGCCTCGCGCCGCGCTTCACACCATGCGCGGCTGCCGGCGGGCGATATTAAAGACCGCGCCGAGAGGCGCCCCTCATGGGCGTATTTGCGCATTTGCGCCGAGGTATAAGGGCCGTAAACCTTGTCTACGACTTTGACACACCAGTTTTCTGCAGCAAGCATTAACGTTTCCTCGCGTTTCAGGCGCGTTCGCCCTTCTTGCCGAAGGTTTTTGCAATCGGGGCGCCAAGGTCGGGCGCGGGCTCGACCTTTGAGGTTTTGGAAATGACATCGTCCATGCGCGCAGCCTCGCCGGTAAAGACAACGCCGACGCCTTTTTCGTGACGGCGCACGACTTTGGCGGTCATGCGTCCCAAAATGAGACGCGCGCCGAGCGGCGGGCGCGGGCTGATTTCAATCGATGCGCCGGTCAGCGAAATGTCCAATATGGCGCAGTCTTCAGCGCGCCCGTCGTCAAAATAAACCCGCGCCGGGGCGTCTTGTTGAATGCGCGGGGCGATGCGGCGGTCATGGGTGCGTTTGCCGCGATTGACGACTTGCGTCAGATCATCAGCGGTGCGCGCTGACTTCTCGCGCTTGCGCTCATAGGTGACGGCGAAACTGGCCGCGCTTGAGCGAATGACCTTGCCCTCAAACCGTCCCATCTGGTCGACATAAAGGACGACGGATTGTCCAAAGGCGGGCGGGTTTTTCGCCCGCATATAAGCGCCGCCGGCGGACATGTTGATGACCAGGCAAGCTTGTTCTTCGTCATTCTCGTCGAGAAACCTTCCCTTTAAAGGCAGGTCGACACGGCGATATTTACGGCGGTCGTCGTCGCTTTTCGGTGCGGACGGCGCCTTTGCGGTCCCGGGTTTGGGCGGTTTAACCATTTGATAACCTGCGAGTGTGCCAAGCGTCCTGTTTCTAGACGGCTTAGGTGAACAAAGCTTTGCGGCAGTCGATAAGGACTGCTAGAAGTTAAGAAAAATGCGGGCTGGAAATAGCAACAGCACGCCTTTGTATGAAGACGGGTAAGTCGGGGAAAGCCGTAGCAGATGTCTGATCCTCGCGACCAACCGCCTTATAGGCTTCGCCGTCCCGGCGGCGAGGTTGACCCGAACCGGATATTCAACACGCCCGGCGTCGTTCTCGCGGTGGTTTTGCTGACCGTCGCCATGTTCATGTTGATGATAGTGCTGCCCGAACGAACCGTATCGATTATAGAATACGCAGCTGCAGTTTTGCCGCGCCGGCTAATGGCCGGGCCCGAAGCGAATGGCGGTTTTCTGGCGATGGCCTCGCCGTTAATCGCGCATATGTTTTTCCATGTCGGCATCGCCCATCTGTTGATGAATATGGCCTTCCTGCTCGCTTTCGGAACACCGGTCGCGCGGCGCATGGGCGCTGACAATGCGCTGAAATCATCTGCGGCGTTCGCCAGCGCGTCGTTGTTTCTAACGCTCTATCTTCTGAGCGGCATTGTCGGCGCGCTCACCTATGTTGCTTTGCATGTGAGCGACTACGCACTGTTAATCGGCGCCTCGGGCGGGGTGTCGGGATTGCTGGGCGCGCTGGTGCGATTTGCGTTTAACCGCTCGACATTGTTTGGCCCGGAAGCGGCCAAGCTTTCCCCATTGTTAAGCCCCGGCGTGTTGACTTGGACGGGCGTATTTATCGGTACAAATATCGTTTTCGGCGCGTTTGGCGGCGCATTGACCGGCGCATTGTCCGGCGACGCCAACATTGCCTGGGAAGCCCATCTTGGCGGCTATTTCTTCGGCCTTCTCGCATTTCCGTTTTTTGACCGAGCAGCGCGCGCCTTTCGCTAAGCCGGCTTTGCAAGCTATTGAAAATCGCCAATTTTCAGGGCATTATAGCGCTATAGCGGGCACAGCGAGAAGGAGGACAATATGAAAGCCGAACACATCCTTCAGTCTAAAGGAACCGACGTTTTTGCGGTCAAGGATAAAGATTCGATTGCAGATGCGGTGATGGTGTTAAACAGTAAAAATATCGGCGCGGTCATTGTCGAAGACGATAGCGGCGCCATTGTAGGTATTTTGTCCGAGCGCGACATTGTCCGCCGGCTGGGCGCCAAAGGCGTGGATGCGCTGTCGATGCGCATTGCCGAGTGCATGACCGCCAAGCCCTATACGTGTTCGCACGAGGCGAGCGTTGACGACATGATGGCGCAAATGACCGACAAGCGCATTCGCCATCTGCCCGTCACCAATGGCGGGGCTATTGTTGGCGTGATCTCAATCGGTGATGTCGTCAAAAGAAAGATCGAACAGGCCGAGCAGGAAGCTGCAGCGCTGAAAGAATATATTTCTTCGTAACAATGTTGGCGCGGAGCGCCAAGTCTTCCGGTTCCCTCTCAGGCGAGATAGGTGAGCGCGCTTTCCAGTTCGCGTATCTGATGGTCAACGGCGTTGCGGCCGAGTTTGATTAACTCATCAGCGCGGTCGAAATCCAGCAATGGGATATGCCCTGCCTGCGGGGTCATCAAAACATCCGGAGGTTCGCCGGCAATGCGCGCGCGCGTGACCCGGTCCATCAGTATATTGAATGACGCTAACATCACTGAGCCAACGCCGGGCGCGTTTTGGCCGGCGTGGAACAGCCGCCGCATCATCAGCCGTTCTGTGAGCTTTCCCTTTGCGGCTTTCTCCAATCCTTCTCCGCCTTCATCTGCAAGCTGATCAAACTTATTTTTACGCTGCATGACGCCCTGGCCGAAGGCGTCCGCATGCAGCCCGACCGCGATGACCACGCGCGCGCCAAGCGCCCGGCAGGCGGAGACCGGAACCGGGTTGACCAGCGCGCCGTCAATCAGCCAGCGGCCGTTATGGGCGCGCGGCGGGAATATGCCGGGCAGGGCGTAGGCGGCCTGAATGGCCTCGGCGAGATCGCCGTCCATCAGCCAGATCTCATGGCCGGTCGCCAGCTCGCAAGTCACGGCGATGAATTTCTGCGGCAACTGGCTGATGTCGGTCGCCGGCAGATAGCGTCGCAGCGCCTTTTCGAGACGTTTGCCGCCCATAATGCCGGAACCGCCGAGCATAACGTCGAAATAGGTCAGCATCCGGGTTTTGGTGAGGCTTCGCGCCCATTCCTCCAGCGCCGGCAGGTGTCCGGCGAGCCAGCAGCCGCCGACCAGCGCACCAACTGAGGTGCCGGCGACGATATCCGGGCGGATGCCCAACTCATCAAGACGCTGCACCACGCCGATATGAGCCCAGCCGCGCGCCACGCCGCCGCCAAGGGCAAGGCCGATAGACGGCCGTTTGGGGATGTCCGCCAAAGGCAGTTTTATAGTGTTCGCATCAGGCGTTTTCGCACCATCTGCGCCGGGGTCTGAAGGCTCTTGGTCGCTGATATCCGTCATCACAGGAGAGAATATGCGCAGATTCGATAACGAAGCCCTGAAATCTCCTGTGAAAGTCAAAAATTTAACCCGCGGGGGCGGGTGGAGGTGCGGTCATGCCTGCGGCCTTTCGGCCGGCTTTGGAGGGGCCTGGCGGGCGCGCCAAATTGCACCTTGAATATTCGTCAATGCCCGTCTAAATAAGGCCTCTCTCGTGGTTACGAGACCTGCTGGCGAGACTTTGGCGCCGGCAAAATCCTGCTGAAAAAACTGGGGAAAAACACCCTAAAATTTTCAGCAAAAAAAAGTTTGAATAATGCGTTGACAGGGCGGTGTCGGGTAGCTAAATCCGCCGCTCACCGACGCGGCCGGATTGGCCGCCAGGGGCCGGACTTAAAGGCTTCATGGGCGGTCTCGGGAGTGTCGGTTTTTTGTCGGCCTAATTTGGTATTGATGAGTTTCGTTAATGCGAGGTTAATTCGGCAGGTCTTCAAGCCCTGAAAAGGGGGCGGGGGCCAGGCTCTTTGACAATTGAATACTGAGGAAGAGAAACGTGGGCGGCGGCGTCCTGGCGATATTCTGGCAACAGAATATGAACCTAAATTTATAGGTTCAAACAGGCCAATTTGGCTTACAGGACTGACCATCACTGACG
>JAJFFZ010000142.1 GCA_021776395.1 Hyphococcus sp. | reverse complement strand
CGGTGCGCGACATTGTCGGCCTCGGATATGCCGCCGCCGCGCGGGCCATACATGCCCACGGCGTGGACTTCATCAAGAAATGTGAACGCATCATAGCGCTCGGCCAGGTCGCAGATCTCTCTGATCGGCGCGATATCGCCATCCATCGAATAGACGCTTTCAAAGGCGATGATTTTCTGGCGCGCTGGCCCCGCTGATTGCAGCAATTGTTCGAGATGGTCCAAATCATTATGGCGCCAAATCTTTTTCTCAGCGCCGGAATGGCGAATGCCGGCAATCATTGAGGCATGGTTGTCGGCGTCGGAAAATATCACACAATCGGGAAAGCTTTTTCCAAGCGTTGAAAGCGCTGCTTCATTGGCAATGTAGCCCGAGGTGAAAAGCAGCGCCGCCTGCTTGCCGTGAAGGTCTGCAAGTTCAGCTTCCAGCCCATCATGCAGCTTCGTCGTCCCGGCGATATTGCGGGTGCCGCCGGCGCCAGCGCCATAGGCGTTAATCGCAGAACACATTGCCGATTTAACCAGCGCGCTCTGGCCCATGCCAAGATAATCGTTAGAACACCAAACAACGGTTTCGTGTGGCGCTTCAAATATCGGCGGTAAATGTTTTGCGGTTTCCGGGTAAAACTCTCTGAAATCGGGAGAGAACCCATGCGCGGTGACGGTTGGAAACTGTCCGGCGGACCGTTCCATGCGCGCAAAATACCGATAGTCGCCGCGCAACGTCAGGTCGCGCAACCGGTCATGAAGAAGTTGTTCGTATTTATCAAACATCGTCAATCAGGTTCCGTCCTGGCTTGCTTAAAAAGCTATTCATCAAAAATCTAACCTGTAGCCGCCAATGAGGAAATAGCCTTTTACATATTCCGTATCGAGGACATTATTGGTTTGCGTCCATTCCCCGCCAGCTTCAAGCTCCAGCTGAAATAACCGTTTTGGTATATAATTGATACGAACCGATGGCTTAACTGTAAACTGGGTCTGGTCGACTGTTTTCGAATTGCGCTGCGAAATCCGCAAACGCGGGCTAACGCGGAATTTACGGCTGAACGGATAGCGCGTATTGAGGTCTATCACGTAGCGTTGGGCCGTCGATGTGTCGTCCAGACGCACGCCGAACATCATCAAATCGCCTTCCGTAAGCAGGCTGGTCCCCAGAATTTGCGCCGAATAAAACACATCGACGCCGGTCCCCAGTTGTCCCTGAACGCCGCCGGCGTCAATGGTCGGCGCCATGTTGGAAAATGTTATGCCGCCATTAGCCTGAAACTTCTCCGTGATCGGCCGGGAAACCGTAAACGAGCCGGATGTGGTGCGCGCCGCATGCGCCTCTGCAAGGAAGTAGAGATCATCATCAGAGAACAAAGAGCGAAGGTCTGAAATAGTTTCAACTCCCTGTCCTTGCAGAGCGTCAATCGTCATCAGCGCCGGCGAATATCTATAATCGAAAGCGACATTGAATGTGGTCTCATCTTCAAGCCGCCACGAGCCATTGAACAACGCCAGGTTAAGCGTGTCGTAGAATGTATCATAGTCGATAAGACCGAACGCCGTATGATGGTTGTCGACAAATCGAAACTCTAATCCCGCCGCCTGGCGGTCAATTAAATCATCGACCTTCTGATGAATAAAATAGACCGTCGTATCGAGCCCTTTGACAATTTGATTGATATCAACGCTGGCGCCGACAAAACGCCGCGACGGGTCAATGAAGAGATCGCGCGAACGGATGACCGGGGCGCCGCCGACGACATTGACCCGGATTTTATCGGTTGCGTCAAAACTCACCAGAGCGCCGTCAAACCGTCCCAGCACGCCGCCCGTGCTTCTCGTCTGACGGCCAATGCGCGCCGCCAACCGGGTCGCCCGGTCGGCGATATCGAAATAGAGCGCGCTAATGGTTCCAAAATCGCCGCGGCTGCTATCTTCAAAATCTTTGGTGTGCGTGGCGGAAACCCGCAAGCTCGCATCAACACGGTCGTTACTGATGCTTGCGGTTATGTCGGCGCCGGAAATCAGCGCATTGCGGTTTACCTGTGTGTCCGGGTCGGGAGCCAGGTTTGGCTGCTCCAGCGTTATGGTGCTTTCGTCGCGTTGATAAAACTGAGAAAGGCTGGCGGTTAGCCGTTTGACATATTTGCCAGCGCCAGTTGCGGGGCCGTCTCTAAGTTCCGGCGGCGCAGCTTTCCCGGCCGTTAGAAGCGCAGACAAGCGCTGGCGCACGCGCGCGGCGCCATCGCCATCAGGGTATCGCTTGAGATATTCCTCATATTCTGCTTTCGCATGCGCAAGCTGGCCATTTTTCTGACGCGCCAGCCCGAGTAATTCACGCGTATCCGGAGAAGCGCTATTTTCCTCAAACGTCAACGCCTTGGTCAGCAGTTGAATGGCGCGGGCGGTTTGTCCCGCTGTCATCAATCTGCGCGCCTCGGTTACCAGCGAGGCCGCATCTGCATTTGAGAGGAGTTCATCAATGGGCTTTGATCGCGCGATAAGATCGACGTTTCGTCCCTCCGCCTTACGCTCTGCGAGCCACGCTTTGTAAACATTGTCGCGTTCACTGGCTGATGTTCTGACAATCCAGGAATCAGGGAACGCTGACTTTAACCTGTCTGCCGTTTTCTGCGCATCGGTTCGGGTTTTGAAAAATCCGAGCCGCAGGCGGTTCCATACAACGCCGTCCTCTTCAAAGCGCGTGGCGTATACGGCATAAGATGATAGCGCCGGCAGTTTAGGAATATCGGATGATGAAATTTCCGGTTGCTGCGAAAGAAGATTTAGGGCGTAGACAGCGTTTATATCTATCGCCTTTGGCATAGAATGAAGAATGGATTGCGCTGTTGCGCGCTTGCCGCTGCGTTTGGAGTCAGGGCCATTTCTCAGTCGCGGGGCTTTGCCGGAACATGCTTCAGCGATTGGCCTAGGCGCGATTTTAAGTTTCAGCCCGCGGAAGTCGGCGCTTTGCTCCACCTCAAAATAGCGATTGCGCTTGAACGTCACTGTCAACACCGGCCCAGTCGGCGCATCGCCATCATACTGAATTTCCTGGATCGCAGCATTACGGCTAGAGGGAGGGCGTAATTCCTCGCGAGCGCCAAGCGCGCCGCCATCAATCCGGCCGACTTCTATAGGTTTCAGGTTAATGCGGACATGATCGCCTTGCGTCTTCGGGAATATCGATGTCGCTTGCACAGGAAAATTGAACGATATCGTCGCGACCGCACAATTATTGGTTTCGCTCACGCGCACGCGTGACAACACGCGGTCGCTGACCGATTGCGCGCTAGCATGCGGCGCAAACGCAACGCTGATAGCGGCAGTGACTAAGCGCAACAGCGCCAGCGGGTTTTTGTATTGAATCATCTATCAAAAGTCGCCATCTGAAGCTCTATGCCGGCTATTTCTGCGTTTCTTGATTGTCGTCAGCGAGCTATCCGTATACATATGACATGAGCCGGCGCAGTCGCGTAGCTCGCTCAATGTGTATGGCGTATCAGGGTTCTCATATTTTTTGTGCGGGCCTGGTTTGAAGTCATCCGCGTGACAACCGGCGCAATCTGGCTGGTAGGCGCTGAACTTCCAAGCGATGATTTGTGAATTCGTCGTATGACAATTAAGGCAATCAACGCCGCCGCCATGATTGCCCGGGAACGATGCCGAGCTATGGGTGTATCGCACTGAGAACCATGTGGTCGTGCGATGGCAGTCGTCACACTGCAATGAGGTTGTGAAATGATTTGACGGTTTGCCAGTCGCCGTCGTTCCATTGTGACAGCTGTTGCAAGACCCGACAATCGTATCATGGTCGAAGTTTGCAGGTGTCCAGGCTAATTTTGTATGGCACGCATCACACTGGCCGGTCGTTGCAATATGCGTGGCGTGTTTCCCGGTCGCAATCGTCCCATTGTGACAGCTAGAACATGTTCCCGTGACGGCATCATGGTCAAAGCGTACATTCGTCCAGTTTGATGTCACGTGGCAGTCGTCACAAGTGTTGGAGGATGCGATATGCGTCGCGTGTTTGCCGGGCGCTGTGGTCCCGTTGTGGCAGCTAGAGCATTGCGCCGTCGTCGCCGCATGGTCAAACCGGACATTTGTCCAGTTGGATGTGACGTGACAATCTTCGCAGATATTTGTCGTCGATAAATGCGTCGGCGTTTTGCCCGTCGCGGTCGTTCCGTTGTGACAAGATGCACAAGAACCGGTGACGCTAGCGTGGTCGAAGGAGACATTCGTCCAGTTCGATGTCATATGGCAGTTGTCGCACGTGTTTGACGAGACAATATGCGTCGCGTGTTTGCCGGAAACCGTGGTCCCGTTATGGCAGGTAGAGCATTGCGCCGTCGTCGCGGAATGATCGAACCGGACATTTGTCCAGTTGGATGTGACGTGACAATCTTCGCAGATATTCGTCGTCGATAAATGCGTTGGCGTTTTGCCCGTCGCAGTTGTGCCGTTGTGACAAGATGCACAAGAACCGGTGACGCTAGCGTGGTCGAAGGAGACGTTGGCCCAATTCGATGTCACATGGCAGTCATCGCAGATATTTGACGACACGATATGTGTGGCGTGTTTGCCCGGCGCTGTTGTTGTGTTGTGACAAGTCGAGCACTGCGCCGTAGTCGCGGAATGATCGAACCGGACATTCGTCCAGTTGGATGTGACATGGCAGTCTTCACATATGCTGGATGTCGGCATATGCGTCGGCGTCTTAGCGCTCGCGGTCGCGCCATTATGACAGGATGTGCACGAACCGGTGACGCTGGAATGGTCGAAGGAGACGTTGGTCCAGCTTGATGTCCGGTGACAGTCCTCACAAACAGTGCCGGGTTGCACCTGGTTCGGCGGTTTGCCTTCACCGAGAGAACCATTGTGACACGCGCTGCATCGCCGCGGCGCGCCGGCGAATATTCCGTTTAAGTGACAACTCTCGCAATCAACGCGCCGGTGCGCGCCCTCCAGCGCAAAGCCTGTAGAGAAATGATCCTCGACTTGCAGGGGCGTCGGCGTCGCCAATGCTGGGGAACTAAAACCGAAAAGGAAGAGAGCGGCGAGCGTAGTGAGGATAACCCTGCTATGCGCCGCGCTAGAAAATGGCGTGAACAAACATAAGCGCCGCAAAACGGCGCCGGAGGAATTGTTGCAGTGCTTTCCTGTCGATATCAAAATTAGGAACCCTGAAAGACAATCTGTTCGCCAATGCATTGCTGCAATATGCAATCTGTTAGCGAGCATTAATCGTGTGTCTGCGACTCATTTGCGGTTTTGATGAACTCAATCTGTAGGCATTGTTTTCACGCAGACTATGCAAATTCAATTTATAAGAAAGGTTATAAACGCGCCTATTAATTGAATTTAATAGTGAGAAACCGAAGGAAATAATTTCAAACTTGTAATGTATAAAGAGGGAATATTATGTGTGCAGAAACGTCATCATATCCCCTTAAGGGTATCGGATTCGTTTGAAATCTTCTGTCGTATGACAGCGCGCGCAATCGCTCCCATATTCACCCCGGTGTTTGTCATCCGCCCGGTGGCAGGCAATGCACTCGCCGGACTGAGAAACGCCCTCTCGCTTTTGCGCACGGTGACACGAGGCGCAAGACAGGCCCTCATGAGCGCCTGTCAGTTGAAAATCTGATTGCGTATCATGGTCAAAAATCCACAACGCCCAATCGTTTGGATTATGGCAAAGCCCGCAATCCTGTCCCAGCGCACCTTTATGTTTATCATCGTCATTATGACAGGCCGCACAATCGGCCTGCGCCTCCTTAAACCGTTTGCTGAGATGGCAGGCGTCGCACTCAATCTTTTTATGTTCCCCCAACAACGGGAAACGCGACAGGTCATGGTCAAAACGCGTGTTTTTCGTCCATGATGTTTCGTTGTGGCAAGCGCTACAGTTCTCACCCTGCCCGCCTTTATGCGGGTCGTAATCACGATGGCACCCTATGCATGTCCGCTTAAGCTTTGGCTTGAAAAGCGTCGTCGTGTGACAGGCCTTGCAGTCAATCGCCGCATGTTTCCCGGACAGTGCAAAGCCGGTTTTCCGGCGATGATTAAACCCCGTATCCAGCCACGAATTAGCGTTATGGCAGTCGTCGCAAGCCGCGCCAAACGAGCCCGCATGCGTATCATCATCGCTGTGGCAATCGATACATTTCGACGGCAGGTCTTTATATCGCTCGTCAACATGGCAGGCCTGGCATTTTTGCTGGCGATGTTTTCCCGACAACAAAAATTTAGTCGCTGAATGGTCAAAGTCGACTTGTTTCCAGTCATTAACGTTGTGACACGACTGACAATCCGTCCCCAAGCGGCCCATATGCGGCTCATCGCTCTTATGGCAAGTCGCGCAGTCCGACGGCGCTTGCCTGAATTTCCTGTTTGGCGAGTGACATTGTTTGCAAGCAACATCGCTGTGGCCGCCTTTTAAAGCATAATCTGTCAGGGCATGATCAAACGCTGCGGCGTCGAAGCTGACGATGGAAAAGTCAGCGCCCTCATGTTCAGTGTGACAACTTTTACAGGGCTTGCCATCAATCTCGGGGGACTTGCCATGAAAACCGCGCTGGCCTAGCACATCCGCCGCGACGTCTTCGTGGCAATCAAGGCATAAAGCGTTTTGTGCATCTTTATTAAACGAGACATGGCAGGCGCCACAGTCTTTTTGCAGCTCCTGATGCGCGTTTGAGAGTGGGCCCGGCGAGACCAGACGCTCGATAACCGTCTGTCCGCTCGCAGTCGCAACCAGCCCCAGCCACGCCGCCAGGCAAAGCATCAGCACATGGTGAGACTTAGTAAAGATGGACCGCAACGACATGAATGCTCGCGGTGATAATGAGAAGAAAGAACAACGGCAGATGCAAAATATGCCACGCCGCGAACAATCGCTCATAAAGCGACAGCTCAGCTGCCTGTTCAATACGCTGAAAATACCTCTTGCTAAAAGCAAGGTGCGCGCGGTGCTCCGCAATGACAGCTTTGTTGCGGGCGCGCTTTGCAGGTTTCATATTCTTCTTTATGGCGCGGCGCAGCTGTGTATGCAGATGCCGTGCCCGGGCCGTGACCATAAATGCTTTCGCCGCTGCATCGAGCATCCCCTTCGGCGCCGCGAAGGCTTTGGCTTCCAAAGCATCGATGCGGTCTTTCATATCCCCACCGATGTCTTCATCAAGCGTTTGACGAAATTGCGACGCTTCAGTCATCAATTCCCTCGCTTCGGCGCGCTTGCCGTATAGTCCGCGGTGAATCTTGGTATAAAAGTAACGCCCAACAAGCCCGCTGCCGGAGACAATCAGCATCGACCATAATGCAACATTGCTGTTGGTCGATCCGAGGCTGAAGTTTGCATGAAACAAGATCAGCGTCGGACCGAATAGCCCGAGCGCCATATGCAGGCGAAACCAGAACGCCATTGGCCCCGCCAGACGGAACAACCGCACATGCTTGCGCAACGGATAGGCCAGCAGCGCCAGCATTGCGACGCCGCCGACAATACCAAGCACATAACCCAAGCCGGATTCGGCCGTGATATAGGCGCCGCGGTTGAACCACCCCCAAACCAGGCCAACGGCAATCAAGACACCAAAGAGTGTGGTTCCGAAGGAGGCGGTTTTCCGCTTCTTTGGGGTTGCTTTGGGCGCCGGACGGGCGTCGCCGCGCGATGCCTGCTTTTTGAGGGCGTTGTGTATTCGCGGCGCGGGTTTTGGCGCAGCTGATTCGCTAACAATGGCTTGCATAGATAATCGACGGCCCCTCCACACCTGCAATTTAAAATTGAATTTCGAAGAAAAGGTTGTTTCCGCTTAGCATTCAATCGTTAAACGTTTCTGTTAACAATTTTTTACCTGACTAACTGCCAAATCATCTATTTGGTTGCGATAATTGTTCCCACCTCTCACCGATCGGCGCCGCGATGATCCCGGAACTTGGCTTCTTTGCAATTATTCTGGCGCTAATGCTGGCATTGGCGCAATCGGCGATCCTGTTAATTGGCGCCCATCGCGATGATGCAACGATGATGCGCGCGGGCGACAGTTTCGCCGCCGGCCAACTTTTGTTCATCGCATTTGCCTTTGGCGCACTTTGTTACAGCTTTTTAACGTCTGATTTTTCGGTCAAGGCCGTCGCAGAAAATTCGCACACGGCCCAACCGTTACTCTATAAATTTGCAGGGACGTGGGGCAATCATGAAGGCTCGATGCTGTTATGGGTGCTGATTCTCGCCTTGTTCGGCTGGTGCGTCGCGCAGTTTGGCCGAGATTTACCGGCGACGCTAAAGGCGCGGGTTTTATCCGTACAAGGGATGATTGGCGCTGCGTTTTTAAGCTTTATTGTCTTCACCTCAAATCCTTTCAGCCGGCTTTTTCCCGCGCCGTTCAATGGCGCCGATCTCAATCCGTTATTGCAGGACCCTGGCCTCGCCTTCCATCCGCCGTTTTTATATCTCGGTTATGTCGGCTTCTCGATGGCGTTTTCTTTTTCCGTCGCCGCGTTGATTGAAGGCCGCGTCGATAGCGCCTGGGCGCGTTGGGTGCGGCCTTGGGTGTTGGCGGCGTGGTGTTTTTTGACTATCGGCATCGCCTTGGGCAGCTGGTGGGCGTATTACGAACTTGGCTGGGGCGGTTGGTGGTTCTGGGACCCGGTTGAGAATGCTTCCTTCATGCCTTGGCTTGTGGGCACGGCGTTGTTGCATTCGGCCATGGTCGTCGAGCGGCGCCAGACCATGGTCAACTGGACCATTCTGCTTGGGATCGTCACGTTTGCCCTCAGCCTAATTGGAACCTTCCTCGTCCGCTCCGGCGTTTTGACAAGCGTCCACGCTTTTGCACTTGATCCGGCGCGCGGCGTTTTCATCCTCGCCATCCTCCTTGTAGCAACCTGCGGCGCGTTTGCGCTATACGCATGGCGTGCGCCGTCTCTAGAGGCCGGCCCGACTTTTGCGCCGGCGAGCCGCGAGGGGGCGCTGGTTCTCAATAATATTTTTCTCGTCTGCGCGGCGGCGACGGTTTTTCTCGGCACTTTTTATCCGCTGATTATCGATGCGATTGGCGATGATAAAATCTCGGTTGGGCCGCCTTATTATAACTTGACCTTTGGGTTGATCATGGCGCCGATGCTGTTTTTCATGACCATTGGGCCGCTGCTCAAATGGCGAAAGGACACGTTGCATACGCTGGCGTCAAAATTACTGGCGCCCGCGGTTTTGGGTATAGCAATCATTGGCTTTACAGCCTTGTTCGGCAGCAGCATTTTGTCCGCCCTCGGCATGGGGCTGGCGGCATGGCTGGTTTTAGGATCGCTCGCGGCGTTTGCACAACGCGTGCAATTGGGTAAGGCGGAGCTCATGCAATCCGTTCGACTGGCGCGCGCGCTACCGGGCGCCGCCTATGGCCTGTTGATCGGCCATGCCGCGATGGGCGTATGCGTTGCCGGGATCGTCGCGATGAGTTCCTGGGCGAGCGAAGACATTCGCGTATTGGCGCCGGGCGAGGCGTTCACCCTGTCGGGCTATGAGATCAAACTCGCCAACGTCATCCAGTCCGCTGGTCAAAACTATGAGGCGGAAGAAGCCGTGTTTGAAATTTCACGCAACAACAAACCCCTAACGACGTTATCGTCCGAACGGCGGTTCTACCCGGTGCGCCAGCAACAAACCACCGAGGCGGGGATTAGAAGCCATCCCTTCGTCAACATCTATGTTGCGCTTGGCGAACGCCAAGCCTCGGGCTGGGTGGTGCGCAGTTATTTCCATCCCCTTGCCTCGATGATTTGGCTCGGCGCGCTCGGCATGGCGCTTGGTGGTTTTGTCTCGCTAAGTGATCGCCGTTTCCGGCTTGGCGCGCGTGCAAAAATATCTCGCAAACCTTTAACGTCGGCAATGCCGGCGCCGGCGCAATAGGGAGGCGTTGATGAAACTTTCCGTATTCGCCCCTTTAGCGATAATGATCGCCATCGGCGTCGGGCTTGGCGTGGGCCTCACCAACGATCCGCGCGCACTGCCCTCCGCGCTGGTCGACAAGCCGTTGCCAGCTTTCGATTTACCACCCGTACGCGCTGAGGAGAGAGGCTTTAAGCATGGCGACGTCAAAGGCGCGGTCGCGCTGATTAATGTCTTTGCGTCCTGGTGCATCTCGTGCCGCATTGAGCATCCAACATTAATGCGCCTTGCGGACGAGAAACGCGTGCCGCTTTACGGCGTCGACTGGCGCGACAAGCGCGAAGACGGCGCCGCTTGGCTCGCCGCTTTTGGTGATCCGTTCGAGTTGGTTGGCGAAGACCAGAACAGCAAGCTAGCGATTGAGCTTGGCGTCACCGGCGCGCCGGAAACCTATGTGATCGATCACACCGGGCGCATAAGATACAAACAAATTGGGCCAATTACGGAAGATGTCTGGCGGGACGTGATCGAGCCTTTGATCTTGTCCTTAGAAGAAGAGGCGGCGTCATGAAAAGCAACCTGCTTGGCGCGATCATGGTTTTGTTTGCAACGCTCGTATCGTTTGATGCGGGCGCGGTGTTGCCGGATGAAGTGCTGGCCAATCCAGTTCTCGAAGCACGCGCGCGTGCGATCAGCAAGGAATTGCGCTGCGTCGTATGTCAAAACCAGTCAATCGACGATTCCAGCGCGCCGCTTGCACGCGATATGCGCATTCTTGTTCGTGAACGACTGGTCGCCGGCGACAGCGATAACCAGGTTAAAGCCTATCTTGTGGAACGCTACGGTAATTTCGTTCTTCTGCGCCCGCCGGTTCAGGCCGACACGCTGTTGCTATGGCTCGGCCCGGCGATATTTCTGCTGACGGCGTTTGGCGGATTTGCGTTTTATCTGCGCAAATCAAAAAACCAACCGACCATCACCGCGCCGACGCCATTGTCTGATGAGGAAGAAGCGCTGCTAAAACGCGCCATTGAGGATCAAGCCTGATGCTTTGGATTGCGCTTACGATTTTTCTCGCGATTGCAGCAGCGTTTGCCGCCGCACCGTTATTACGAAAAGTGGCGCAAGCGCCGCATCACAACAGCCGCGCCCATCTGTACCAGCAGCAAATTAGCGAGATCGACAAGGAAGAAGACCATGGCGTGATTTCTACGCCCGAAGCCGAAGCACTTCGTGTTGAGGCGCAGCGCCGGCTCTTGAAAGCATCATCAATACAAACAACCAAGGAGGCGCAAATGCCCCTGTCGCGAACATCCACAGCTCTAGCCATTGCCGGTATGGTGATCGCCGGCGGGGTTGGTCTTTATGCTGTAAAAGGCAGCCCGTTGGTTGCGTCAACAAACCACATCGCGCGCGCGGCAAACATCCAGGCGCCGCCCAGGGCGACGTCAACTACGCAGCCTCTGAACTCGGTTGAAGGCATGGTCGAAGGCCTTGTCGCGCGCCTGGCCAACAATCCCGATGATGTCGATGGCTGGCGGATGCTGGGTTGGTCGTATTTTAATATGGACCGCTACGGCGAAGCGGCGGATGCGTATAAACGCGCCGTCGCGCTGGCGCCGGATAATGCCGATTATCAATCAGCCTATGGCGAGGCCATGGTGCGGGCCGCGGGCGGATTGGTGAACGACGAAGCGCTTGCGGTGTTCAACACAGCACTGACGCTCAACGCCGATGACCCGCGCGCGCGGTTTTTCATCGGCCTTGCGCTCGACCAGGCCGGCGATGCGGATGGCGCGATCTCGACATGGATTGAGATGGTCAACACAGCTCCCGCCGGCGCTGATTGGGTTGATGGCCTTCGCCAGCGCGTGTTTGAAAAAGCCCGTGAAGCCGGCGTCGATATTGATGGCCGTATCGCCGCCGCCCCAGATACGGCCACTACCGCCTCGCGCGGGCCAACGACTATGCAAGTCATGGCGGCGATGGAACGGCCCGCAAAGGATCGCCAGGCGATGATTGAGGGCATGGTCGCTAATCTCGCCGCGCGCCTTAAAGAAAACCCGGACGATTCCGATGGCTGGATACGGTTAATCCGTTCAAAGACCGTACTCGGCCGTCAGAGCGAGGCCGTAGAAGATTTGAAATCAGCGCTCAATGCATTTGAAGATGCGCCGGAAATCAGAGCCCGCATCGTCGCCGAAGCGCAAGCCCTGGGCGTACGAGTTCACTAGCACTATGGGCGGTAACTTCCTGATCATCGTTTACCTCCTGCCGCTTGGCGTTGTGCTTGCGGCATATTATTATCTTAACAATCGCGCATCGCGCAGAGCCAGCGCCGTCCAATCCGCCGCCGCCGAGGCTGGTTTAATAGAACCGCCATCACTGCATCCAGCGATAGACCCTTCCGCCTGCCTGGGTTGCGGCGCCTGCGCTGCGGCATGCCCGGAAGGCAATGTTTTAGGGATCATCAAAGGCAAGGCGGTGTTGATTGAGCCGACACACTGCATCGGCCACGGCGCTTGCGCCAAGGCGTGTCCCACATCAGCAATCTCGCTTGTGTTCGGCACCGAGCGGCGCGGCGTTGATATCCCGTTTGTCGGCGCTGATTTTCAAACCAATGTTGCGGGCATTTACATCGCCGGCGAGCTCGGCGGCATGGGGCTTATCCGCAACGCCATCGAACAAGGCCATCAGGCAATGAACGCGCTTCACGCTTCACTCGCTAAAGGCAATTGCGATTATGTTGACACGGTTATAATCGGCGCCGGGCCTGCCGGGTTTTCAGCAACACTTGCGGCAAAACAGCATGGGCTAAAAAGCATCACCCTCGAGCAGGAAACGCTTGGCGGCGCCGTTGCGCATTATCCACGCGGCAAACTTGTGATGACGCAGCCGGTGAATTTACCGATCATCGGCAAGGTTAAACTGAAAGACCCGAGTAAAGAACATCTCCTTGAGTTCTGGACCTCTGTCGAGAAACAATCCGGCATCGCCATTCAGTATGGCGAACGCGTTTCAGAGATAAAACCAATAGAGGGCGGTTTTGAAGTCGTCACACCTAAGCAAAGCTACAAAACAAAAACCGTCCTGTTGACAATCGGCCGTCGCGGCACGCCGCGCAAGCTTGGCGTGCCCGGAGAAGACTTGCCAAAAGTCGTCTACCGCATGATTGACCCGGAACAATATGCAGGCCGGCGCGTCCTTATTGTTGGCGGCGGCGACAGCGCCTTAGAGGCCGCCGCCGAGATTGGCGAACAAGCAGGCTCTACAGTGATTTTATCCTATCGCAGCGCCGCATTTTCGCGCGCGCGTCAACGCAATCGCGAACGCGTCGAAAACCTAAAGGCCGAGGGTGTTGTTAAAGTGGTTATGGAATCAACCATAAGTGAAATCACGCCGGACCATATCGTGATCGAAAAGAAGGGCGCCCGAAAGAAGGTTGCCAATGATGATGTTATTATTTGTGCGGGCGGTATACTACCCACGGCGTTTCTCAAGAGCATAGGCATTGACGTCGAAACCAAGTTTGGATCGGCGTGATTGATATCATTGCTGAACAGCACAAACCATCATCAAGCGCTGCGATATAGCTTCGTCAGAATAAACTCGCGATGCCCAAGCGCTTCGGCTGACGTCACTCGGCCATTGGCGGTGCGCATCACCATGTCGATCAGCGCGTCGCCCGCCTGACCTATCGTTAGCTCACGGCGCAAAACGCCGGAAATATCGAGATCAATATGCTCGCTCATTGTGCGCACCGTACGCGGATTGGCCGTTAGCTTAATCACCGGCACAATCGGATGGCCGACAATATTGCCCTGCCCCGTCGGGAAAGTGTGTACCGTAAAACCGCCCGCCGCCATCAGCGTCACGCATTCCGCGGCCGCGGATGAGGAATCCATAAAATACATTCCCGGCCCGCGCATCGGCGCTTCAGCCGGGCCCAGCACATCGATATAGGAGACTTCCCGGCCGATTTTCTCCAGATTGCCAAACGCTTTTTCCTCTATCGTTGACAACCCTCCCTCGATATTTCCCTTCGTAGGCTGACTATCGGAAAGATCGGACGTTTTATTGGGTTCAATGACTTCGTCCTGATAAGCTTGAAACGTCGCTAAAAATTTCTCACCGACCTCGGCAGTAGCCGCGCGCGCGCGACACAGATGCTCCGCGCCAGTCAGCTCGGACGTTTCGCCAAAAACCCCATAGACGCCTTTGGGGATAAGCTTGTCATACATATTGCCGACGGTTGGATTGGCGCCGCAGCCGGAGGTGGTGTCGGACTCACCGCATTTTGTGGATATCCAGAGGTCAGAAATTCCGCATTCCTCGCGCGCCCGTTCACTCGCCCAATGGACATAGTCCTTCGCCTGGCGCGAGGCGGCGGCGATGGTTGCGATGTCGCCAGCTTGTTCAATCGAAAATCCGGCGACGGGTTTTCCAGTCTTGGCGATCCCACCGACAACTTTGTTTGTCCACCCAGGCTCAATGCCAATGACAACACAGGCCGCAACATTCGGGTTCGCGCCGATGCCGATGAGGGTGCGAAAAAACAACTCCAGATCTTCGCCAAATTGCAGCCGGCCATAAGCATGCGGCAATGCAAGCACGCCTTTGATATTGTTTGCGACCGCCTCGGCGGCGGCGTTGGAAATATCATCCACCGGCAAAATCACCACATGGTTGCGCACGCCGACGCGGTCGTTTTCGCGTCGATAGCCCCAGAATGTCTCCGCTATCGTCATTGCGTTACCAGCGTTTGGTTTTGATATTGTGGACATGGACATGCTCGCCCCTGGCGATGTCTATGATGGCAAGGCCGATATCGGCGCCGTATTTAATGATGGTATCGCCCTGGCTGAGATCGGCAAGCGCGACTTTATGGCCGATCGGGATATCCATCGCCGCGGTCATGCGACGGTCCGAATTATCTTCAGTGACGACGCAGACCATGTCGGTCCCGGCCGCTAATCCTTCAACAACGACAACCCCGACATTGTCGTCTTTGCTGTGAATGAGTAATTGGGGAATGAGCAATTGCGGTGCGGACACGGATTTTCCCCTATTCTCAATCGGATCGCCTGAACAACCAATAGTAGGGTCGCGATGTTATGTTAAATCACAAATTCGCGTTCAATACCCCGGCGCCTTCCCAAGTCTTGCATGGCCTGTATAGGATCTACTACAGCAAACCGCCGATAGGAGCGCATAAAAAATTCAAACGATTGGCTATTATGACTATCGATTCACATACGAGCCCAGGCTCGCGCGCTTGGTTTTATTTTTTATCGGCGCCCCAGCATTCAGATATTGCGGCAGATGGCGTAACACATGCACATAATGCCAGCTTTGAGTTTTCATACGCCCCACTACAAAGGTTGAATTCATGACGGAACCGAAAGCTTCTCCTAATGGCAATAGCAGCGACAAACCATCAAGGCGCGCTTTGCTGAAGACCGCTGGCGGCGTTAGCTTTGCCGCCGCGCTCGGGGCGCCTATTCCGTTTGTGCGGTTCCTTGCGCCCGGACTGGCGCCAGTGGCGCTGGCGCAAACCGTCAGCCCGGCCACGTTGCATAAGGACGGCCTCACCCTGTTGAATGATCGCCCGATCAACATGGAAACACCGCCGCACTTGCTCGATGACGCCATCACGCCGGCTGCACGTTTGTTTGTGCGCAATAATGGCCTTCCGCCTGCTGAGGAAACGGTCTCAGCCGAGGACTGGCGGCTGGTGATTGACGGCGAGGTCGAAACCCCGCTCGACCTGTCCATCGCCGATCTCAAGGCGCGCTTTGATACCGTCACCTTGCAGTTACAGCTCGAATGCGGCGGCAATGGGCGTAAGTTTTTCAAGCCCGGCGCGTCGGGTAATCAGTGGACGTTTGGCGCGGTCGGCTGTCCGCAATGGACCGGCGTGCGCCTCAGCGATGTTCTGGGCGCTGCGGGCGTGAAGCCGAGCGCGATTTACACCGCCCATTACGGCGCTGACGCCCACCTTTCCGGCGATCCCGAAAAGCGCGCCCTGTCACGCGGCGGTCCAGTCGCCAAAGCCATGGACCCGCATAACCTCATTGCCTGGGCGATCAATGGCGAGGCGAGGCCGGCGCTGAACGGCCATCCTTTGCGCCTCATCATGCCCGGCTGGCCAGGGTCGTGTTCACAAAAATGGCTTACACGGATTAATCTGCGCGACAGGGTTCATGACGGCGCGAAAATGCTGGGCAAATCTTATCGCGTGCCGGCCTATCCTGTGGCTCCGGGCACGTCTGTTCCCGATGAGGATATGGAAATCATCCATTCCATGCCGGTAAAATCGCTCATCACCCATCCGCAGACTGGCGTCAAGGTGCGCCCGGATACGGCTATCGATGTGCGCGGGCACGCATGGGCCGGCGATCTCGATGTCGCGGCTGTCGATGTTTCGATTGATTTTGGCGCCACATGGATGCCCGCCGATCTTGCGCCGCCAGGCAACAAATACGCCTGGCAGCATTGGCGCGCCAGCGTCACCCTGCCGGAAGCTGGTTATTTTGAAATTTGGGCGCGCGCGCGCGACAGCCAGGGCCGAGCCCAACCGGCGACAACGCCGGGATGGAACCCAAAAGGCTACTTGAACAATATGCAACACCGTATCGCCATGTTCGCGGTGCTATGATGCGATCGGCGCCCGGAATATCCCTGTTGTTTTTCGCATCCGCAATCGCGTTTGTCGGCTGGGGCGTTGCTGAGCGAAAACTCAGCCGCCAGAATGGTTTTGCGATCTTATCCGAGAACGACGCAACAACAACATCCAGCACGCGCGCCGAGCAGATTGCAAAGCTTGCACAAAACTGGGGTCCCGAGCCGCAATATGATTTTACTTTTAATGCGCTTGATCCGTCATTTGAAATTGCCGCCAGCGCAGACAGTGTCTTCGACCCGTCCGACGATTATTGGGGACTGCCTCGCGACGCGGGCTATAAACTGGTAAGCGCCTATTGCAGCGCTTGCCATAGCCTCAGCATTGTCATGCAGCAAAAAGCAACGGCGCAACGATGGGATGAAATCCTTGACTGGATGGTGGAAACGCAAGGCATGGCGCGTTTGAATGATGATGACCGAAAGCAGGTTCACGACTATCTGAGCACTCATTTCTCAAGCCAATAACACGGCTCGTTAATCATTCCCCGACCACCTCAGCCAGCGCCGCTTCCGCGTCTGTTTCTTCTCCCCACAGGGTGTTGAATATCCACGGGGCTTTGGGGTTAACGCCTTTGCTTGAATAATGCTGATAGTTGGACAGGATGACGCCCCCGCCATCAGGGCTGTCGGCGAAGGCGGCGCGCATTTGCTCCGCCTGCAACCGAATTAGTTCCGCATGGCGCGGCCCGGCCTGCCAGTCTTTGTAAAAGGCGACAACCTCGGGAATCTTAGCCAGCTCCCCGTCAAGCAGGTCGTGGCTGGAGCCCTCATATTGGCCGATATAGCGCGCGCCGAACCTTGTCGCTATTTGCTGATGTTTGAGCGACTGGCTGACCACCCAGGCGATGTTTTGCGGGCGCGGGCGCGGGTCGGTCATGAAATCGGAGAGGTATTGCGCCAGACCCTCCGGGTCGGCCTCAAACCGGGCGAGCCATTGCGCACGCCACGCCTGCGCGCCCTTGACAGACGCGCCGAACAATTCCCCGCCGGCATCGTGAAACGCGCCGCGATAATAGCCCGTGGTCGCCACGCCATAGCGTGACATTGGTTGCCTGAAAGCGCCGGCGCCCGCGAAGGCGGTCTGATTATTATCTGCGAGCATTCGCTCGCGGGCATAGTCCTTCACGCCCTCCAGCGGGCCGATGATTTGCACGTCCCAGGCCGTCTGCGCACCGAGCACCATCGTCCATTGCTGGCCAGAGCGCCCCGCGCCATCCAGCGCCCTGGCGAAAGCCTCCGCCAGCCTGGCCGAGAAATACCCATAAGCCCCGCGCGCCGGATTGCCGCGATAGGCGACGCCGGTTTTGTCGCTCAGGGCGCGCGTCAAACCCCAGAACCACTCGGTGGCGGGATTCCACGCCCCGCCCCAGTTCCAGGTTTCATTGCCAAGTTCGAGATAAAAATGCCGGTCAACGGGATAGTGCGTCGCCTCCATAGCCGCGACAACCATCGCGGCGTATTTGTCCCATTCCGGCGAGGCGTCAACCGCATCGAAATTCTCCGCCGTCAGCGTCGCGCGCTCGGACTGGGGCCGCTCGTTCATCGCCGCCAGGCGGTCAAGCAACCCGTCCGGCGCGCCCAGCCAGTTGGGCGCAATCAACCACAGGGAAACCCCCGCCTCCTCGGCCAGCTTAAACTGCGCCTCCAGAGGAACAATCTTGCCGCCCCAAAATTGTGCGTCGAGGGAGGCAATCTCGTCGGCTTTGCTGACGCGCCTGAAAGCGTTCCAGTCCATGGTGCGCACGATGTCATAACCGGCGACATGACGGACGAAGTCGGGGTTGAATATCTTGCCCGCCTTGAGCGCCGCTTCGTGCTCGGCGCGGTAGATGCGGATATTGCGCAATCCTGCATCGCCTATATCCGTGATTTGAGCGCTTGCCCAACTGGCGATGACGCCGTCATAAGTCTCACGGATGCGGTTCGGTCCCTCGACGGCCAGCGTTCCGGCCCCCCTTAGCCCGGTCCCAATTAAACCGTCGCCGTCCCATTCGATTATATAATCGCCGGCGTAAAAACCCGGATTATAATTCGCGCCATTGCGCAAAAGCCCTACAGTCAGCTGCTCTTGCCACTTATATTGCGCCGGCGGAATGCTTAAAAACGTCTGGGTCTCAGGGTCGAACACATCGACCGGCAAGTCCTTGTTGTCCTCGTTGAGCTTCAAAATATTAATCAACGGGTCTTCACCACCCCATGAAGACATAAACCCAACCCCGATTTGCCACTGAACAGAGCCAGCGGGCGTGGGCGTTTCATTTTCGTTTGGCGGAACGGTTTGCGCAACAAGCGACGTTTGCACAAGCGCGGCGCAGCCAAGAACTAACACAAGTCTGAACAGCACCCGCCGCAGCAATGTTACAGTCAAATCCACAAATGGATATGCTTTCCTCATCCCGTCCAAAACGTCGATGCCGCTATATACATATATAGCGGGGCCAGCAATTCGAACCGTTTATCCTAATATTTATAGCTCCTGCCAAAGCGTTGCAGGAATAGCGGCGTTTTCGAGGGCTGCATATCGACAGACCAGCTCAAAGTTTCACCCAGCGTCGCCGTCGCCGACTGCTCTTCTATTGTGTAGCCTTTGCATTCAACCCGCACCCACAAGCGAGCGGTCGCAGAACGCGCGGGCACGCCAGCTTCAATAATTAGCGAATTGCCTTGCTGGCGGACCGTACCGCCAGCGGAACGAAACAGGTTCCAGGTCTCACCGGTGTCATCATTATGAAGTCGCCCGCGAATGGCGCCTGTACGGATTAATGTGTCTACATCGGCGGGAAAACCGTCAGGAAAATTAATTCGAAGGTGGACGTCATATTTCGCCGGGTCATGGCCTTGCTGGACCTGATAGAGCCTCGCCCCGCCCGGACTATAAGATGCGTTGATAATTTGCCCGCCCATCATAGAGGCTTCGTGCGTACCGGCCGGCTCCAATCCAGGCAATGCGTTGCCGATGGCTTGAATGCCGCCGGCCAAGCCGGTGGGCGTTGCCGTCATGATGACGGCGAGCAAGCCAAATCCTTGCGCAAACGCGCCCTGGCGTGTGATCGGCTGAAAATAAAAAATCGAGACCGCGCCTATCGTCGTCATGCCGAGAACAACCATCCATAACGGGATTTCTGAAAACCCAAGAATGCCGCCAAGCTGAACGATCCACTGGTTGATGGTAAATAGCGCAGAAGCCTCGCCCTGTTGCTGATAGTCCGTCACCAATGCCGCAACGATGCCTGCCGCACCCGATAGCCCAAGCCCAAGTATATCGCTGACGCCGAACTCCCCCGGCGATTTTATCCCGCGTCTAACCCCGTACATGTTCAGTCTCCTAAGATTTACCCCAAGGGTTAGTTAATCACAAAGCTGGCGCGAATTTAAGACACAAAGTCCCGTGGATGTTCATTATTCCTGCCGTGTTGGCCTTGCGCCGCCAAAATCGACGTCAAACAAGTGCTCCAGGCTGGTGCGCGCAAGGCCATGCTTGAGAAAATCATAAGGTGTGACATTGAGCGCCTTGATGAGCACACGCTCAATTTGCAGGCCCGCGCCGGTATTATTTGGGGTGACGTCGATATCGATGAGATTGATACAGCCAAGGTCTTGTTCAAACGACGATATCGTCGCCAGCCCGCCGCTACAGGCCCAGCCAAGCGCGATGCGGTTCACCCCCTCATGGGCGACGATTAAGGCAGTGCGCCATTTATCATTGAAAACAAGTGCTTCCAGCGCACTTATGATCCGCGCCTGAGCCTCTACGAAAAGCTCCCCGTCAGGGAGGAACGCAGCCCCCGATGCGGCTGCGCCGTCAAAAGAATAGGCCAGCCGGGCAGCCAGCTCCTCCCGCGTTGCAGCCAGTATCCGCCCGCTTTTCAACTCCTCCAGCCCTTCCCTTACAATCAGCGCGGGAGGCTTTGCCTGTCCGGATAGGACAATCTGCGCCGTCTGGACCGTGCGCGGCAGCCCGGAGCAGACCGCAATGTCGAACTCTATATTGTGCAGTGCATCGCGCGCCGCTTCGGCTTGGCGGCGACCCTCATCGGTGAGCGGCACAGCGCGCAGATCGGCTATGTCCGGGGCGAAATAGTCCACATGCCCATGGCGCATCAGAAAAATCCGCCGCCTTCCCGCTCCGTCCATAATCTCGCCGCCTCAATCAAGTTTCCCGCCGCGTTTAGCGAAAACCACGCCGCATAGCCAGAAAACTCCAAAATTTGCGCCTCATAAGGCTCGCTTCGAAAGCGTCTCGATGCTAGGCTTGGGCTTGGTATTGGGGTTTTGTTGGCAGAGGGGAAGGCCGTTCGCGATGGGGTTGCGTTCTCCTACGTATTTTTCAGGCGCGTTTTTGTGCCTGGCGATTATATTCACCGCCGTTTTCAATGTCGCGATCCGGACTGACCCGGATGCGGCGCAGAGCCGTTTTGAAACGCTTGTCGATACTGGCGCATTGCGCCGCGCCGCCGCCCATGGCGAGCGCGCTATCGCATTACGTCTTAAGAACAACGCCAGCGAAAATGATGTCGCCGCGTTGAAGATAACCACCGCAACAACGCAAATTGCACGAAAAAACTATCAGCGCGGCGCTGAGTTAATGCGCCAGGGATTGTCGACGCCGTGGGGCGAGGCGCTCGATAAATACACACGCATCGAAATCGAAAACCAGCTTGGCCAAGCCTATATCAACGCTGGCCGCATTGAAGAAGCGGTGTCTATTTATGCATCGTTTCTTGAACTGGCCGGTGATGCGGCCGTTCTATCAGACATTAATGGCGCGCAAGAGATTGCCGGATATTACGCCGCCATGGTCGCCGCTGCGGACACGGCGTTTGCCGGCGCCCTCAATCATGCCGACGCCTATAAAATCACAGCCGGCAGTCTTGAGCAAACCCTCGCCACGACCAATCACATGGCCAGCCTAGGCGGGTTTTATGGCGCGCGCGCGGGCGCTGAATACGCCGCCGCCGGGCTGTTGTCTTCCGCTTATGCGACACGCAAAAAAGTCTTGGGCGTCGGCCATCAAGACACTGTGCAAATCACCCTTATTCTCGGGCCGCTCTACACCAAGATGGGCCGTCTGGAGGATGCGGAAAAGCTATACCTCGACGCTTTCCACGCCCAGGAACGCGCCAAGGGCGCCAACAGCCCGGATCTCAGCCTTTACATAAAATTGCTAGCGGGGCTTTACGAAAAGCAGAACCGTTTTACCGAAGCGCAAGCGCTTTACGAACATATGCGCGGGCTGTTTCGCGACGCCTTCGGCGCGCAGCGTTACGCTATTAATCGCGTGCAGGACCGGCGCGCTTATATCAACCGGCCGGTGTCGCAATATTTTCCGCTGGAAAAGGGATATGCGCCGCGCGACCTTGTCTCGACCGCGGAATATTCCGTGCCCACCAGCAAGGCGCCGTCTGTCGACGAGATGAAAGTGCGGCTGGCGCCGGATGCGGACGCCGACCCGCGCGAGGCGAACCTGCCGGTGCGCCTGGCACAGCTGATCTCGCTGTGCCGCAATGAATCTGGCGAACGCATATCGTTGCGTTCCGGTTACCGTTCCTACAATACCCAGCGCATACTTTTCGACCGCATCGGCGCCAAAGGCACGGTGACGCCGCCGGGCGTTTCAGAACACCAGACCGGGCTCGCCGTCGATATCAATGTCGGCGACCGGTTCATGCGTAAAAGCGATCGCACATCCCAGTGCTTTGAAGAAAATGCGTTTCGTTTTGGCTTTATCCTGTCCTATCCGCCGGACAATAATTACCTCCCGGGAGAGGACAGTTACGAGCCCTGGCACTGGCGCTATGTTGGCGTCCAGACCGCGCAGCTCTATCGTGAGGCGGGCCCTTACAACCAGCCGCAGGAATTCCTCGCCGCCCTGCCCTGCTATCAGGAGCGCGCCGCGACCGGGTCTTTCCCGACCGCGGGCGAGCCCGATATCTGCCTCGAAGAGCCGAAAATTATCACCGCAACAGCGAGTGAACAGGCCGCCAAACAACCCATTGGCGAAAAGCCCGAAACGGCGCGCATCTTGAATGATAGCGGCAATGCAGCGCGAGTTCGCCGGTAACGGACAGCACAAGCGCGTCGTTACGAGCGGGATTGATGAGCAGCGAGACAATTATTTCGCCTATTTCGCCGCGGGCGCAGATTGCCTGCGTAGCCGGAGATGAAGCGGCGTTTGAGGCGTTAACGAGCGCGTTTCATCACGCCGGTTTTACCATCGTCAAACCGGACGCTGGAATGAACGCCGATGTCGGTCTAATTGACCTGCGCCGCCAGGCCGTCTCGCCGCGCAAAGCAAAAACCATCGCCGGCGCCTTGCGGCGCAAATCCCCTGAATCGCCGCTGGTCTTTTTGGTCGATCCCGGCCTCGATGCCGCTGTGCGGTCAGCGCTCAGGCGGTTTGGCGAAGTTATCCCCGCGCAAGACCAGCTCGATCATGTGGTGGTGCGGTGCCGGGAGATTATTCGCCTGCGCAATATCGCCGAGGAGACCGGCGAGCGTTTAAAAAGCCTCGCCACGCTCAATCGGCTGGTTGAATTCCCGGTGATCACAACCACCAGCGCGCAACCGCGCATACTGATTGCCGGCGCCCCGGGCCCGGCGGCGATGGTCGCCGTTAACGCCGTCAGCGCAATAGCCGGGGACGCGACTTGCGTCCTTAACGCCAGCCAGGCGATGCGTGCGCTGGAACATGATGATTTCGATTGCGCCATCTTCCTGCCGACGGCGCAAAACGATCCCATGCTGGCCTTTGTCCGAACTCTGCGGCGCCATCCCAAACACGCACATCTCGCCATCATCCAAATCGCCGACCACCCCGCTGATCTGGCGACCTATGCCCGCAAAGGCGCCCGGGACTTTGTTTTGGCGGAGCAGATTTCTGTCGAGCTCGCCGCCAAGGCGCAGCTGGCCTCGCGCCGCGCCAGACTGCTGCGGTCGATGCGGCAGTTTTTAAACAGCTGTAAGGGCGAGGGCATCCGCGACGCCAGTTCCGGCGCCTTTACGTCATTGTTCCTCACCGAACACGCAAACAGGATATGCGCCCGCGCTGACCAGACCGGCAGGGCCTTGTCGCTAACAATAGCCAGCCTGTCCGACGCCGATGGCCAGGCCAGCACCGCGCGAACGCTTAATCATGCGGCAAGGCTGATTAACCGGGTGACGCGCGCGGAAGATTTAGTGGCGCGAATTTCGCGGAAAAAATTCATCATCCTCAGCCCGGCGACCCATGTTGACGATGCCGCAAAAATTGGCCTACGCATTAGCGGTGTTCTCGCCAATACCGCTTTTCGCAATCAACGCACGCTGGCGCCTTACGCCATCGACGTGGTTACGAAGTCCTATTTGCGCGCACCCGGCCTATGCATAGAAGAATGCGTCGCCGCCGCGCTTAAAGATATTGACGGCATAGCTACCCCGCCTCGGCGGCAATCTCCGCGATGATCGCTGCAATCTTGCGTGTTCCCTTGAGCCGTAATTTATCGCCCGGCCAGGCCTGACGATAAACAAATCTCTGATCCGGGCGCAATTTCACATCATGCGGCGAGCCTGAGATAAATTCCACAAGCCCCGCCGGATTGACGAAACTATCATTGCGGAACGTAATCACCGCGCCCTTCGGACCGGCGTCAATCTTCGCAATGCCGGCGCGGCGGCAAATCATTTTAATGGCGACAATTTCAAGCAGGTGGTCAACCTCCGCCGGCAGCGACCCAAACCGGTCAACCAGTTCGGCGGCAAAGCCGTCAATTTCCGCTTCCTCTTCCAGCCTGCCGAGACGGCGATAGAGCGCCATGCGGACATCAAGATCGGCGACATAGCTCTCGGGAATAAGCACCGAGGCGCCAGCGTTAATTTGCGGCGACCACACATCTTGCGCCGCCGCGCCGCCGCCGCGCAGTTCCGCAACCGCCTCTTCCAGCATGTGCTGGTAAAGCTCAACGCCTACCTCTTTCACCTGGCCGGACTGTTCCTCGCCAAGGAGGTTGCCGGCGCCACGAATATCGAGATCGTGCGAGGCCAGCGTAAAGCCAGCGCCCAGCGTGTCGAGCGACTGCATCACTTTGAGGCGGCGTTCAGCGCCGTCGGTGAGCTTCTTGCGGGCGCTGGTCGTGAGGTATGCGTAAGCGCGCTGTTTTGAGCGCCCGACCCGACCGCGCAATTGATAAAGCTGGGACAGACCGAACATATCCGCATGATGAATAATCATCGTGTTTGCGGTTGGAATGTCGAGGCCGGACTCAATAATGGTGGTTGAAACCAGAACATCCACCTTGCCTTCGTAGAAGGCGGTCATGATATCTTCAAGCTCGCCGGCGCTCATCTGGCCATGGGCGATTTTAAATTTCAGTTCCGGAACTTCATCGCGCAAAAACTCTGCGATCTGCTGCAAGTCCTTAATCCGCGGGGCGACGTAAAAACTCTGCCCGCCGCGATAATGCTCGCGCAACAAAGTCTCGCGCGCCACCACCGGATCAAACGGGCCGACCGTAGTGCGCACCGCCAACCGATCGACCGGCGGCGTCGCGATCAACGACAAATCGCGAATGCCGCTCATGGCGAGTTGCAGTGTTCGCGGGATCGGCGTGGCGGTCAACGTCAAGACATGGGTGTCGCCGCGATATTCTTTGAGCCGTTCTTTATGTTTGACGCCAAAATGCTGTTCTTCATCGACGACCAATAGCGCCAGATCGCGAAACTTGATGGCCTTGGCCAGCAATGCATGGGTGCCGATGACAATATCGATGTGACCGCTCGCAACACCCTCGCGCACGGCGCTGGCTTCCTTGGCGGAAACCATGCGCGACAGCTGTCCGAGTTTCACCGGAAAGCCTTTGAAGCGGTCGGTAAAACCCTTGAAGTGCTGGCGCACCAGCAGCGTTGTCGGCGCCACAATCGCCACCTGGCGCCCGGTCATCACCGCGGCGAAGGCTGCGCGCAGCGCAATCTCGGTCTTGCCAAATCCGACATCGCCGCAAATCAGCCGGTCCATGGGCCGGCCGCTGGCGAGATCTTCCAACACGTCGGCGATGGCGTTTTGCTGGTCTTCGGTTTCCGCAAACGGGAACCGCGCGCAGAACTCATCATACGACCCGACGGTAGGTTCAATTGCTTCCGCGGTCTGCATCGCGCGTTTTGCGGCAATGGCGATAAGTTGTTCGGCGAGCATTTTGATGCGCGCGCGCAACATCGCCATGCGCCCCTGCCAGGCGGCGCCGCCAAGTTTGTCGAGCTGTTGGCCCGCATCGTCCGAGCCATAACGCGACAGGAGGTCAATATTCTCGACCGGCAGAAACAATTTATCGCCGCCGTGATAGACCAGATAGAGGCAATCATGCGGCGCGCCCTGCACGTCGAGGGTTTTCAACCCCTCATAGCGACCAATCCCGTGCTCCACATGCACAACAATATCGCCGACGCTAAGGCTTGAGGCTTCAGTGAGAAAATTCTCGGCGCGCTTTTTGCGCGACCGCCGCACCAGCCGGTCGCCAAGAATGTCCTGCTCGGAAATAAACGCCGTGTCGGCGGTTTCAAATCCGTTTTCGAGCCCCAGCACTGCGGTTTGCAATTGCGCGCGACTGGCGCTGACCGCCAGCCAGTCATCGGCGTGGACAATCTCGCCGGCGCCATGATCGCCCAGCACCGCGCCCATGCGGTCGGCCGAGCCTTCCGACCAGCAGGCGATGACGGCCTTCTTGCCGCTACCGGCCAGCGCACGGGCGTGTTTACCAACGGCGTCAAACACATTGGTTTTTTCCGCCGCCCGTTCAGCGGCAAAGCTGCGCCCGACTTTAGCGGCGAGGTTGTAACAACGCTCATTGTCCGTCGGCGCAAAAGGCGAGAGCGGTCGAAGATTGGCGTTGTCGAGGCGTGTGCGCCATTCATCCGGGGTGAGATAAAGCAGCGCCGGGTCAAGCGGGCGATAGGCGGGCGCTGAAAATTCTGAACTGCGCGGCCGCGCGGCTTTGGCGTCTTCCGCGCGGGCCTCAAAATGGTCGTTGATCATCGCAAG
>JAJFFZ010000141.1 GCA_021776395.1 Hyphococcus sp. | reverse complement strand
TACAAATACCGACGGGTACGCATCGCCGTGGCCCCCACCCCAAAATTTGTTTGAAATTTTGGACCTCCCCTCAAGGGGGAGGTAAGAACAGCCGTACACTCCATTGCCGCCTCTGCCCGACTTCGTCTAAACGCACCCAATGCAAATCCCCTCTCCTCTTCTGCGCGGCCGCCTGGTAAAACGCTATAAGCGCTTCCTCGCCGATATCGCGCTTGATGACGGGCGCGAGATTACCGCTCATTGCGCCAATCCCGGCTCCATGCTCGGCGTCGCCATCGCAGGCGCCCGGGTGTGGGTCAACGAGCACAACAACAACAAGCGAAAGCTGGCCTTTTCCTGGGAGATGGTTGAGATCGGCGAGACCCTGATCCCGATCAACACGACCAATCCCAACAAGATCGCGCTGGAAGCCATCGAGGCGGGCGCCATTGCGGAACTTGCCGGGTACAGCGACATCCGCCGCGAGGTGAAATATGGCGAGGCGAGCCGCATCGATCTGTTGCTGGAAGGCGGCGAGCACGCGGCGCCCTGTTATGTGGAGGTCAAAAATGTGCATCTTTCGCGCGCGCCGGGCCTGGCCGAATTCCCTGACAGCGTCACAACGCGCGGCGCAAAGCATCTGGCCGAGCTGTCACGGGTCGCGGCGGCGGACGGGCGCGCGGTGATGTTGTTCGTGGTGCAACGCGGCGACTGCACCCGGTTCCGGCCCGCAGCGGACCTCGATCCGGCCTATGGCGCGGCCCTGAAATCAGCGGTTGCAGCAGGTGTTGAAACATTGTGCTATGATTGCGAAGTCAGCCTCAGCGCGGTAGGGCTTCGCAACCGCCTAGAGATTGAACTGGTTTAAACAAAGCAAGATCGCCCATGACAGAACTCGCCACAGACGCAGACATCGAGACCGGCGCCGATGAGATCGAAATCCACGGGCCGGAAGATTTTGCCGGCATGCGCAAGGCCGGGCGGCTGGCCGCGCAATGCCTCGACATGCTGACGGAACATGTGGCGCCCGGCGTTGCGACCCAACAGCTCGACGATCTGGTGCGCGAGATGGTGCTCGACAATGGCGCCCTATCGGCGACCATTGGCTATCGCGGCTATCGTCACGCCACCTGCATTTCGCTCAACCATGTGATCTGCCACGGCATCCCCGGACCGAAGCTGCTGAAAGACGGCGACATCATGAATATCGACGTCACCGTTATTGTCGATGGCTGGCACGGCGACACCAGCCGGATGTATTATGCGGGCGAGCCAAAAGTGAAGGCGCGCCGCTTGGTCGACACCACCTATGAGGCGATGATGGCGGGGATTAATGCGGTCAAGCCCGGCGCCACATTGCGCGACATCGGGCGCGCCATTCAAACCATTGGCGAGGGCCAGGGGTTTTCCATTGTTCGCGATTTTTGCGGCCATGGGCTGGGCAAAGTGTTTCATTCCGCCCCCAGCATCGTTCATTATGCGAACTATAAAGACCGCTGGGGCGCGGTTCACCATGCGGCGGACACGGAAATTAAGCCCGTCATGTTCTTCACCATCGAGCCGATGATCAATGACGGCAAACCGGATGTGAAAATCATGAAAGACGGCTGGACCGCCGTCAGCCGCGACAAGTCGCTCTCGGCCCAGTTCGAACACTCCATTGGCGTTACGGAGGACGGGTTTGAGATTTTTACCTCCTCGCCCAAGGGGCTTGATAAGCCGCCTTATAGCTAATGGCAGACGGCGCAGCGAAATCTACCGACCATGCAAAAGGCCATCGCGAGCGCCTGCGCGCACGGTTCAAGAAAGCCGGCATTGACGGGCTTCAGGATTATGAACTCCTGGAACTGGTTTTGTTTCGCGCCATTCCGCGCCGCGATGTCAAGCCGCTGGCCAAAGACCTGATCGCAAAATTTGGCGGCTTTGCCGAGGCTCTCGCCGCGCCGATTGATCGCCTCGTCGAGGTGAAAGGCGTTTCGCAAAATGTCGCCGAGGAGCTAAAAATCGTTCAGGCGGCGGCGATTAAGCTGACCCAGGAGCGCGTCCTCAAGCGCCCGGTCATCACATCTTGGAACGATCTCCTGTCTTATTGCCGCGCGGCGATGGCGGATGAGAAAACCGAACTGTTCCGCATCATGTTTCTCGACAAGAAAAACATTCTGATTGCCGACGAAGTACAACAACGCGGCACGGTCGATCACACGCCGGTCTATCCGCGCGAGGTGGTCAAGCGTGCGCTGGAGCTTGGCGCCTCGGCGATCATCCTGGTGCACAACCACCCGTCCGGCGACCCGACGCCGTCGCGCGCCGATGTGGAGATGACCAACCAGATCATCAAAGCCGGCGCTGCCTTGAACATCCGCATCCACGACCACATCATCGTCGGCCACAAACACCATGCGAGCTTTAAATCGCTGGGGCTGATTTAAGCGTGCTGAATTTTTTGAAGACAATGACAACGGGTTCAACCCGGGATGCGCAACTCGGCGGCGGCCGGCAGGCGATTTTGCGCGCGCTGTTGGAAAATCGCGACGGCCTGACGGCCGATGAAATCGCCGCGCGCTTGTCGGTGACGCGCTCGGCCGTGCGCCAGCACATTGTCAGTCTCGAACGCGACGGGCTGGCGGCGCGCAAGGCGCTGGCGCGACGCAAAGGCCGGCCGAGCCTTGTTTATTCCATTACCGAAGACGGCATTCACGAATTTCCCAAACGCTATGACTGGTTTTCAGCGCTCTTGCTTGGGGTGCTGTCCGAGCGCCTCGGCGAGGATGATTTGCGCAACACGCTTGACGCTCTGGGCAAGAAAATCGGCGGTGAGCTAAAGCTGCAACTTGCCGGGCGCGACAGTGATGTTTCGGCGGCAGACCTCGCCAGCGCAATGTCCAGTCTTGGCTATGTCGCGCGCGCCGCCCGCAACGATAATGGCAGCGAAGAAATCCAGGCGTTTAACTGCGTTTACCACCACCTCGCAGCACAACACCCGGAAGTCTGCAACTTCGACCTCGCGCTGATTGAAGCCGCAACCGGAACACGCCCGGAACACACCGAATGTATGGTCCGCGGCGGCGGCTGTTGCCGGTTTAAGATTTCGAAAGCTTAGAGCATCGAGTAAAAAGTGGGCGCCGGTTTTTGCGCCTCGCGATGCGACCACGAAAAGACTATAGCAAAATGCAACGATTCATATTTAATGCATTTTGCTATAGTACGCCGCAAGTCTTGGAGACCACGCCAAACCTTATTCAATTTCAGGCAACAGCATCCTTTGCGCGCGCCATTGCTCGACGATGCGTTCGATGAAGCTGTCGTCGTCCATCTCCACCGACCACCCGTCGGAGAAGCTCGCCATCAGGCTGCGCGGTACAGCATTGCTCGGCAGCGCATCAAAGCGAATGCGCGTCGGCATCGGCACGCCCTCACCCACCGCAATCGCTTCGCCAAGCCCGAGCGACGGCAGACAGCTGAGCAGGCTGGTCGATGCGTCGGGCACAGCCGCGCGCAACGCCTCCTGGTCGGCCTGGTTGGCGAGGCGCATCGCAAAAATAGTGTTGCACTGGGACAGGACCATCGGGTCAAGTTCGGTCGGGCGTTGTGAGGCGACCCAGAGCGAGACGCCAACTTTGCGGCCTTCCTTGGCCAGACGGATTAAGGAGCGCCGCGTCGGCCCGAAACCTTCCTTGGGATCGGCGGGCGCATAGCGATGCGCATCCTCGCAAACCAGCGCGATCGGCGCCGCGCCATTGCTCCACAAGCCAAACTCAAACGCCAGCCGCGAGACAACCGAGACCACCACTTGCACCACTTCCGTCGGCAAGCCGCCAAGCTCAATGACGCTAACCGGCCGGCCATTGACGGGAATGCGAAACAACTCGCCCAACAGTTCTGTCAGATTGTCCTGCACCGTCAGGCTGCCGAACATGAACGCATATCGCGCATCCTGGCTAATTGTCGCGATGCGATTTTTTAAGCGTTTAAACGGCGTCGTGTTGCGCGTACCGTCAAGCCCGCCCAGCGACTTGTCGATCAGTGTCGAGAGTTCTGAAATTCGGTACGGCGTCGGCGTATCGACGGTAATCGCCGCCACATCGGTGCGAATATGCGCCGCTCGTGAGGCGCCCGAGAGGTTCATTTTTTTCGCCGCCGGCACCAGATCCGCCAGGATTTCAATTTCTTCGGCATAACCGCTTCTGCCGGGAAACAGAACCTCGACCAGCTCATCGAATGTCAACATCCAGTAGGGCAGCGTAAACGTCGTCGGGTCGAAAACCACGGCGCGGTCTTCGAAGCTTTTGGAGTATTCGTTATGCGGATCGAGGATGACGATATGCCCGTTTGGAAACCGTTCCAGAACAGCGCGCAACAACAACGCAACCGCACAGGATTTGCCGGCGCCGGTGGTGCCGAGAATGGCGCAATGGCGCGAGAACACTTCATCGACATTGACCGTCGCGGGTATTTGCGCATCTTGCTTGACCGCACCGACGCGCACGCTTGAAAAGCCGTTTATCGAAAACAACGCCGTTAGCTCGTCGCGGGTCGCCACATGGACGCCGTCGCCAAGCGTCGGATAGGACGAGACCCCGCGCCGGAATCGCGCCGGCGCATTGATGGTTGGCTTGGTGAACTCACCGATCAGCTCCACTTCAACTATGCCGGTAGCCGCGCCCAGATTGTCATGCGACGGAGCCGGCACGCTCATCGCCGAGACCAGCCCCAGGACGACGCTCGACCCGGCGTCGATGCTCATAATGGCGCCAATTTGCGGGCGCGCCGCGCGGTCGTCAGCGGGTTTTCCTTCCGCCAGCATCACCAGCGCATGCGAGCCGGTGACCGAGACCACCGCACCAACGCGCGGTTTTTCCTGAAACGCACCGTCAAAGGCTTCCGCCGTCGGCGCCGCGCTTCCCTTTCGCATGATTGGCGCTTTGCGCACCCGGGCTTTAAGCGGCGTCATCGGCCTTCTCCAAACTGGATTTTTCTGGCTGCGCGGCGACGTCTGCATCGCTCGCGGCTTTTGCATTTGCGTCCGGCGGCGGCAAGGCGATGCGCACAAGCGTGCCGTGGCCTTTGCGACTTTTGATGTGGAACGACCCGCCCTGCATCTCGATAAATGTTTTAGCAACCGCATAGCCAACGCCGGGGCCGGCAAACGACCGGTCAAGCCCGCGATGCGGCTCGGCGAAGGCTTCAAGCGCTTGCTTGATTTCCTCAGGGCTCAAACCAGCGCCGTCGTCGCGCACGGCGATTTCAGCGCATCCGTCTTCATCTGTGCAGGCCCGCACCAAGATGCGGCCCTTCTCGGCGCTCAAACTAATTGCCGTCTGTAACAGATGGTCCACCGCCTGGCCGGTGCGTTCAACATCCCCCCAGCCGGTAATATCCGCGCCCTCGTCGCGCCGTTCAATCGTGACTTCGGCCGCGTCGGCGCGAATGCGCGCGCGCTCGACGGCGCCATCGAGAAGCTCGCAGAGATCGACCGCATCGTTACACAGCTCAACGCTGCCGCTTTCCAGCGCGGCGACTTCTAAAATTGTATTGATATGCCCGAGCAGAAGGTCAGCTGATTGCAGAATATACTCCGCATAGGCAGTGTGCTGGTCGGCGCTGAGATTATATTGCTCACCGTCGCGAAGCATGGTCGCAAACCCCATGATCGCGTTCAGCGGCGTGCGCAGTTCGTGGTTCATATTGGCGAGAAACTCAGACCGCGCTTTGATCGCAAGTTCCGCTTCCACCCTTGCGGCGCGGACTTCGATTTCGGTTTGCTGGCGCGCCAGCGCTTCACTCATGCGCGATGCATAATCGGCGATGAGCGAGCCGTCGGACTGATTAAACAATTTCAACGCCGGCATAGGTGATTTCCTCACGCAAAGCCTAGCGAGCAAGGGCTAATGCGGCGTTAAACTGGACGCCGAAGCAAGGTTGGTTAATCAGTCGTTAAGACGGCGATGGCTCGCCGGGCGGCGGCGTCTCGACGCTCTCACTGGCGTCCGGTTTTTGCCCAGACTTTTGCTCAGATTTTTGTTCTGGCGTTTGTTCCGGCGGCTTTGGAATATAGGCAAGCACCGTATCGCCAATCACCGGCTCGACCGGCGCCTCCTGAGAGGCGAACAAAATTGCGTCTTTGCGAACGATCAGCACAATCTCATGATCGGGCCCGGCCTCTTCTTTGTATTGTTCGGGCGGATATTCTTCGGACAGCCGGGTGCGCTGATAGATCCAGCCCTGATAGTGGCGACGCAACAACTCATCGAGCGGCGCGCCGGAATGCAGGAAGGTGCGTCCCTGCAACGTATAGGACAATGCCTGACGGTCTTCCTCGTCCTTGCCGCGCGCATTGACCTGATAAATCGCCGCGCGCCCCAACTCAGGCGCCAAGTCGGTCGAGACCAGCGCGTTGTGCGCCTCATTACCGCTAAGCGCGAGCAAATAGCCGTAGCGATTAAGATCAAGGTGATGCTCGGTGACCTCAGAGAGAATTTCGCCGTAATAAGTCGGCACATCCGCAAGCCGCGCCGGTTGCAGCCGGCGCCAGCTGGCGTCGGCGACCATTACCGGGATTTCAAGCTCCTGTAGCTTCGCCGCCAGCGCGACCGACCATGGCGAGGCGCCGGCGATTAACACCCCCGGACGCTCGCGCGAGGCAAGACCGAGCGCTTTGGCGAGCGGGCCGATTGTAAAGCCATGGGCGACGACGGTTACGAAAACCATCGCAAAGGAAAGCGGAATCAACTTGTCGCCATCGGCAAAGCCCGCCGTGACTAAGGCGGCGCCAAAGAATGAGGAAACCGCAACCGCGACAACCCCGCGCGGCGCAATCCACCCGACCAGCAACCGCTCGCGCCATGGCAGGCCGGCGCCGATGGTTGAAATGAATACCGTCAGGGGACGGACGATGAACAGCATCGCTGTAAGGTACCAAACCACCGACCAGTCAAGGTCGCGAAACGACTCAAATGTGAGATTGGCGGTGAGGATGATGAAGACGCCGGAGACTAAAATAACGACGATGTTTTCTTTGAACAATCGCAGCTCGTTAATGCTGGCGATGCGCGCATTGGCCATCGTCACGCCCATGGCCGTCACCGCCAACAGGCCGGCCTCATGCTGCAACAGATTGGCGGTTTCAAAGCAAACCAGCACCAGCGCCAGCAACACTGGCGGCTTTAGATATTCCGGCACCCAGCCGCGCCGAAAGGATGAAGCGGCAAGACGCCCAATCGCAAAGCCGAGCCCGCCCGCGAGGGCCGAGGCCATCACAATCGAGCCGATAATCTCCCCAGGCGATGCATGGCCGCCATTGCCGAAGATGATGAATTCATAGACCAGCACCGCAAGCAAGGCGCCAATCGGGTCATTGACGATGCCTTCCCATTTCAGCAGCGTCGCCGGGCGTGCATTGAGCTTGGACTGGCGCAGCAGCGGAATGATTACCGTCGGGCCGGTGACAACCATGATGCCGCCAAACAACAACGCCACCTGCCACGACAAGCCGATGATGTAATAGGCAGCGCCCGCGCCCAGCCCCCAGGCAATTGCGACGCCCGGAAACACCAGCCGCCCGACGCCGCGGGTGAGCCCGCGCAGCTCGGAGAAATTGAGTTGTAATCCGCCCTCGAACAAAATCACCGCGACCGCTATGGCGATTAATGGCTGATAGAACTCCCCAAACAGCGCCTCCATCGGCGGCTGGCCGTCAGCGCCGGGCGGGCCGAATATGCCAAGCACCGGACCGGCGACAACCCCGGCAATCGCCATCAGCACAATCGCCGGCAAGTTAAACCGCCAGGCGAGCCATTGCGCGCCAATGCCGAGAACGCCAATCAGCGCGAAGGCGAGAACTAGGTTGTCCATGTGGGCCTTCTTACACCAAGTTGCATTGGCGAAAACCTATACCGGTTCAGCATAATTTCCTTCTCCCCTTCGCGAAGGCGAACAAAAGATTGGGGGCTATCGGATTCACACATCTCATATTGCCGCGTAAGGAAGCTGAAACATCAGAACATGATGAACCGTCGCAAAACCCCCTTCGTCAGCTTCGCTGACACTTCCCCCGTAAACGGGGGAAGAACAGCCTCGCCGAAAGCACAGCCTAATTCCTCCTCCGCATGCGGGGGAGGTGTCTGCGAAGCAGACGGAGGGGGCAGCAGTGTTGGACGGAAATCGAAACGTTAGAGCATAGGGAATCCAGCATCCACAAATATGTGAATCCAATAGCCCCATTGGGGGGATGGCATTGTGTAGTGCTTCCGGTTTTAAAATAGCCACCCGCCTTAGGCCATAAATACTCCAAATACGATCACCCTGCCCGCCGCAAAGGCTCAACGGTTCTTAAACGACGGTTTGCGCTTTTCGATGAAGGCGGCCATGCCCTCTTTTTGGTCTTCGGTTGAGAACACAGAGTGGAACACCCGGCGCTCAAACCTTACGCCTTCTGAAAGCGTGGTTTCAAAAGCGCGATCGACCGATTCTTTAATCAGCATGGCGATTGGCCGGGAGAAGCCGGCGATTTGCTTGGCGACGCGGATCGCCTCTTCGCGCAATTCGCCCTTTGGCACGATGCGGCTCACCATGCCGCAGCGTTCGGCTTCTTCGGCGTCCATCATCCGTCCGGTAAGACACATCTCCATCGCCTTGGACTTGCCGATGAAACGCGCGAGCCGCTGGGTGCCGCCGGCGCCGGGCATGGCGCCAATGGAAATTTCCGGCTGGCCGAATTTGGCGTTGTCGGCGGCGATAATGAAATCGCACATCAGCGCCAGCTCGCATCCGCCGCCAAGCGCATAACCGCCGACCGCGGCGATGACGGGTTTGCGCGCCCGGCTCGCCTCTTCCCAGTTTGCGGTAATGAAGTCTTCCTTGAAGACATCCATATAGGTCTTGCCCGCCATCTCCTTGATGTCGGCGCCGGCAGCGAAGGCTTTTTCCGATCCGGTAATCACCAGACACCCAATCGCGTCGTCAGCTTCGAATTTGCGCACCGCGTCGGTCACCTCGTCCATCAACTGCTTGTTAAACGCATTGAGCGCATCAGGACGGTTCAGCGTGATAATGCCGACGCCGCCGTCAGATTCGGTAAGGATGCATTCATAGGCCATTTCGTATTCCTTAAATTGCCAGTCTGGTCAGATCACGCCAATCAGGCGGATGACTTCCTGGCGCGCTTTTTCATCTTCCCGGAAGATACCCATCATCCGGCTTGTCGTCATAGAAACGCCCGGCGTTTTAACCCCGCGCGCGGTCATACACGCATGCGAGGCTTCAATCACCACCGCAACGCCCAAGGGGTCGAGCACTGTTTGGATGCAGTCGGCGATTTCTGCGGTGAGGCGTTCTTGCACCTGAAGGCGGCGCGCATAGGTGTTCACCACCCGGGCGAGTTTGGAAATGCCCACCACCCGATTGCGCGGCAGATAGGCGACATGCGCCTTGCCGATAATCGGCGCCATGTGATGTTCACAGTGAGAGTGGAACGGGATGTCTTTTAAAAGAACAATCTCATCATAGCCGCCGACCTGTTCAAAAGTGCGCTCCAGATAGGTCTCCGCGCATTGTTCATAGCCTTGAAAATATTCAAGATAGGCATCGACAACGCGGCGCGGCGTATCGGAAAGGCCTTCGCGCGCCGGGTCGTCGCCAATCCAGCGAATGAGCTCGCGCACAGCATCCTGCGCGCGCGCTCTTTCTTCCTTGGTTCGTGTCCTGGCTTGGCCGGCCATGGTCAGGCTCTTTTGTCTATCGCTATGACATCGCGCTGAGCCGGGCCAGTATAGTTCGAGAGCGGACGGATCAGCTTGTTGTCGCCGAGTTGCTCCATAATATGCGCTGTCCATCCGGTAATGCGGCTCACCACAAAGATCGGCGTGAACATCGGAATTTCAAAACCCATCAGATAATAAGCAGGTCCGGCAGGAAAATCGAGATTGGGGTAGATGCCTTTTTCCGAAACCATGGTTTCGTCAAGAGTTTTCGACATTTCCCAATACATTTTCGCCTCATCCGTGCCGATAATATCGACCATGTCCTTGAACGCCGCGGTCATGGTCGGCACGCGGCTGTCACCGGAACGATAAACGCGGTGGCCGAAGCCCATGATTTTTTTCTTGGTCGCCAACGCGTCCAGCATCCAGGCTTTGGCGTTCTCGGCCGTGCCGACCTCTTCCAGCATGTGCATCACCGCTTCATTGGCGCCGCCATGGAGCGGGCCTTTCAGCGATCCGATGGCGCCGGTGACGGCGGAATATATCCCCGACAGCGAGCTTGCGATCACCCGGGCTGTAAAAGTCGAGGCGTTAAAGGAGTGCTCGGCATAGAGCGTCATGGAAACATCAAAACATTTGACAATCTCCGGCGCCGGGACTTCGCCAAAGCACATGTGAAAAAAGTTTTCCGAAAAGCCGAGACTATTGTCCGGCGCAATCGGCTCCTTGCCGTTGCGCAGGCGGAAGTCCGTTGCGACAATCTGCGGGATTTTTGCATATAGGCTGATCGCGCGATCATAAAGCCTGTCGGTGGCGTGGTCTTCGATTTCACTATCTTCGATCCCGAGGAAACTCACCGCCGTGCGAAGCGTCGCCATCGGGTGCGCGCCTTTAGGGAATTTCCGCATTACCGCAATCAAATCGTCGGTAAGGCCGCGCTCGCTTTTTTCTTTGGCGTTGAAATCATCGAGCTGGGATTTTGTTGGCAGCTCGCCATTCCAGATGAGATAGGCGGTTTCTTCAAACCGGCACTGCGCCGCCAAATCCTGCACCGCATAGCCGCGATAGGTCAGCGAGTTCGTCTCCGGCATAACCTTCGACACCGCAGTGTCGTCAGCAATGACGCCGGCAAGGCCGTATTTGATTTCTACATCCGCCATCTATTTCATCTGCTCATCTCAGCTACTTTTTCATCTCGTAAGCGCGCTCAACTTTTGCGATGTTAAGCTTGTAATCTTCGTACCATTTCGCACGGCCTGTACTTTGCGCCTCCAGGTGCTCAGCGTTCTGCTTCCAGTTCGCAATCGCGTCTTCGCTTTCCCAATAGGAAATCGCAATGCCAAACCCGTCTTCGTTACGCGCCGATTCAAAGCCGAGATATCCCGGCATCGTGCGCGCCAGCGCTTCCATCCGTTCGGCCGTCTCGGCGTAGCCGTCAGCGCCCTGCGCGAGGCGCGCGGTGAAGATGACGGCGTAGTAAGGCGGCTTTGGCAGTGCAGCAAAAGTCATAATCGCCGGGTTATGCTATATTACCGAGTGGAAAGAAAGGCCTGAAGGCGGTTCAATTATAGCAATAATAACAATACGTTGGTACAAAAACGGCGGCGCTTCAGTCGCCGACCGGAACGACATCTGCACACGCCGTCATCAACACCACGACCCGCGACGGCGCGCGGGTGCGGTGAACCACGCCCTTTGGCACGACAAAGCCCTGGCCCGGGCCAAGCGCGTGGGTCTGGTCTTCAACATCTAGCAACAGATTTCCCTCAACGACATAGAAAAGTTCATCTTCATTATCATGCTTGTGGAAATGAAACTCGCCCTCCAAAACGCCAAGCCGCAGGACGCTGTCATTAATCCGAACCAGCGTTTGGTTGAACCATGTGTCGGTGTTGGCGTCGACGACATCCTGGATATCAAATTTTTCCATCGGTGAAAATCTGATATCGGTTTTGATGCTGTAAGTGGTTTTGTTGCTCATCATGGCCTCATGAAAGACGCGCAGCTATTCCGTAGGCGTATCGCCAACCTGAAAATTATAAATCGACTCATCGAATTTGTTGTAATCGTGATAACGCAAAAGATCATAAAGATCGCGGCGGTGTTGCATGATGTCGAGGACGCCGTTCTGGTCGCCGTCTTTCAAGATTGCATCGAGCCCAACATCGCAGGCGCCCATGGCCAGGCGCAGCGTTGTCACTGGATAGATAACGACGTTAAAGCCAAGCGCTTCGAGTTCTTTGATGTTCAGTAACCGGCTTTTTCCAAACTCGGTCATGTTGGCGAGGATCGGAACATCAAGCGCGGCGCGCACAGCTTCAAATTCTTTTTCTGACTTCATCGCCTCGGGAAAAATCATATCCGCGCCCGCATCCACATAAGCTTTCATGCGGTTGATCGCTTTATCGAGGCCTTCAACGGCGCGCGCATCGGACCGGGCAATCAGCACGAAATTCGGATCTCGCTTAGCTTCCGCAGCAGCTTTGACGCGCTGGATCATAATCTCAGTGGAGACGATCTCCTTACCGTCCAGATGCCCACAACGCTTGGGCATCACCTGATCTTCAATATGACAACCGGCAAGCCCCGCCTCCTCCATCGACCGCACCGTACGCGCCGCCGCCATCGGCTCGCCAAAGCCGGTGTCGATATCGATAAACGCCGGCAAGTCCGTCACCCGCGCAATCTGCCGGCCGCGGGTCTCAAACTCTGTCATCGTTGCAATGCCGATATCGGGCAGGCAAAGGTCAGCGGACATCACCGCGCCAGAAATATAAACCCCGTCGAAGCCCTTACGCTCAATCATCTGTGCACAGAGCGGGTTGAAGGCGCCGGGAAACTGCAACAGCTTGCCTGAGGCGAGCCCTTTACGGAAATCGGCGCGTTTTTCAGCGGGGGATTTTGTTGTGAAAAGCATAATTATTCTTTGTCCGGGTTTTGCTCAGATTTTTGCTTGTTGTTGAATAGCTGGCTGAGCGCGGCCGCTAGCGCGATACCGACGCCAATGCCGACCGCGATGTTGCTCGTGCCGACGCCGATAGCCAGCCCAATGGCGAGACCAGCCGCTAATCCTTTAATATTCATGTTGTCGCCCTTTCAGAATTGGATTTTAGCATGTCGCTTTTGTCTAGTAGACACATAGTCGTCACCAGCGCCGTTGCAACATGTGTTTCCTCGCCGCCGGCGCTGCAATAAACCTCCGAACGCACAATCACCAAGGTTCGCCCCGGCTTAATCACTACCGCGCGAGCGCGCATCATCTCGCCGCGCGCCGGCGCCAGGAGGTTGATTTTAAACTCCGTCGTCAGCACCGTGGAACCTTCCGGCATCACCGAATAGCCGGCATAGCCGGCCGCATTGTCGGCCAGCGTCGCGGCGACGCCAGCATGGAAAAAGCCGTGCTGCTGGGTCAGCGTCTCGTCAAACGCAACCGCCAGCTCACACATGCCGGCCCCAAGGCCGCGCAACTCAACGCCGAGCTTTTCCATAAAGCCCTGGCGCGCAAAACTTTTGCGGATGCGGGCATCCGTTTCTGGAGAGATCGGTGATGTCACGTAAGATTAACTACCCATACAGAAGAAATTCAGTTTATTGCCATCAAGATCGCGCACATAACCGCACGAAACCATACCATCCAGCCGTGGTCCCGGTTCGCCTTCGCAGGTGGCGCCAAGCGATATGGCTTTATCGTACATCGCCTTAACTTGCGCGGCATCCTTTACGCTAATTGCGAGCATATTGCCATTGCCAGGCGCGGCGCTATCGCCGTCATGGGGTTTGCACAACGCAAACATAGGTTGTCCCGGCTGTGTGCCGAAGAACACCGCGCCGCCATCGGGGCGAACCATCACTTCTTTCGCGCCAAGATCGGCGAGTAACGCGCCATAAAATTTCCGCGCCTTGTCCAGATCATTTGATCCAACCATTGAGTAAGCAAGCATTCTTTTCTCCAATTTATTGAGCTACGAATATTCTTTGAGCTTCGTACCGACACGCTTGCCCATTTCCTCGCCTAACGCCATCAAACCGCTGGCAGGGCGGATCATCACCTCGAATTCGACGATCAACCCGTCATCGTCAAACTTGATGAAGTCAGCGCCCTTGAGTTTCTTGCCGCTAACTTTGGCGCTGAATTCCAGAACAACGTCTTTGCCGCCCTCGGCTGCAAATTCGCGACGGTAAGTGAAATCCTCAAACACATCGATCACGGTTGAGAGCGCCAACACCAGCGCCTCGCGGCCATGATAAGGCGTGTGCGCAACCGGCGAGCGGAAGACGGCGTCAGGATGGATGATTTCCGGCAAGGCGGAAAGGTCGCGCGAGGCGATTATGGCGTGCCAGTGTGTGAGTGTCGCAGTTGTGTTGTTTTTGTTGCCCATACCCCCTCCGTCAGCTGCGCTGACACCTCCCCCGTAAACGGGGGAGGAATAAGACTAGCCTTAAAACGCAACCAGTTTCTTCCCCCGCTTGCGGGGGAAGTGTCCCGAAGGGACGAAGGGGGTTTTGCGAAACTACCAAATCTAAAATATCCCCTTCAAACCATTCTCAACCAAATACCCAACTGGCGCGACCGGATTCAGCGCTAGCACCTGGCTCACCGTCAAATTCGGCAATTGCTGCACCATATCAAGGAAGCGCGCAGACTCAGCGGCGTCGAGAATTTCATCCGTCAACGTTTTAAACTTGCCGATATATTCCGCCCGTCCAAATGGCCGCGCGCCAAACGGGTGGGCGTTGGCGATGCCGAGTTCGTCTTCGATGATGCGCCCGTCCTCCATGGTGATGACGACGCGGGCGCCGAAGGCTTTCTCGTTGGGATCGCGAGAGTGATAACGCCGCGTCCATTCGGAGTCTTCAATGGTGGAAATTTTATGCCACAGCCGCACGGTGTCGGCGCGTTGTGCGCGTTCCGGCGCATAGGATTTCACATGATGCCATTCGCCGTCCTGTAGCGCCACCGCGAAGATATACATAATCGAATGGTCTAGGGTCTCGCGGCTCGAATTCGGGTCCATTTTTTGTGGGTCGCCGGCGCCCGTGCCAATCACATAATGCGTATGGTGCGAGGTATGCAGAACAATTGATTTCACCTTGTCGAAATCATCGATTTCCTTGCCCATGCGGAAGGCCAGATCGATCAGCGCCTGGGTTTGATATTCCGCGGAATGTTCCTTGGTATACGTCTCCAAAATCGCGCGTTTGGCCTCCCCCGGTCCCGGCAGCGGCACATGATAGGTCGGCTCATAGGGGCTCTCGCCTTTGTCGCGTGCGGTGCGGCCGTCCAGGATAAACGAAATCACCGAATCCTCGCCCTCATAGATCGGGCTCGGCGCACCCTCGCCGCGCATGCAGCGGTCCACCGCTTCAATCGCCAGCTTGCCGGCATAGGCGGGCGCAAAGGCCTTCCAGCTTGAAATCTCGCCCTTGCGCGATTGCCGGGTCGTTACGGTGGTGTGAAGGCCCTGTTGCACCGACTGGTAAATAACCTCCGTATCAAGACCAAGTAGCGCACCCACAGCAGCGCTCGCTGACGGGCCGATATGCGCAATATGGTCGATTTTATGTTCGTGGAGGCAAATCGCCTTGACGAGATTGACCTGAATTTCATAACCGGTCGCAATACCGCGTATGAGATCGCGTCCGTCGCGCCCGCATTGCTGGGCCACCGCCAGCACTGGCGGAATATTGTCGCCGGGATGGGAGTAATCAGCCGCCAGAAACGTATCGTGAAAATCAAGCTCGCGCACCGCCGTGCCGTTCGCCCAGGCGGCCCATTCAGCGCAAACCTTATGATCAGCCGGTGCGCCAAACAGCGTCGCCCCGCCGGGCCGCATATGCGCATTCGCCATCGCCCGCGCCGACTTGATCGGTCCGCGATTGAGCGAGGCTATCGCCACCGACGCGTTGTCGATGATGCGGTTGATGATCATGTCGGTCGCCTCAGCGTCAACTTCCACAGCATCAGTTGCAACCGCGGCAATCTTCCAGGCGAGTTGGTCCTCACGCGCAAGATTGTCTTTTGAACGGTGGGCGTGAACGTCATGGGTGATCATGGAAAAGACCTCGTTTTGATATGTGCTGTGGGGCCGGGCTCGCGACCCAAATCATTCGCGCCCTCCATGGGCCCGCTGCGACAGGCTGTCCATGGGGAAAACCGGCGTCACAACGCCTCTGGAAAACTTAACTCAGAAAAACAACAGCTTAACGGCCATCGCCACGAGCGCCACATAAAAAACCCGCTTTATCAGAGCCTCGCCCTTGGCGACCGCAGCGTTGGCGCCTAGCCAGCCGCCAATCGCATATCCGGCCGCCAGCGCCAGCCCCAGTGTCCATTCAATTTTGACATTCGCCGCATAAACGCCAAGCGACACGAAAGAGAACACCAGCGCGACAAACACCTTATGCATATTCGCGCGCACCAGATCGAGGCCCATGACGCGGTTTAGAATTGGCAGTTGGATCAGCCCGACGCCGATCTGGATAAACCCGCCCCAAAACCCCGCGCCAATAAAAAGAATATGCCCGAGGATAAGATTGCGCGGTTTGCCGCCCGCCTCGGTTGGTTTTTGCCCGGCGCCGGTCATCATGATCACCAGAATACCGAGCATAATCAGCGCCAGCGTACGCTCGAACCACACGCCCTCAAGCTTTACGCCAACATTGGCGCCGTAATAGGCGCCAACCGACGCGCATGCGGCTAGCGACGCGCTGAGCTTAAAATCGGAAAATCCTTTGCGAAAGAACCCCCACACCGCCATCGCATTCTGCGCGATGATGCCGATACGGTTGGTGCCGTTGGCCACCGGTCCCGGCAGCCCAAGAAACACCATAATCGGTACAGAGAGGATAGACCCGCCGCCGGCGAGCACATTTATCCAGCCGGAGGCGATGCCGGCGATGAACAGAAGGATGAGTTTCCACAGATCGAAGTCCATAGGCTGGCGTTAGCCAAGTTTTCACGCCAACGCCAGCATCACGCCGATCACATCCCCACCAGCGCCACCAAAAACGCCATTTCAATCAACACAGTGAGCGGCAGGCGGATGCTCAAATACCATGCCGGCGCGCCGGAGCCGCGGCGGGTCGCGTAGAGGTCGTCGACGAGCAGTAAAGCCATCAGCGCCATAATGACCGGAAATTTCCAGAGCATTTGCGCGCTTGGCGCCAATAGCGGCAGCGCCGCCAACATTGGCAACGCCGCACCCAACAGCGCGCGCATGGTGGGGCCTTCCGGCCTCATAATCGCAACGCCCCAGCGCACGCCGCCGAAAAAAATTAACAACGCCGCGCCATAAAGGCTCATAAAATAGGCGCAAGCCATCGCCATGTCTTCATTCGCCACGATTATAAGCGCAGCAATCATAAGCGGCGCAGCGGCCATATAGGCAAGCCATTGCGCCGCACCAGTGTTCACTTGCGTTTGTAATGAAGAGACAGGACCGCCGGGTTTTGCGTCAGCTGCAATAGCGTCATAGGCCATGATACGTCTCCTTGGTTGGCGCCGAAGCGCGTTGAGTTGAAACGCAACTAGCTTTTGTCTTTTTCCTTCTTTCCCAAAAATGGCGTCAGGAGATCGACCGCTTTTGTTCCCATTTTAATCAGTGGCAGGAGTTTTGATTTTGGAATGGCGTTCATCTGCTCATACCAGTCGTCCAGCGTATCGACGAGCGCCTGGAGCTCTTTGAGCCGTTTGACCGCCAGCGGCGATACAGAACGATCGCACTGCGCCTCGGCAAGACATGCGCGCAACACTTCCGCAGCGGGATCAAGCTCTCGCGCTTTGCGCATGGCGACAATCTTGCTCACCATTTCCCAGACATCGCCTTCCGCTTCAAAATGATCGCGGCGGTCGCCAAGGATTGGCGCGCGCCGAACCAGATCCCAGGCCAGCAGATCGCGCATGGAGTTGGATACATTTGAACGGGCAAGGCCGAGCGTCGTCGCGATTTCTTCCGCCGTCAGCGGCTTTTCACTAATCAGCAGCAAGGCATGAATTTGCGCGACGGACCGATTGACGCCCCAGGAACCGCCAAGATCGCCCCAGTGCAACACGAAACGCTCGATCGCCGGGGTTAGTTTTATAGTCTTATCTGTAATTTCTGTCATAACAGAAATATCAGAATTAAACAGCATAAAAGCAACGAGACAGGACGCCGCAGGATGGAAGTTAAATCGTGGGACGATTTCCGCCCATCAGCTAATCTTGGCGCTATATTAGCATTATTGCGTTGAAATCGACCCACGATTATGTATTTGAATGCGTAACTCAAAGAATTCATGGGAATCGTCCCGATATGACTGAAATTTCCGACCTCGTCGCCCGCGCTGAGAAGATTGCCGACCAGGCGGGGCTATCGCTCTCGACTATCTCGCGCAAACTGTTGAACGACGGCAAGGGGCTCGCCCGGCTGAAAGCTGGCGGGCAGTGCACGCTGAAAACCCTGGAGACGGCGCGGCAGCGCCTCGCCGAGCTTGAGCTGAGTTATGCGGCGAAAGATCAGCCACGATCGGTCGCCGTTACCCCCAAGCCTGACGTTTTGTCCGCCCATGCAATGACCCATCTCGACCGGCTCGAAGCGGAAAGCATCCACATCATGCGCGAGGTTGCCGCGGAAGCGGAAAAACCGGTGATGCTTTATTCCGTCGGCAAGGATTCCGCCGTGATGCTGCATCTGGCGATGAAGGCGTTCTACCCGTCCAAGCCGCCCTTCCCGCTTATGCATGTGGACACGACCTGGAAATTTAAAGAGATGATCGCGTTTCGCGATGAAACGGTCAAACGCCTCGGGCTCGAATTGATTGTCCACACCAATGCGGAAGGCGTCGCGCAAGGAATTAATCCGTTCACGCATGGTTCACAAATCCATACAGATGTGATGAAAACCCAAGGGCTGAAACAGGCGCTCGACAAATACGGCTTCGATGCCGCCTTTGGCGGCGCCCGGCGCGACGAAGAAAAATCCCGCGCAAAGGAGCGCATCTTCTCGTTCCGCTCTGCGGAGCATCGCTGGGATCCGAAAAACCAGCGCCCCGAACTTTGGAATATTTACAACACAAAGATCAATCAGGGAGAATCGATCCGCGTCTTTCCGCTATCGAACTGGACCGAGCTTGATATCTGGCAATATATCTACCGCGAGGCGATCCCCATCGTGCCATTATATTATGCGGCAAAGCGCCCGGTAGTGGAGCGCGACGGCGTTATGATTATGGTGGATGATGAGCGCATGCCGTTAAACAACGGCGAGCAACCGGTGATGGAAACCGTGCGCTTTCGCACATTAGGGTGCTACCCCTTAACCGGCGCGGTAAAATCCGACGCCGCAACGCTGCCGGACATCATCTCCGAAATGCTGACCGCGCGAAACTCCGAGCGCGAGGGACGGGTGATCGATCACGATCAGTCCGCATCGATGGAGAAGAAAAAGCAAGAGGGGTATTTCTAAAATGGCCAACGCTCCCCTCACCGCCGACGACAATGTCATCGATTATCTCGCCGCCCATGAGCGCAAAGGCCTGATGCGGTTCATCACCTGCGGTAGCGTTGATGACGGCAAATCGACGCTGATCGGGCGGCTGCTTTACGATTCAAAACTGCTCTATGACGACCAGCTCGCCGCGCTTGAAAGCGACACCAAAAAGCACGGCACGCAGGGCGAGAAAATCGACTTTGCGCTGCTGGTGGACGGTCTCGCCGCCGAGCGCGAACAGGGCATCACCATCGATGTCGCCTACCGGTTTTTCTCCACCGAAAAGCGCAAATTCATCGTCGCCGATACGCCGGGCCATGAGCAATATACCCGCAATATGGCGACCGGGGCCTCAACCGCCGACCTCGCTGTCATTTTAATCGATGCGCGCCGCGGCGTCCTCAGCCAGACAAGGCGGCACTCCTATATCGCCTCGTTGCTCGGCATTCGCCATGGAGTGGTTGCCGTCAACAAGATGGACCTGGTCGGTTATTCTGAAAAAACCTTCCGCGAAATTGAAAGCGCCTATCGCGCCTTTGCCGAACCGTTGGGGTTTCAATCCACCGCCATCATGCCGCTATCGGCGCTGGACGGCGACAATATCCTCACCAAAAGTCCGCATACGCCATGGTATAATGGCGCCGCGCTGATGCCTTATCTTGAGACTGTTAATCTGTCGGTGGCGGATGACAACCAACCCTTGCGCATGCCGGTGCAATGGGTGAACCGGCCGGACCTTGATTTTCGCGGCTTTTCCGGAACCATCGCCAGCGGAACCGTCAAACCGGGCGACGACATCGTCGTGCTGCCCTCGGCCAAACGCTCCCGGGTTGCGCGGATAATAACGATGGACGGCGATCTCGATAAGGCCGGCGCCGATATGGCGGTGACGCTGACGCTCGAAGACGAAATTGATATCTCGCGCGGCGACATCATCTGCGCCGGCGCCGCGCCGGCGGAACAGACCGATCAGTTCGCTGCGCATCTTTTATGGATGGCGGAGGAAAAACTCTTCCCCGGGCGGCAATATTTGGTGAAGACTGCAAATCGCATCGTCCCGGCGACGATCACCGAGCTCAAACACAAGGTCAATGTCAACACGCTGGAGCATATGTCCGGCAAGACGCTGGAGCTCAACGAGGTTGGGTTTTGCAATTTCAACCTGTCGCAACAGATCGCCTTTGATCCCTACACCGATAACCGCCGCACCGGTTCTTTCATTTTGATTGACAAGCGCACCAACGCGACAGTCGGCGCCGGGATGATCGATTTCTCGCTGCGGCGCGCCCAAAATGTTCACTGGCAAGACCTCGACATTAACAAAACAGCGCGCGCCAACGCCAAACATCAGCGTCCTTGCGTCCTTTGGTTCACCGGGCTTTCCGGTTCCGGCAAATCAACCGTCGCCAACCTGGTTGAAAAGCGCCTCCACGACCTCGGCCGCCACACCTATACGCTCGATGGCGACAATGTCCGCCACGGCCTCAACAAAGACCTCGGCTTTACCGATGCTGACCGCATTGAAAACATCCGCAGGGTTGCAGAAAGCGCTAAACTGATGGCCGACGCCGGCCTAATCGTCTGTGTTTCGTTCATCTCGCCGTTCCAGAGCGAGCGGCGCATGGCGCGCGAATTGTTGGAGGACGGAGAATTTATCGAAGTCTATATCTCCACACCGCTGGAAGTCTGCGAACAACGCGACGTTAAAGGGCTCTACGCCAAGGCTCGGCGCGGCGAGATCAAAAACTTCACCGGCATCGATTCAGCCTATGAAGCGCCGCAACATGCGGAGATTGATATTGATACGTCCAGTGTCTCCGCCGCCGACGCCGCCGATGCGATAGTCGTGCATCTACAGGAAAGGGGGTATTTTAAGTTATAACATAACGGTTGCGGTGAATGGTTAATATGTGTTAATGTATTTGGGACGATACATCTCATGAAGGGGGATCTTTCAATGTATAGTATCCGTATACCGATTGCTGCCGTAGCTGCAGCAATCTTTACAACAACTGCGGCCACCGCCGCGCCGGTGGATTTATCAACTTGGACCGTTGACGGCGGCGGCAACTGGACCGTCGCTGGCGATAATAACAGCGTGTTTCAGAGCCTGAACAGCGCGCCGACAGTCTTTCATAACGGTACAGACAGCCAAGGGCTGTCGCTGGCTGGTGAGATCACGGTTGAGACGACGGGAGATAACGATTTTATCGGCTTCGTGCTTGGCTACACACAAGGCGATATCAACGGCAATTCGGACACGGATTATATCCTGGTCGACTGGAAACAAGGAACCCAGGGCGGATGGGACGAAGGGCTCTCTATTTCCCGTGTAACCGGCCCCATACAAGCCAGCGGAACCAACACGGCCGCGGACGCATGGGACCATGTCGGCAGCGTTCAATTGTTGGCGCGGGCGACCAATCTCGGCAATGTCGGTTGGGCGGACAATACAACTTACTCCTTCCAGATCGACTTTACCGCAACGTTTATTCGCGTGCTTGTGGACGGCGCCCTGGAACTGGATATTGCCGGAGCATTCGATAACGGCGCGTTTGGTTTTTATAACTTTTCACAACCAAGCGTACGCTATGCGGGTATCACCGAAGAGATAGTAGTGCCAGAAATTCCAATTCCTGGCGCACTGCCGCTGATGCTTACGGGCATGGGGCTTGTCAGTTTCCTGAAACGCCGCAAACGCAAAGCCTAAAAGCAGCCGTTATATTTTGACACCTGATCTTGAAGCGCCAATTTGCAATAGCAGATTGGCGCTTCGGCTATTTGTCGCCCCAATTAGCCACCGATGACCTCAGCACGCACGCGCCGCCATGTCTTCGCGCTCCCCGCCACCAACAGTGGTCGTCCTTGCGACGCTTGCGGCGTATAAGGCGCGCCATCATCGAGATATTCCGCCCTGCCGCCGATCTCGCGCAGCATCAACACGCCGGCGGCGTGGTCCCATGGGTGAACGCGCGCATAGAGCGCAAAGTCGTGCAGGCCTTGAATGAGGTTGATATAACCGTATGCGGAGCAGTGCACGGGTTCGGTCTCGAATTTTTCTTTGAGCTTGGGTATTAACCGCGATTTCCAGGGTTCCGACAAATTGCCGATGGCGCGGTAGCCTTTGAGCGGCCCTGATGAAGCCGCAACCGCCGCCAGCGCTTCACCGCGCCAGGTCGCGCCGTCGCCTTTCGAGCCGATGGCGAAGGCTTTGTCGGGAATGGCGTAAATCCAGCCCTGGCGTATTTCTCCGTCCTCGACCAGCGCAACGATGGAGCCGAATTCTGGCCTTCCCTGGACAAAATTGCGCGTGCCATCCAGCGGGTCGACAATCCAGAAGGCGCCGTCGCCTTTCAGGCGTTCGACAATCGCCGGCTCGCGGGCGGTGGCTTCTTCGCCGATAAATCCCGCGCCGGGATAGAGATCGCCAAGCGCACGCTCGAGCCTTGCCTCGGCGGCCTGATCGGCGGCGGTGACAAAATCATTTGGGCCGGATTTGGTCTCGATGTCAGATTTGGCGAGCTTGCCGTAGCGCGAGGTGATTTCTTCTTCGGCGATCTCGGCGATGACCGCTGCGACTTTATCCGGGTCGACGATCATGCGGAGCTATGGACGACGCGCGCGGCCTCGTCCGCAACATCGCCCGGCGCCGCCTCACGCGCCGCCGGATAGGATTTAAAAAACTGTCCGCGCGCTTTGCGCGACAGCCGCACCGTTAAAACCAGTTCTTTTTTGCCGGGTTGTTCGTCTATCACTTCAGCATGGCTATAGAGCCAGGCGCGCGCGGCGCCGTCCGACGCCGGGATCGCGATATCAATGGTTGCATGCGCAGCCGTCAGAGTTTCTTCAACCAGATCGAGAAGCTGATTGACGCCAACGCCAGTTTGCGCCGATAGCGCAACCCGCACCGGCGTTTCCATCGTGCCGACGGCGCCGGTCTGGCTCGCCTGAGCAATCGTCTCTGCGCTTTCGCGGTCTTCATCGCTTAGCAGGTCAAGTTTATTGAGCGCTTCAATCACCGGGCGTTCGTCATCCTGCTCGACACCGAGCTCCGCCAATACGGAAATTACGTCGTCGCGTTGGGCGTCAGTGTCTTGATGGGCAAAGTCGCGCACATGGATGATGACGTCGGCCTCAAGCACTTCCTCCAGCGTGGCGCGGAACGCCGCAACGAGTTGGGTCGGCAAATCAGAGATAAAGCCAACAGTGTCGGACAGGATGAGTCTGAGACCCGACGGCAAATCTATCGCCCGCATTGTCGGGTCGAGCGTTGCAAACAAGAGATCCTCGGCCTTCACCGCAGATTTGGTGAGGCGGTTGAACAGTGTCGACTTGCCGGCGTTAGTATAGCCGACAAGGGCGGCGACCGGATGCGGCGCGCGCTTTCGTTTGGCGCGTTGCAGCGCTCTGGTGCGCTTTACGTCTTCCAGTTTCTTCTTGAGGCGGACGATTTTGTCGGCGAGCGCCCGGCGGTCAGACTCAATTTGCCGTTCGCCCGGCCCGCCAAGGAACCCCGCGCCGCCGCGCTGGCGCTCAAGGTGGGTCCAGGACCGCACCAGCCGCGAGCGTTGATAATCGAGATGCGCGAGCTCAACTTGCAAACGCCCCTCCGCCGTCTGCGCCCGTTCGCCGAAGATTTCTAAAATCAGCGCCGTGCGGTCGAGCACTTTGACGTCCCAGGCGGTTTCGAGATTGCGGTGTTGCACCGGCGTCAGTGCGCCATCGACAATGACCAGCCCCGGACGCGGGTCTAAGCCGTCCAGCTGCGCGCGTATCTCATCAACCTTGCCGCCGCCGATCAGCGTCGCCGGCCGTGGCCGGTTCACCGCAATAACTTTGGTGTCGATAACGCAAAGGTTGATTGCCGCCGCAAGCCCGGCAGCCTCTTCCAGCCGCGCCTCGGGCAAGCGTGCGCCCGCCGCGCCTTTCAGCGCCGGGTGAATGATGATTACTGATTCTTGATCGGGCACAGGCGCCATTTATTCTTCGTCGCCATCGCCGTCCCAAAGCGTCACCGGCTGTTGCGGCATCACGGTGGAAATCGCATGTTTGTAAACCAGCTGCGCATGGCCGTCGCGCTTCAGCAATACACAGAAATTATCAAACCAGCTGACGATGCCTTGCAGCTTAACGCCGTTCACAAGAAAGATCGTGACCGGAGTTTTTGATTTGCGGACGTGATTGAGGAAAGTGTCCTGGAGGTTCTGCTTTTTGTCGGTCATTGGGGCTGCACTCCGCCTCATTGTTATGATTTTTGCAATGCAGCATCATTGTGGCCGCTGAATGGCCCTGAGGCAACCGATTTTAATCCTTTTAGGCCCCGGAAACACGGCGGGCCCGTTCCTTATAGGCTTCACGCAGGCGCAAAGCGACGCGGCCCGGGGCGCCGTCGCCGATTTTGACGCCGTCAATCTGGACCACCGGCGTCACCAAATTCGTGGCCGAAGTGATAAAAGCCTCGGCCGCGTTTTGCGCCTCGCTGACGCTGAAGGCGCGCTCCTCGACCTGTATCTGCAAATCCTTGGCGCAGGCAAGCGATGTCTCGCGGGTGATGCCGCCGAGAATTTCATGGCCCTTGGGATGGGTGACGAGAACGCCGTCATCGGTGACAATCCACGCATTGGTGGACGAGCCCTCCGTCACCAATCCGTCGCGCACCAGCCAGGTCTCAGCAGCCCCCGCCTCCACCGCCGCTTGCTTGGCCAGCACATTCGGCAACAGGGAAATCGACTTGATATCGACCCGGCCCCAGCGAATATCCGCCGCCGTGATGACGCCAACGCCCTTGGCCGCCTGCGTGTCGCTTTGGTCAAGGTCAAACCGCCGCGCAGTCATAATGAGGGCGGGCGCAACTTCGTCCGCCGGAAACGGATGGTTGCGAGGCGCAACGCCGCGCGTCACCTGAATATAGACCAGCGCATCGCTCAGCCGGTTCCGGCGCAACACTTCGTTCATCACCACCTTCAGCGAAGCAACGCCCATCGGCATGCCAATGCGCAACGCGCCGAGCGAGCGTTCCATCCGCGCAAGGTGGCCCTCCATATCCCAATAGCGCCCGCCAATGACCAGGCAGACTTCATATATTCCGTCTGCGAACTGATAGCCGCGATCATCAATATGCACCATGGCCTGGCTGTGCGGGCCATATTGGCCGTTAAAATATGCAATTTTCGCCATGGCTTACAGAAATCTCCAAAATACCCGGTTGAGCAAAGCCAGCGCCACCGCCGCCTCAAGCCGGCCGAGGATCATCGCCACCAAAAGCAGCCAGCGGGTCGGCCCCTCAAAGATCGCATAGCCATCCGCCGCGCCTTCGGCAAGCTGCAGCAACGGCCCGGCATTGGCGAGCGCCGCCGTCGCCGCCGCTGCGGCGATTTCAAACGAGTGCCCGCCAAACGACAGCGCCACGACCAACCCCGCCAGCGTCATTGTAAACACCAGGAAATGTATCCACACGCCAAGCTCGTTGGCGACGCGGCGGCTGCCAAAAATCGCATTCGGCGCAATGAGCCGGCGAATTTCTTCGCGGGCGCGGCGCATAATCACCAGCCAGCGCAGAATTTTAAACCCGCCCGCAGTTGAGACCGCCGCGCCGCCGATAATCGCCGTCACCATTACCGCAATGAGGGGCGGCGCCTCGCCGATGACATAGCCGTTGGTCGACAATAGCGAGGCGGCGTTAAAGATCTGCGGCCCCATCAACAAAAGATCGCCCGCGCCGGCGAGAACCCAGAACATCACCCCGACAACTACAAGAATGATCAAATAGGCGCCAGTTTCAACATCGCGTACACGCTCGCGCGCGCCGCGCGCAAGGCGGGCGATCAGTACAAAATTAGCGCCGCTGAAAACCAACACGAAAAACATAACGCCGCTGACGGCGGGCGCATATCCGCCGAGGCCATCGGCGCTTGGTAGAAACCCGCCCGAGGCGACGCCCGACAGCGCGAGGATCGCTGCATCAAAGGCCGGGGCGCCAGCGATGGTGAGACTAAAAAACGCAAACAATGTCGCCATTGCATAGACCGAGGCAAACGCCCTGACCGCATTGCGCAATGGACGAAGGTAAGACGCATCATCGCCGCGCGAAAATGGCGGCAGCAATGTGTCTATGCCGATAAAAGCAGGGCGGATAAAAATCGCCGCGGCGATGGAAATCGACGCCAAGCCGCCAAGCCATTGCAACTGCGCGCGCCATAACATCCCCGCCGGACTGGCAATAGCCTCGCTATTGGAAAGCCAGCCGCCGGTGGTCGTAATCGCGCTTACGGCTTCAAAATAGGCGTCCCCATAAGAGAGCGAGCCCATGGCAAAGGGAATAGCGGCGAATGCCGGAACCAGCGCCCACCATAACAAGATGATAATCAGAGCGCCGCGAAAGTCTGTCGGCGGGCGCTTGCCGATGCTGGCGACATAGGCGCCGCCGGCCGCCATGAGCGACGCCGTTACGCCAAAAAGATAGGCGCCGGCGCTGTCTTCGCCGACGGTTATCGCCATCAGCATCGGCGCGATCATCGCCGCGCCAAGCGCCAGCAACATGACCGAAAACCCGCGAAGGATGCTTGTCAGGCCCATACTGCGCCGTCCTTGCCCCGGTTGTTTGGGCCCCTATTGTTTGGCGCCCGCCCGTCGGGGCGGCTAGAAATATTCAATGCTGACACGGAACATCTGTTCTACGTCTTTGACGTTCTCGCGCATCGACATCAGGACGATGCGGTCGCCGGCATTGATGACGGTGTCGCCGGTGGGCATTTGCACCTCGCCATCGCGCAGCACCGCGCCGATCATCACGCCTTCCGGCAGCTTCGCTTCGCGCAACGGCTTGTTGACCAGCGGCGAGGTTTCAAGCGCCACCGCATCGACCAGTTCCGCCGCACCGTCGGAAAGAGAATATACGCCCTTGATGCGCCCGCGCCGCACATGCTGCAAAACCGTTGAGATGGTTGTCGCGCGCGGATCGATAAATCTGTCAATGCCGACCGCTTCGCAAACCGGGCCGTACTCACTGTCGTTAATCAACGCCATCGAACCGCGCCCGCCTTCACGCTTGGCGACGACGGAGGCTAAAATATTCACCTGGTCGTTGTCGGTCACCGCAACAACAGTTTCCGCCTCGCTGACGCCGGCCTCGCGCAGGATTGACCGGTCGAGCCCGTCGCCGAGGAGAACAATGGTGCGCTCCAGCTCTTCGGCCAGAAACTCCGCGCGCTTGCGGTCGCGCTCGATGATGCGGATTTTCATCGCGCCCAGCTTTTCCAGCCCCTTGGCGACGAACAGGCCGATATTGCCGCCGCCGATAATGACCACACGGCGCGCTCTGCTGGCCGCCTCGCCCATGATTTCCAATGCGCGCTGAACGTCGTTGCGGTCTGCGATAAAGTAAATCTGGTCGCCAGCCTCCAGTTGATCGCCGGCATGGGCGCGCCACATTCTCTCGCCGCGCTTGATGGCGACGATAGTGATTTTCAAGTCGGGAAAGAGTTCCGCGACCTGACGCAACGGCGTGTTAATAATCGCGCAATCTTCGCGAAGTTTAACGCCAACCGCCCAGATCCGCCCATCGGCAAATGATGTCACCTCAAACGCGCCCGGCGTCGACATCCGGCGCATGATGGCTTCGGACACCTCGCGCTCCGGCGAGATGATGACGTCAATCGGCATGTGTTTGCGGGCGTAAAGGTCGGAGTATTTCGGATCGAGATAGGCTTGCGCGCGCACCCGGGCGATTTTTGTCGGTACGTTAAAAAGCGTATGGGCGATCTGACAGGCGATCATATTGACCTCGTCAGAATAGGTCACCGCGATCACCATATCAGCCTCGCGCGCGCCCGCCTCTTCCAAAATTTCTGGGTAGGCGCCATTGCCGACAACACCGCGCACATCAAGGCGCTCGACGACCGTGCGGATCAGCTCTTTCGACTGATCGATCACGGTGACTTCGTTGTCCTCGCGAGAAAGCCGGCGGGCGATGCCGACACCGACACGCCCGGCGCCGCAAACGATCACTCTCATGATCTATCCTTAAATTTCGGCGCTCTTGATTAAGCGCTCTCTGCTCTGGCCTGTCCGCTTACGCCTAACG
>JAJFFZ010000015.1 GCA_021776395.1 Hyphococcus sp. | reverse complement strand
CCCATGAGCGGCGCTGGTTCTGGGCGAGCCATGTAATCCATCATTCCTCGCAGCACTATAATCTGTCGACGGCGCTGCGCCAGACCTGGACTGGCAAGATTTCCTTGGCGGGCATTTTCTGGCTGCCGCTGGCGTTGATCGGGTTTCCGCCGCCCCTGGTTTTGTTCGTGGGCGGTGTAAATCTTGTCTATCAGTTCTGGATTCACACCGAGCTTATAAACCGCATGGGCCCGTTCGAATGGGTGTTTAATACGCCGAGCCATCACCGCGTCCACCACGCTACCAATCCGCGCTATCTGGATGCGAACTATGCAGGGATGTTGATTATCTGGGATCGGATGTTCGGGACCTATATTGCCGAAGACGAGGCGGAAAAGCCGCGTTACGGGATTATCAAAAACCTCACCACGTTTAATCCTCTGAGGATCGGCTTTCACGAATGGATTGGCCTGGTGAAGGATCTGCGCAGTGCGCGCTCATTGCGGGAAGTCGGCGGCTATCTGTTCGGTCCGCCGGGTTGGTCGCCGGACGGCTCGCGCATGACCTCGGCGATGATAAAAGAGCGCTGGCGACGGCTGCACCCGGCGGCGAGTGAACCCGCGGAAATTTCCGCGCCAAAACCTGGACCACAACCGGCGGAATAAGCGCCACGCAATTAGAAGGCGAGCGGCGAAGGCAGGGCTCGCCTCCAAAGGGCGCCTCAGCGCCTCGCGCCGCATTTCCGCCGCACCCGCCACCAGAAGATCACGATTTCTCCGATAATCGGCCCGCTTCGCCCCTCATGTTCTCATCCATCGAAACAGGAGAGAGCCATGGGCCCGTTATTGATAAAATCCGCCGCCGCTATCGCTGCCGTTGCCGGTCTGGCCTTCGCCTCGGCCGACGATTTGGCGCCGGGCGCGGGTTATGGCGAGGACGCACTGTCTTCGCTGACCCGGGCGGAGCTTGCCGATCATGCCTTGCGAGTGTTCGAGCGCGCTGACCGCAATGGCGACCAAGCCCTTGATGTTGATGAATATACCGCCCTTTCTGTGGTTACGGCTGAACTGGCGCAGCTGAACGGTTTTATCGCCATCGAGACTGAGGATGAGCCCAGCCTTATCGCTTTGCCGGGCGCCAGCCCGTCGGCGCTGTCGCGCAGCGAACATATTCGCATCAACGCCGTCGCCCAGCATGCGTTCTACGCCTATGCCGGGGGCGATGGCCGCATCGACGCCGATGAATTTGTCGCCGCGCAGTCAGCGCTGTTCAACGCCGCTGACCGCAACGGCAACGGCACGCTCAAACGCCGCGAGCTAGGCGTCTTCGCCCAGCGCCAGGCCAGCCAAACGATCGGGGCGTAGCATCAAGCGGAGACCGGCTCGCCGATTTTGTCCTGGGTTTTCAACTCAAAATCGCTGGCGTCGTGGCGCTCGTGAAGCTGGTCTTCCGGTTCGCCCCAGGCGCGGTTGACCATGCGTCCGCGTTTGGTCGCGTCGCGCGCGGCGATTTCTTCCGTCCACCGAATGACATGCTCATAGGTGTGCGCTTCCAGAAATTCCGCGGCGTCATAAACCCTGTTGGTAACCACCGCCCCATACCACGGCCAAATCGCCATATCGGCAATCGTATAATCGCCGCCGCACATAAACTGATTGTCCGCCAGGTGACGATTTAAAACATCCAACTGGCGCTTCACTTCCATGGCGTAGCGGTTGATCGGGTACTCGAACTTTTCAGGCGCGTAGGCGTAAAAATGACCGAAGCCGCCGCCGAGAAAGGGCGCCGAACCCATCTGCCAGAACAGCCACGACAAACATTCCGCGCGCCGGGTTGGGTCGGTGGGCAGGAACGCGCCAAATTTTTCCGCCAGGTAAACCAAGATCGCGCCGGATTCAAAAACCCGTGTCGGCGTCGGCGTTGAATGATCCATCAGCGCCGGAATTTTCGAGTTTGGATTGGCCGCAACGAAACCGCTCGAAAACTGGTCGCTCTCCGTAATCCTAATTAAGTGCGCGTCGTATTCCGCGCCCTCATGGCCAAGCGCCAGCAACTCCTCCAGCATTACTGTCACCTTCACGCCATTAGGCGTCGCCAGCGAATAGAGCTGTAGAGGGTGCTTGCCGACGGGGAGTTCCTTGTCATGCAGCGCCCCGGCAATCGGACGGTTGATATTAGCAAAAGCGCCGCCGCTCTCAGCATCCCACTTCCAGACTTTCGGCGGCGTGTAAGGTGTGGCGTCAGTCATGGGGCGAGCTCCAGTTTTGCAAGGCGTGAAGGGGGCATTTAGGCACGGTTTGAGAGTTTGAAAAGGACGTTGTGCATGAAAACACTTCACCTCGCGCATCTGTTACAAGGCGAATAGCTACGCTACTCAAGTTATTAGCATCATGCGAAAGCGGCAGGTGGATTTTACGCCTGCTTTGGAGCTAAAGCGGAAGAAACATAAAACGCGTTAGCCCAACCCCTTTTCCCGCTCGATATAGTTGCTGATAATGCGGCCGAGGACGGTCATCGGGACATTGCCGCCGAGAACAACGGCATCGTTGAAGCGCCGGAAATCGTAATGGTCGCCCAGCGCGGCTTTTGCTTTGTCTCGCAGGCGCCCGATCGTCGTATGGCCGACCTTGTAGCCGCAAGCCTGACCCGGCCAGGCGCAATAGCGATCTACCTCGCCGCGAATTTCGTCCGGGTTCGAACCATTATTAGTGACGAACCAGTCAATCGCCTCTTCGCGCGTCCAGCGCTTGGCGTGCAGCCCAGTATCGACCACCAGACGGCAAGCGCGATAGGCAAGCGATTGCAGATAGCCAAGGCGGCCCACGGGAAAGTCATCATAGACGCCAAGCTCATCGGCGATTTGTTGAGCGTAAAGCGCCCAACCTTCAGAATATGCATTAAAGGCGAGCAGTGAGCGAACCAGCGGCTGCTTGAACGTATATTCGCCTTGCCAGACATGGCCGGGGATAGCTTCATGATAGGTGAGGTCGGCGAGATTGAAACGGTTGTGCAAATCTGTCGAACGCAAATTGATCCAAAAATGCCCCGGCTGCTTGCCGTCGATAGAGCCCGGACCGCCATAAGCGCCCGGCGCGCCCGCCTCAACCTCTTCAGGGATTCGCGTGACTTCCAGATAGCCGGGCACGAGCGTTTCAAAAGCTTGCGGCATTCTTGCACGGATGTCTTCAAGCGTTGTTTCGATGAACGCCATAATCTCCGCGCGTCCTTTATCGCCTTTGGCAAAATGATAGCGCTGATCGTCTCCCAAGGCGGTCATGCGATCGCCAACCGGACCATCCGTATAGCCGATGGAGCGCAGGATCGGGTCCATACGCGCATGCAGGGCGGCGAGTTCCTCAAGCCCCATCTCATGGACTTCATCCGGCGACATGGTTGTGGTTGTGCCAGCGCCAAGAGCCCAGTTGTAATAGGCCTCGCCCTCCGGGCGCGCCCACATGCCCGCATCGCTGGTTGCGCGCGGCGCCAGCGCTTCTAACGCCGCGATCTGGCGCTCCATGGCGGGGCCAATTTTGTTCTCGGCCAGTGCTTTTGCTTTATCGAAGTACCCGCCGTTTAATTCCGCCGCGCGCGAGGCGACTGACGTGACAATCCCCCATTTCTCAACCGGCGACCGCGCCGCTTTGCGCAACTGATTGATTGTTTTTTCCATCAGAAAATCCGGCAGGATAACGCCGCGTTCACCATCGGCGGTAACGCGTGTCGTTTCTCCGTCAAGTTGTCCGGCATAGGCTTCCATTCGGGCGATATAAGCGTCGGCGTCTTCATTGGTTTCAATCAGGTGAGATGAATTAAGAAAGCCGGGAATTTCGACAAACGCCCCGGTATTTTGTGCAACCGCATACGGAGTATTGCGATAGGACCAGTTTGAATTGAGGAGCGCCATATCACCATATGGAAAATCGAAGCCCTCGACGGACGTCTCATAGACTGTGCGCACAACATCAACATGAAGCGCCTGATCTGGAGCAATAGAACTTGTATCGATTTTTTTCAGCCGGGCGAGAGTCCCATGCACATCTCGTTTGATGGCTGCCTGACCTTCGGGTGAACGATCGGTCAACAGCGACTTGAGATGGTGATACTTGCCGATATCGACGCCGGCGCTAGTAGCGCTTTCCGGATAGGCGCTGAGAATCTGACCGGTGATTTCTTCAAGAAGGCCGCTCGCCGTATCTGCAGGCGCACGTGAACAGGCGGCAGGCAGGACGGACAAGGCTGCAGCGGAGGCGGAGGATTGTAAAAGCGTGCGGCGCGACAAGAACATGAGCAGTGTCTCCCAAAATTTCAGTCAGTCCGCTAGCTTGCCTCGTTGGTGCTGACAATGCAATTCGCGCAGAACTCTACTCGCGAAGGGTTGCTTTTCCATGTTCGCTGGGGCGCCGATATGGGTGACAGCGGACATTTGGCGTCAAGCATGTAAAGTCAGTTTTTTGGGATAAATCAGCCGTTCAATCGCCCGTCTCAGCTATAAACAGTCCTTATGGCTCACGCCTTCCCAATCTCATGCTTCCTTACAATCCCGCGGATTTGGTCATAGCTTAGGGCCAGCGCCTTGGCGGCGCGTTTTTGATTGTCGCCATTGCGCATTAGCGCGTCGATGACCAGTTGTTTTTCAATTGCGTCGAGGCGCGCGCGCAAATCGATATCGCCGTTCGCCGCGCCTTTGATCTCAGGCGCCATTGTTGCCGATGGTGGTGCGACCTCATATTCAGCCTGCAGATTATCTGTCTCGCTGAGCGGCGGAAACGGGTCGATGATAATCTCGCCGACCGGGCCGGGCATCTCTTTTGCGCGCCAGCGATAAAACGACCGCTCTGCGGCGTTCTTTAACTCGCGCACATTTCCCGGCCAGCTATGGGCGCGCAGCTCCGCCATGGCTTCGGCGGTAAAGCCGTCATAGGGCTGGTCGATTTCGCCTGCCATGCGGGCGGCGAAACTGCCTGCCAGCTGGGCGATATCCTCGCGGCGCTCACGCAGGGGTGGCGCGACGATGACGTCGAAGGCGAGACGGTCGAGCAGATCGGCGCGAAACTTTCCCTCGCGCGCATGGGCGCGCAAATCAACATTCGCCGCCGCAACGATGCGCACATCCGCGTTGAGGGTTTTCTCGCCGCCCACCCGCTCATATTCGCCATACTCAATAACCCGCAGCAGCTTTTCCTGAACCCGCAAAGACGCTGATGGGATTTCGTCGAGAAACAACGTGCCGCCCTCGGCGCGTTCAAACCGTCCGAGATGTTTCTTGGACGCGCCGGTGAACGCGCCGGCCTCATGGCCAAACAGCTCGCTCTCCAGCAGCTCCTCATTCATAGCCGCGCAGTTGACCTTGACCAGCGGCCCCTCCCAACGCGGCGACAGGAAGTGGATGCGCGCCGCAATCAGCTCCTTGCCGGTGCCGCGCTCGCCAATAATCAGCAGCGGCCGGTCGAGCGCCGCCGCATCAGAAGCATGGGCGAGGGCGTCGAGAAAGACCGGCGCCTGGCCGAGCAGGTCCGGAGGTTGGGGTGTATTCATAGGTGTAATTTACCACATATATCGGTTAAATAAACCTTAACATTGGGAAATATTACCTCTATAGTCAATTTCATACAAAACGTAAATCACGTTTCTCCCCTTAAAAACAATGCCTTATGATTTTTGCGCCAGTTTGGCACGCGTTTCGCAATAGAGATTGCAGACGGGTTAACCAAGCTGCCAACGACAAAGGAGCCAATTATGAGCCGATCAAGATATGACGACCGTTACTGGGAGAGCCGACTGGATCGTCTGGTCCGCGGCCGCTCGGGCTTTGCCTGGGGCGCATTTTTCATTGGATTCATCCTCGGCGGCATTATCTTTTAAGGAGTTATGGTCATGGGCGTTTTTTCAAGACTGAGCGATATTGTTAATTCGAACATCAATGCGATGCTCGACCGGGCGGAAGATCCGGAAAAAATTGTCCGGCTGATCATCCAGGAAATGGAAGATACGCTGGTCGAAGTGCGCTCGAACGCAGCGCAGGCGCTAGCCGACCGCAAGGAGGTTGGCCGTAAGAAAGACGAATTCTTGCGCCGCGCTAAAGAATGGGAAGCCAAAGCTGAGCTGGCGATAGAAAAGGGCCGCGACGACCTCGCCAAAGGCGCGATTGCCGCACGGCGAAAAGCTGAGGAAATGATTGAGCTGTTGGATCAGGAATTGAAGGCCATCGAGCAGGCGGTCGATAAAACCAATGACGACCTCGCCAAGCTTCAGGTGAAACTGAAAGAGGCGCGCGCCAAACAACGCTCGCTCGAAATTCGCCGTAATGTTGCAACCGACAGTGTACGGATTAGCCGGCAGGTGCATGATGGCCGCATTGACGAGGCTTTATCGCGGTTTGACCGCTATGAGCGCCGGATTGATGAACTGGAAGCGGAGTCCGAAAGCTGGGCCCTGGGCCGGCCGCGTACGCTCGAAGATGAATTCGCCGAGCTGGAAGCGGAAGACGCAGTTAACGCTGAGCTTAATGAGTTGAAACGGCGCGTTGCGCAAAGACAATAAGCAATGCGAAGAACAAAAAACGGGAAGGGTGACCAATGAGCGATTTTGGGTGGATAGTGGCGGTTGTGGCAATTATATTTGTCGCATGCCCTGCGGTGTTCCTGCGGTATCTAACGGAAATGCGCAAAACCAAGTCGATTTCCACCGATGACGAACGGTTGGTCGATGATTTGTGGAAGACCGCGCAACGCCTTGAGCGCCGCGTTGAGGCGCTGGAAACCCTTCTAGATAAAGAAGCGCCGGACTGGCGCAATGAATTTCCGGAGCGGCCCAATGCGTGAAAAACACCATCACCACCATCACCATCATTGGCGCGAGCGCGACAGCTACGCTTATCGCGCCGGTGCGCCGGGGCCTGGTCCAAACCGTCATCGTCTTTATAAGGATAAAGGCCGGGCGATGATTGCCGGCGTCTGCGCCGGGATTGCAGACTATTATGGCTGGCGCCCGGAAGGCCTTCGCGTTGGGCTGGTTATTTTAACCCTGTTTACGTTTCCGTTGCCGATCATCGCGTATTTTATCGCGGCGATGGTGATGAAGCGAAAATCTGCGGCGCCGGCTTATCGTTCGCCAGAAGAAGAACGGTTCTGGCGAACATTTTCGACCCGCCCGGCGGCGACGTTTTCAGAGTTGAAACACCGGTTCCGGGCGATTGATACGCGCCTGGCGGATCTGGAATCGGCCGTCCTGTCGGACGAATACGGATTGCGCAAAGCCTTCAAAGACCTCGAACGCGGGGCGTAAGACGACTTAAACAAACTGCTGAATCTAACGCCCGAATACGAGCGAACGGGGAAGGTGCATTTTGCGCCGGAGGAGGGAATATGAAAACGGTTCTTATCATCACCAAGGCGACGCTGTTGATTGTGCTCACCGGCATCGCTTTTGCGACGCTCACATTTGGCCTGGGCGGATTGGCCGAGGCGCGCGATGTGCAACTCTGTGCAGCGCCGGTCGCGCCGACCTGTCTCTTCGCCATTCTATAGTGTGGTTGATATCCAACATCTGGAGGCCGCTGAGTGTTGATTTTAGCACTTCCTTTTGAGCACTTCTTTGTCCGAAAACCGGTTCCCCCCTTTCGGGAACTACTGTAAAATCGTCCTTGTGATTAGCGCTGGTCAGCGGCGCATGCGAGGACGCAGATAGTGAGTAATGAGAAAAGCGCCGCTGCAACCGGGGATCGCGTGGCTGATCCGGCAGCGCAGGCTACCCGGCAGGGCCGTCGCAGCGGCAAGCCGCCTGAGGCCAGGTTTGCCGCCCTCGATCTTGGTACGAATAATTGCCGCTTGTTGATAGCCGCGCCTGAGCGCGATGGTTTGCGCATTGTTGATGCTTTCTCGCGTATTGTGCGCCTTGGCGAGGGGCTTTCCGCTTCGGGCGTTTTGTCTGACGCGGCGATGGCGCGGACGATGAGCGCGTTGAAAATCTGCGCCAGCAAAATCAACCGACGCGGCGGCGCCCATGTGCGGTGCATCACTACGCAAGCCTGCCGCACGGCGGAAAATGGCGTGGCCTTTCTTGAACGTGTCCGCGATGAGACCGGGCTCGAATTTGAAATCATTTCAACCGAAGAAGAAGCCCGACTGGCCGCCGTTGGATGTGCGGAGCTGATTGATACGGGCGCCGAGGCGGCGCTGATTTTTGATATTGGCGGCGGCTCGACAGAGATTTCCTGGATGCGACAAACCGAAGACGTCGATCGATTTGATTGCGCCGCCTGGACATCAATGCCGTTTGGCGTTGTTAACCTTGCCGAGACATGGGGCGGGCGCGACCTCGGCCTCGAACGCTATGAGGCGATGGTCGACAATATCCGAAACGAGATTGCCGCTTGCGGCGATCCGGCAGGCTTGAAAGCTCATTTCAACAACGGCAAGGCGCATGTTTTGGGAACATCCGGCACTGTCACTTCGATTGCTGGTGTCAGCCTTGGGCTAAAAAAATATCGCCGTGATCGTGTTGACGGATTGTGGCTCGAGGTGAGCGAAGCGCGCCGCACTATCGAGAAGCTTCGTGCTATGAGCTTTGATGAGCGGGTGAGCGAGCCCTGCATCGGCGCTGACCGCGCCGACCTCGTGGTTTGCGGATGCGCGATATTGGAAGCGTTAATCCGTGAATGGCCAACAACGCGCATCCGCGTTGCAGACCGGGGCCTGCGCGAAGGCATCCTCACCGACCTCATCACTCAGGCGGGCAAGCCAAAACGCCGCCGCCGAAGACGCCGCAAAAAGACCAAACCGGCAAGCAGCAGGCAATAAGAGGGAATAAACAGGCCAGAAAAATTGGGTGCGGGAGTAGGATTTGAACCTACGACCTTCAGGTTATGAGCCTGACGAGCTACCGGACTGCTCCATCCCGCGCCAACTTTTCCGTGCAAGTATGTGCAAAACTCGCTCTGCAACGGTGTGGCGGTATAGCCTCGCCGGGTCTGGCCTGCAAGGGCTATGGGCAAACTAAATACTGGTTTCAAACCCGCTTCCCATACGCCGAGATTTTCGCTCGTCCTGTGCAGACCGCATGGTAGAATAAAGCAGGAGACTTCAAAATAGGCGCACTGTGCTTCAAAGCTGACAAAGAACGCCAGGCCATAGGGTAGGGTGATGTAAGTTCGCTGGTGACAGATGATCTCCGCCACAGGCGGCAACCTAGAGCAAATCCGAGTTAAATGGAATCATGGATTTGCTCGAGATTCTTTGTTTGCCGCATTTCTACCGGAGTTGAAAGTGAATAGCTTTCAACGCGTCACACTTATCCGGAAATGCTCTAGCCGCAGAACAAACACATACTGTCGCCAACCTTGTTGCGAGGGAGCGAGTGTCGCACGGGAAAACGCCTAGTCATCCGAAGCAATTTTGACAGATCAGCGCGTTTGCGCTGACATGTGGGCGGGTAACCATGAAGCTTGTTGATGTTCCAGCTGAAGTCGCCATCGCGTTCCGTATTTGATCCAGTCCTGGTCCAGGACCCGGTTTATCTGCGCCGGGCTGAGATGGGAGACTTCCAGGCCTGGGCCAGCCTGCGCCAGGAAAGCCGGCGCCACCTTATCACCTGGGAAGGCGACTGGGCGCCGGAGGCGTTGCAGCCGGCTGCGTTTAAGCGCCGGCTCAAACTTTTCGCCCAGGAAGGCCAGCGTGGCCGGGCGATATCTTTACTCATATTCCACTGTGATAGCCGCGCGCTGGTTGGCGGGATCACGCTGACCAATATTCGCTATGGCGCGGCCAGGGCGGCGACGCTTGGCTATTGGATTGGCGCGCCGCATGTCCGTCAGGGGTATGGCGCGGCCGCGGTTACGGCGCTGGTCGGCCATGGCGTGGGCGCCATCGGCCTCAACCGCATCGAGGCGGCCTGCCAGGCGGACAACGCCGCATCCCGGGCGCTATTGTTGAAATGCGGCTTCGCTCTGGAGGGCAGCGCCCGCGACTATCTCAGGATTAATGATGAATGGCGCGACCACGACCTGTTCGCCATCACCGCCAGGGATTTTCGCAACCGCGAAAAGCCGGCCTAGAATTTGCGGTGAAACGTTAAAAAAATATCCCAAAACGGCCAGCGTCGCCCTTGCGATAAAGTCACACAGGCGTGAATATGCTGGCGGAAATAAGCGAACTGACCGGATGTGGGATGGTGAAAGTTTCATGATCCACGCATCAGGGGGGCGGTTGGCGCGGATTTTGGGTGGAAGCTGGGTTAAGCGCTAAAATAATACGGCGTTTTTAAATTTACGGGGTAGGGGCTTTTATGATTGGCATTGTGGGTGCGGGGATGAGTGATGCGGCGGCATGGGGAGCGCCGGCTTTTGACCTCGGGCGCGGCGCGATTGCTGGCGCGTTCATTGTCGCGGCGGCTTTTCTGGCTGGCTATGCGGCGATCCGCCGGAGCGGGATAGCGGTTTGCGCCTTGCTGATGGTGGCGGGCGCGGCGGCGCTTGAGTTCTCGTGGCTCGGCTTTTTCAGTGCGATGCCGTCTGAGGTTGCTGTCCTGATCATGGGATTGTTCGCGGCGGCGGCGATTATCTTTCTGTCGGCGACGATTGGCGCGGCGAAATATAATCCACTGCTGGGCGGGTTGATGTTTACCGCAGCGCTGGTGATTGCCGGCATGGGCGTCATCAACTTCTTTGACCGTGTTGAGATTGCGCCGATCATGCGCCTGGCTGTGCTCGGCGTTGGCGCGTTCGCGGTGTTGCTGGCGGTTAGTCAGGCATTTCGCGGCGATATTGGCGCGCGTCTTATTCTTCCCGGTATCGCGCTGGCGATGGCGGCGCCGCTTTTGGGCCCGCTTGGTGGGATTGAGACGGGCGCGTTTGCGCTGGCGCCGCATGGCCTGTTTACGCTCGGCGTCATTGCCGCCAGCCTGGTCGCGTTGACCGAGAGCGCGCCGCTGCGTGTGGCGGAGTTTGCCGGCGAGAGCTTTCAGGGCTTTAGCGCGAGCGACGATGACGCGCCTGCAACCCCCAAAAACGAGCGTATGGAGATTGTTCTCGATAGCTCGCTGGCGCGGGTGCTCGATTATTCGGGCGTGGCGATATGGGACTGGAGCCCGGGCCTGATTGACCAGACGGAAACATTACCGTCGCTGCTGGGTGCGGATTCAACCGCGCCGTTTACCCCCGATGCGCTTTGCCATTTCATTGCGAAAGAAGACCTGCAACGGTTCAAGGATGAAGTTCTAACGCCGGTTGACGGCCCGTTTGATGTGGCGCTGAATTTATTTGACGGCCGCAAAATCAGGTTGCGCGGCGCGCGCGCGGCGCATGATGAGGCTGGCGAGCTTGAACGCATTGTTGCTTTCATAGAGACCGCGTCGCCGATTTTCAAACCGTCAAAAAATAGCGGCGTCGATGGCAAGACGCTGCAAAATGCAACCAAAGCGGCGATCATACCGGCGGCGGGCGGATCGCTTGCCGATAAGCTTGGCGAGGCGTTGGACAAAGGCGATATCGTCGCTGCGTTCCAGCCGATTGTCGCGCTCAAAGACAAAAAGATTGTCGGTTATGAGGCGCTGGCGCGCTGGCGCCATCAAAAAGACGGCGCTCATGAGGGGCCGGAAACTTTTGTCCGCGCCGCAGACGCCGCCGGCAAGGGCGCGATGCTCGCCAAGATTATGCTGGAGGAGGCGGCCTCATTCCTCGCCGACAAAATAAAATCCGCCAAAGGCGCGGCGCCGTTTGTGGCGATGAATGTCTCGTGGCTGCAAATGCGCAATCGCGATTTTGTCGCGCTGGTGGGCGAGACCATCAAGAAATATAAACTGCCCAAAGATGCGCTGGTGATTGAACTGACCGAGGGCGATGCGGTGGAGGGCGAGGCTGCGGCCGATATTTTCTCCGCCTACAAGAAGGCCGGCGCGGCGCTTGCCTTTGATGATTTCGGCGCCGGGTTTTCCTGCCTGACAAATTTGCGGAAATATGATTTTGATTATCTGAAGATTGACAAGTCGTTCACCGACGATCTCAGCGGCGGCGGCGATGGGGTGAAGATTATCAGCGCGCTGGCCGTGCTTGGCAAAGACCTTGGGTTGAAAGTCATTGTTGAAGGCGTTGAGAGCGATAAGGCCGTCGCGGCGGCGACAAAACTCGGCCTCGATTTGGCGCAAGGCTATGCGCTCGGCAAGCCAGTTGAGACGGTTCGAAAAACAGTCAAGCTTGCCGACGACAAGAGGGCGGACGCCAAAGCGGGGGATGTCAAAGCGGCAGACGCCACGATCGGGGCCGCCAAGACGGCGGCCACACAAGCGGAGGAACAATCAGCGCTTACTGATGACAAGAAACCAAAAGATGTTGACGACGATTATATGATGACTGACAAGGCCGATAAATCCGCCGCGAGAAAAGAAACTGTCCTCGCCAAAATGGCGGATGAGACGGCTGCGCTTGAAGACAAGAAATCTGCGCGCTGGGCGCCGTGGCGGCGCGGTGAGTTGCGTTGATGTGCGTGCGCTAATTTAACGGCTGGTCGTCGCGGCGCGGCGTCGCCCATTCCGGCGACAGCATCGCGCTGGTGACGCCAAGCTTCGCCAGGGCGCGGCTCCAGGCGTCGCTCTCGGCCCCTTCAAAAATAATTGCTTCGGACGGCGCGCAATGCACCCAGGCGTTCATGGCAATTTCCTGTTCAAGTTGACCCGGGCCCCATCCAGCATGGCCAATAGTGAGGATAAATGCGCGCGGCGGCGCCTGTTTGGGGGCTTTGCCGGCAATATCAACCAGCGCGTCCTTAGTCGCCGTCAGTCCGAGATCGGGCGCCAGCTCAATCGTCGCATCGAGTTGATAATCGAGCGTGTGCAACACCGCGCCGCGCTCGGTCTGCACCGGTCCGCCGAAAAACACCGGCGTTGCATTAGCGCCGTCGCGCGGGTCAATATCGAGCTGTTTTAACAGTTCCGACAACACCACATCTTGAAGACGTTTGTTGATGATAACGCCCATCGCATGGTCCTCATCATGGGCGCAGATATAAACCACCGACCGCTCAAACCGCGGATCGCCCATATTCGGCATGGCGATCAGCAGTTGTCCGGTAAGAAAGTCACGCTTCGATGCGCTTGGCGGTTGGTCGTTGCTTCCCATATCAATAATTCTAGGGGTGTGACCGCTGAGGTGCAAGCTTGCGCAAGCACGATGCTGGACCCCGACGGTTTGAACCGATACAAGCGGCCATGAAAAATTAGGAGAACCCGATGACCATTTCCGTAGGCGACAAAATCCCTAACGCAACCGTCATGATGGCGACCGAAGAGGGCCCCAATCAGGTGCAGACCAGCGATGTCCTGGGCGCGGGCAAAGTGGCGCTATTTTCACTGCCCGGCGCCTTCACGCCAACCTGTTCGGCCAAGCATTTGCCGGGCTTTGTCACTAAGGCCGATGAATTCAAAGCCAAGGGCGTTGATAAAATCGTCTGCATGTCGGTCAATGATGCATTTGTGATGAACGCCTGGGCGAAAGACCAAAGCGCTGGCGGCGTTGTTGAGATGCTCGCCGACGGCAATGGCGATTTTGCCCGCGCGCTAGGGCTCACCATGGACGGGACCGGCTTCGGCATGGGCGAGCGCGCCCAGCGTTTTTCCATGGTGATTGAAGACGGCGTCGTGAAGCATTTGAACATCGAAGAGCCGGGTGCGTTTGATGTTTCAAGCGCCGAACACATGCTTGCGCAGCTTTAAACGCACGCTTAAAGCCTGACTCAAATTTAGGTATTTGAAAATACCCTCACAACTTGTCATCACCGGGCTTGTCCCGGTGATCCAGGCTCGCAGGTGAAGCGCTTGCCTGACTGGATTGCCGGAATGGAGATGGATGGGAACCATCGACCTCCGGCAATTACACAAGGGAGGTTTCATTGGCGCTAACGGATTGAAACGACTCAGTTCGTTATGGAACAGGCCCTAACTGATTGATATGATTCACCTCGTCTTGGGGTAAAGTTGAAGTGGTTAGCATCCTGATGTATTAATACATGAATACAAAACTATCTTATCGTCTGTAAAAAGTAATTTCATGTCGTTGTTCGGCGTCATGAAATTATATTTTTTAAAATATGCTTATGGAAACGTATATTGAGGCGAAGCCGAAGGACATGGCCACCAGAAACGACTTATTATGATTGCGCCGATGGCACTCCGCGGCAGGCGAGCGCATCGGCGCGCTCATTGCCGGGATGGCCGGAATGGCCCTTCACCCAGCGCCATTCAATTTCGCGGCCGTCTACTAGCACATCCAGTTCGGTCCAGAGGTCTTTGTTCTTGACCGGTTTTCTGGCGGCGGTCTTCCAGCCGTTTTTCTTCCAGCCGTTAATCCACACGGTAATGCCGTTTTTGACATATTGACTGTCCGTGAACAGACGGACCGGCGCCTTCGGATCGGTCGCTTCCAGCGCCTTAATGACGGCCATCATCTCCATGCGGTTATTGGTGGTCGCCGGCTCGCCGCCGCAAAGCTCAGCTTCGTTTTCGCCGATAACAATCAGGACGCCCCAACCGCCGGGGCCGGGATTGCCGGAACAGGCGCCGTCAGTAAAAATTTCAATCATTGGGTATCCGTAATTCGAGGGTGGGGGTGTCTACGCCAGAGGTTTTTGGCATAGGCGGTTCTGCTATCAACTCGCAAGCTTCAACGGCGTGTTGAAGACAATATTTTCAGAAGCCGTCTCGATGGTCTCTATGGTCAGAAGCCGCAGTTCGGTGAGCAATTTTAAAAACCCCTCAACCAGATGTTCGGGCGCTGAGGCCCCTGCGCTCAATCCGATAACTGAGACCCCCTTAAGCGCGTCGGCGTCAAAAGCGTCCGCATCCTCGATCAGCATGGCGCATTTGGCGCCGGCGCTTGTTGCGACCTCAACCAGCCGCAAAGAGTTCGACGATGTCTGCGAGCCGATGACGACAAAGAGATCAACACCCGGCGCCGTCGCTTTGACGGCGTTCTGCCGGTTGGTGGTCGCATAACAAATGTCTTGCTTGCGCGGGCCGGCGATGGCGGGGAATTTCACCTTCAGCGCCGCAATAATCGTCCTCGCGTCGTCCACCGACAGCGTCGTTTGGGTGATGTAAGCTTTGGGCCCGTTGCGGTCTTCCAGCGCGGCGACGTCGCTCACCGAACTGACCAATGTGATCGCATCCTCTGCGACCTGGCCCATGGCGCCAACCACTTCGGGATGATTGGCGTGGCCGACCAGATAGATATGCCGCCGCGCCGCCGCATGCCTGCGGGCCTCATTGTGGACCTTGAGGACCAGCGGGCAGGTGGCGTCAATGGTGATCAGATTACGCGCGGCAGCCTCGGCGTGAGCGGCGCGCGGGGCGCCATGGGCGGAGAAAATAACCGGCCGGTCATCGGGCGCCTGGCTTAGCTCGTCTACAAACACCGCGCCCATCGCCGCCAGCCGTTCGACCACATGTTTGTTGTGGACAATTTCGTGGCGCACATAGACCGGCGCGCCATGCATCGCCAGCGCCTCCTCGACGGTGCGGATGGCGCGCTCAACACCGGCGCAAAACCCCCGCGGCGCAGCCAGGCGCACTTTCAGCGGTAATTTTGCCCTTGTTGGCTTTTCAAGCATTGGTTTCATTATGCGATTTCTCATTCATCGCCCGGCATGAGCGTTGCGCCTTGGGTTGCGAGACGCTACGAGAAGCTGACACGAAAGTACGGCGTCTCAGCGGCAACTGTCTGGCGGCAAGAGGGCCATTTTTGAGCAGATATAAGGGTTCGGTCAGATGAACAAACTGTTAGCTAGCGCACTTATCGCCGCAGTTGCGAGTGTCGCTGGATGTTCGGGGTTAGGAAACAAGGCCGCGCGCGATAAAAACCCGGCGCCTTGTCCAAATGTTGTCGCTCTCCTCGACGCCTCCCGGATCATCGAGTTTGACGGCGACGAGCGGCTTGAGGATGTCGCCTATACCGGCGAAATCACCAATGTCAGAATAGGTTGTCGCTATGTCAAGGACAAGCCGATTGACATAGATATCTCTATCGACCTTGCCTTTGGCAAGGGACCAAAGGGGGAGAACGGCGACAAGATTTTCAAATACTTTGTTGCGGTGACGCGTAAAGACCTTGAAGTCATTGCGAAAAATGAATTCTTGGTGCAGGCGAAGTTCACCGACAAAAATAGTATCGTCGTCAAAAAAGAAGACATCGATAAAATCATCATCCCGCGCGCGGGCGAACATATTGCTGGTTCCAATTTTGAAATTATCGTTGGCTTCTCGCTTTCACGCGATCAGGTTTTGTTTAACCGCTCCGGCAAAAGTCTGAAATTTCCGAACCTGAAATGACTATCCTTGAAGAGTTGAGCCGGCGGGTTGGCGATGCGTTTGCCGAGGTGGGGCTCGACCGGCAATATGGCCGCGTCAAGCCGGCCGACCGTCCCGACCTTGCGCAGTTTCAGTGCAATGGCGCCCTGGCGGCGGCGAAAGCCGCCAAGCAAAATCCGCGCGCCCTGGCGGAAAAAGTTTGTGCGTGTTTGCGCAGCGACGCCGCCTTCAAAGAAATCACAATCGCCGGGCCCGGCTTTATAAATATCACCCTTGCGGACGACGCGCTCGCCCGCCGCCTCGAGGCAATTGTCGAAGACGACCGCCTGGGCGGCTGGCAAACTCCGGCGCCGACAAAAATTCTGCTCGATTATGGCGGGCCTAATGTCGCCAAGCCGCTGCATGTGGGGCATCTGCGGGCTGCCATCATTGGGGAAAGCCTGAAGCGCATATTCCGGTTTGCGGGCGACGCGGTGGTTGCTGACGTGCATTTAGGCGATTGGGGCTTGCCGATGGGCCAGCTCATCACCGAGCTACAGCGTGAACAACCCGATCTCGTCTATTTCGATGCCGCGTTTAAAGGCCCGTATCCGGATCAGCCGCCAGTGTCGCTGGCGGATTTGGAGCGGTTATATCCGCAAGCCTCCAATGCCTGCAAAGCCGATAGGGAGCGTGCGGATGAAGCCCGCCAGGCGACGGCGGAACTGCAACAGGGCCGGCCCGGCTATATCGCTTTGTGGAAACATTTCGTCGCCGTCTCGCGCGAGGCGATTGAAAAAGAATATAGCGATCTCGGTGTTGTGTTCGACTTATGGAAGGGCGAGGCGGATGCAGCGCCCCTTATTCCGGAGATGGCGGCTGACCTCGCCAGTAAGGGGCTGATCGAAGATAGCGACGGCGCGCAAGTCATCCGTGTGGAGAGCGACGGGGACAATAAGAAAATTCCGCCCTTGATGCTGTTCAAGTCCGATGGCGGCGTCACCTATGGCACGACCGATTTGGCGACCATCGTCGATCGCGTGCGTTCGCAAAACCCTGACCGCATTATCTATGTGGTCGACCAACGCCAGGCGTTGCATTTTGAACAAGTCTTTCGCGCCGCTGAGCTTGCCGGTTTGTTCGCCGCTGACCGGCTGGAGCATATCGGTTTCGGCACCATGAACGGCAAAGACGGCAAGCCGTTCAAAACCCGCGAGGGCGGGGTTCTGCGGCTGCGCGAGATGATTGATATGGTCACCGAACGGGCGCTGGCGCGGCTTGCGGAAAATGGTTTGGCTGAAGGCTATGACGATGCGGAAACAACCGACATTGCCCGTAAGGTTGGCGTTGCGGCGCTGAAATTCGCCGACCTCTCCAACCCGCGCAGCAGCGATTATATTTTCGATATCGACCGGTTCATGGCGTTTGAGGGCAAGACCGGGCCGTATCTTCTATATGCGCGCGTGCGGGTGCGCTCGGTATTGGCCAAGGCGGAAGCGGCTGGCGCCGGTGCGCCGGGGCCGATGACAATCACCGCGCCGGAAGA
>JAJFFZ010000140.1 GCA_021776395.1 Hyphococcus sp. | reverse complement strand
GTCCGTTCAATTTGTGCCATCTCACATTCTCAAGGAAGCTTTCCAATTTCCTCCAAAATAAGCCTGAATGCGCTATCTGGCGACCGGCATAAGGTTCGATATGCGTTCACGAAGGGGAGCCATGGCCTGACATCGCATTTGAAGAGCTTGAGTCAGCGCTGAAGGATCAGTTAACCCGCCTGGCCTCCGTTTCACGGATACTGGGCAAGGCGGGCTTCACCTATAAAAGATGCTGCTGGCGCAGGTATTCTTACGCGCTGACGCCAGAGCGGATCGGTTTTTTTGGCGAGCCTATCATCAGCCGCACATGGCTCGTGAAGCGTATCGTCTTGTGCTTATCGATGAAATGTCGGTGACCATCAAAATGACCAGCGCGCGGGCATTCCCTGCATAATGAACCGGCGCATATTCGAAATCTATGTGGAAACCCAACTCGCGCCCACATTGAAGAAGGGTGATGTCGTTATTGTCGACAATCTGTCCTCAAACTAAATATCATCCGGTTCAAAACTCAAACCGGCATCTCAAAAAACATGGCGTCCGCGCCATCGACAAGCTCTGGAACGCCATCTGTGATATCTGCGATCTATACACACCAGATGAATGTCAGGATTACTTCAACACCTGGATATGGCTTCAATTGGATGCCAAAGGCTCTGAGCCTTTGGCTCGCCCCCGTTTACGGGGGGAGGCAGCCCCGGAAGGGGGGGGCTTACTTCAACAGCGCGTCCTGAACGTCTTTAGTCCAGCCAACCGTGACCTTGCCGCCCGCCTCAATCACCGGCCGCTTAATCAGCGCGGGGTGTTTTTCCATCAGCGCGATGGCCTTTTTCTCATCAACGTCAGCCTTGTCGTTATCGGCCAGCCCGCGCCAGGTCGTAGAGCGCGTGTTCAACAGCGCCTGCCAACCAGCGGCCCGCGCCCACTTGGTGAGGTAAGCCTTGGTCACGCCGTCAAGGCGAACATCATGAAAATCAGGCTGCCGCCCGGCGCTTTGCAGGGCCTTCAGCGCCTTGCGGCAGGTGTCGCAATTTTTGAGGCCGTGGAGGATCATTAACAATACCGATAATTTTCATGGAAAAACAACCAACAAGCGCCTATACTCCGATTATGTCAGATACACCAGAATACAAGGGCTTAGAAGAAGAACTGGCTTTTGAGCTTTCAGAAGATCCCTATGCCTGCAGTCCTGACCATGACGCCTATATTCGGCGCGAGGTCGCCGCAACGCTTGAACGAAAGCGCCGCGGGGAGATCAGTTATCTCACACTCGACAAAGCGATGACAAAATTCCTGCCCGATGCATGTTAGGCTGACGGGCGACGCCGTCGCGGACCTCGCTAATCTCAAGGAATATCTCGAACCTAAAAGTCCGCAAGGCTATGCGCGAATCGTAACGGCGATTTTCACGACCATGGCGCAGCTTGAAAGTTTTCCGCTACTCGGGCGCGAGGGGCGTGTTGAGGGAATTTATGAAATCGCCGTTCCGAGGACGCCGTTTCTCATTATCTACTCCATCAACGCTCCGCTCTATGTCGATGTCGATCGCGTGTTGCACGGAAAACAGGAATACCCACCGAAGGAATAGCGTTTATGCTTGCGGCAGGTGTCGCAGTTTTTCAGGCCGAAGAGGACCATGCTGGATTTAGTCTGTATCTGTAATTAAAATAATCGTCATCCTTCGCTTGCGCATATCGATTAATACCCATGAAGAATCCCAAGCGATTCCTTTAAACCATTCCGCCCAAGGTTCATAAGAAACATATATGGCAGCTTCGCCAAATCGCTTGTTAAATGCTGAATCTGCAACATTGAGGGCAAGTTCCATTGCGGATTTGTCACTGCCTGGATCTGGTTTGTGGTATGGGCCTCCATAATAAATTATGGAGCCCATCGACCCTATTGCCTCAAATGAATCCCTGAATTCAAACCCTAATTCATCCTTCAGGACAATTTGTTTTTCAAGTTTGATCGATGCTGCTTGCGGCGGTTCAATCGGCAAGCTTTCTTTCGATTCTTCCGCTTCCAAGTCATATTTTTCGTTGTTTGCCTGTTGGCGCAGTTTTGGCGCCAATTTCGTATCGGCTCCAAGTGCGGTATTGACGGAGTTTAATTGAAACAATTTTGAGAAGAAATTTAATTCTTGCAATCGGTTTCGACTAGCAAACCAGTGGAGTGTGTTATTTTCCGGTAGCCAACACTCGGCGACAATAATTTCTCCTTCGGCAAGCCTTTTTGATATAACAGATTTCAGCCGCATTGAAGTTGGAGATATTTCATTTCCGCAGGGAACTTCTATCTGCTCCCACATTTCTTCTATCTGAGCTTCGCTTGGATAGGGTTGGTCCCAACTAGGCTCCAAGAAATCCATATTAAGCCACCTGTAACCGCAAATAATTCAATAAGTCCGTACGCGTAATAAGTCCCTCAAATTTGTCTTCGGCGACCACAACCGCGACGTGGCCTTTGGCGAAGATTGGCAGGAGGGACTGCATGTCCTGGCCCGCTTCGACGGTCTCGACGCGGTATGTCATCGCCGATTTTACCGGGTCCTGGAATTTCTCGCGATTGCGCACGACAGCGAACAGCAAATCTTCCTCGTCAAGCAGCCCAGTGACGGTTCCGTCTTCACTGAGCACGGGCAGCTGCGAGATGTCATAGAGTTTCATCTTGCCATAGGCCTGCATCAGCGTGTCGTCGGGCTTGACGGTGACGGTGGCGCGCTCAGAGTGGCGCCGGGATATGAGATCGGTGAGATCGCCCTTGGGCGGGCGCTTTAAAAAGCCCTGATCATACATCCAGTAATCGTTGAACATTTTTGAGAGGTACTTATCGCCGCGATCGCAGATAAACGCGACGACGCGTTTTTTGTCTTTTTGTTCGCGGCAATATTTGAGCGCCGCGGCGAGAATGGTGCCCGAAGATGAGCCGCCAAGAATGCCTTCTTTCTTCAGCAAGTCGCGCGCGGCCTCGAAGCTTTCTTTGTCGGAAATCGCATAGGCTTTTTTGGTGTGGGTAAGATCGGCAATGTCGGGAATGAAATCCTCGCCAATGCCTTCAACCAGCCACGAGCCAATCTCGTTGGGGATGGCGCCCGTATTAACATAGTCGGTGAGGATGGACCCCACCGGGTCGGCGAGAATGATGTCGGTTTTGGGCGAGTGCTCTTTATAAAACCGCGACAGGCCGGTGATGGTGCCGGCCGAACCGACGCCGCAGACGATGGCGTCGACATCTTGGTCCATCTGGCCGAAAATCTCCGGGCCCGTCGTATCCACATGGGCCTTCGGATTGGCGGCGTTGCCGAACTGGTTGATGTAAAAGGCGCCGGTTTCTTCGGCGATGCTCATCGCCATGTCCTGATAATATTCCGGATGGCCCTTGCCGACATCGGAACGCGTCAGGCGGACATCGGCGCCGAGTGCTTTGAGGTGAAAGATTTTCTCCTGCGCCATCTTGTCGGGTACGACGATGATGGTCTTATAGCCCTTTTGCGATGCGACCAGCGCCAGCGCGAGACCGGTATTGCCCGCCGTCGCCTCGATAATCGTGCCGCCGGGCTTCAGCTTGCCGTCACGCTCGGCCGCCTCGATCATCGCAACGCCGATGCGGTCTTTAATAGACCCGCCGGGATTGTTGGCCTCAAGCTTTAAGAAAAGCGCGCACGGACCGGTGTCGATATGCGAGACCTTGACCATTGGCGTTTTGCCAATGCCTTCCAGAACATTGTCGTAAACCGGGCCGAACGGGGTGTCTTTCATGGAGAAATCCTCATTGAACGCTTAGCGGGACTTAACCTAAAGCCGCGCCGGGGGGCAAGGAGAGCGTTGGACTGTGCTTCGCCATTTGGGAAAACCAACCCCCAAATCCCGCTCTTTCCCGCGAAAGCGGGAATCCAGAGTGTATTGGCTTTTCTAGCTAAAACTCAAAAGTTTTGAAACGAGGCTGGATCCCCGCTTGCGCGGGGAGGAGCGGTGGCATGGGGAAGGTGTATTAGTAGGCCGTATCAGCTGGGAGGCGCCTTCGCCCGCTTCAACTCCCGAATAAAAAACCGCGCCGGGTGGAGCGCTTCGGCGACGCCGGCCTCGACCGGGGCGGGCGCGCCGGTGATTTCTGCGACGATCATGGCGGCGGCAAGCGGTGCGGAGACTAATCCGCGTGAGCCGAGCCCGGTGAGGATGTAAAGCCCGTCCTGGGATTGGCCGTTGGGATAGGCGTGAGTGAGGCCGTGGCGCAGGCCGTCATAGGCGCCCGCGTAGAACGCCCAATCGGGAACCGGGCCGGCGATTGGCGAGCGGTCTGGCGTGGTGCAGCGAATGCTGGCGCGCGGGCGGCTACGCCCCGGCGTTAAGGCTCCACCAAGCTCGGGGAATTTTGCGCGCACCGCATCGATATTGGTTAGCGTCGCCTCGCGAGAGAACGCCGGCGAGCGGCCAATCTCAATCGGCGCATAGGTGGCGCCGATCACCACTCCGCCTTGCGGCGCCGGGGCGATGTAAGGTCCGAACGCGATGGCATTTTTTGGTGCTTGCGCCTCCGGGAAGTAGTCGATTTGCCCGAGCGCGCCGGCGAGCGGCAGCGCGCTGGTTTGCGCGAAAGATAAGGCGTCCAACCCATTGGCGATAATCACCGCGTCGAACACATCGTGATTGCCGTCGGCGTCTTCGGTGCGCCACTTTCCGTCCTGGTTGTCGAGCCGGATGATTTTTGCCCGGCGCAGCGGCGTGGGGCCGAGCAGGGCGCGGACAAACGCTGACGGGTCAACTACGCCGGCCTGAGGAAAGTGCAAATCCTCACCCGCCGCTTCAATCCAGCCATCGGGCAGGGCGGCCATCGCCAGGCGTTTTTCGTGGCGGTCCTTGTCGTGATCGTAAGCCGCGCATAGGCGCACGCCGCACGCATTGAACAATGGCGCGGAAGCGTCTTGTTGCAGCTTATTCAGTAGGCGTATGGTATGAAGATAGGCGTGGGCGAAATAATGCGCGGTCGGCGTGGTGTCGACATCGAGGCGCGGCATGATCAGCCCGGCGGGGTTGCCCGATGCACCGCTGGCCGGCGCTGTCGCCTCATAAACAATGGGCGCTAACCCGAAATTGGTCAGCGCATAGGCAAGGCTCGCCCCGGCGCGGCCGGCGCCGATGACGGCGATGCGCGCGGTGGGGTTTAATGGCGTCGCCGGGCGGGTGTTGAACCAGGGCGCGCGGATGTTTGGCGTCGCGGAGGGTTGCTTCAGACCGCCGGCGAGCATGTCGCGCTTGCGGCCAAAGCCGGGGCGCTTTTGCGGCGCAAAGCCCGCCGCCGTCAACGCCCGGCGCACCGCGCCGGCGACCGTAAACGTCCCGAATGTTGCGCCGGGCGCTGACAACCGCGCAACTTCGCTGAAAACCTCCGGCGACCACATGGCCGGATTGCGGTCCGGGGCAAAGCCATCAAAAAACCACGCATCGATCGTCGCCTCAGCGCGGACTAACCCTTCCAGCGCATCGCCGAGATAAAGCGTCAGCGTTACGCCGTCGTCGAAAGTCAACTGATGAAACCCGCGATGCGGCGGCGGATAGGAGGCAATCAGTTGTTGCGACAGATCGGCGAGCGCTGGCCAGGCGCGGCAGACTTTGCGCAAGTCTTCCCGCGCAAGAGGAAAAGCTTCCACCGACAGAAAATGCAGCCGCACGCCGTCCGGTTTTTTCGTTCGCCGCCATAAGTCCCATGCCGCCAGGAAATTGAGCCCGGTCCCGAAGCCCAATTCGCCAATCGCAAAACGTTGCGCGTTTTCAAATCGCTGCGGCAGATGATTGCCGGCGAGGAAGACATGGGCAGTTTCAGCAAGCCCGTCTTCGGAAAAATATATATCGTCAAACACAACCGACCGAGGCGTGGGGCGTTCATTGTCCAGGGCGCCCCAATCCAGTGTTGCTCTGGCCAGCGTAGCTTTATCTATGCGCGTATCATCGGTCACAGGGCGTCATAGCGCGGGCGTGCGATTTTGTCTTAGCTTTCGTATAAAATACGAGCCAAATTCTGGTAATTTATCAGTTTGAAATTATAAGCCGTGATTGTTCCCTCCCCTTGTAAAGGGGAGGGCTAGGGAGGGGATCACGCGCGTTCGGCAAACGCGAAGGTATAAGCTTGTCGATAGGTTTGATCCCTCCCCTACCCCCTCCCTTTTCAAGGGAGGGGGATCTGCCCCGTACTCAGACGAAGGCTTGAGCAGTGATGAAAGTTCAAGTTGAAGCACTACCAAAAATCCGCGCGCGCGGCGTCAGGGCTGCAGCGCGTTCAACACCGTCAGAGACGCGTAGCCATCCGCTGGCAGGCCGGCGGCTTTTTGCCATGCCCGCAATGCGCGCTTGGTGCCGGCGCCGATAATCCCGTCTACCGGTCCCGGATTATAGCCGCGGTCAATCAACGCCTGTTGCAGCGCTTTGCGCTGGTCGAGGGCGAGAGGTTTGTCCTCGCGCGGCCATAGCGTCGCGATGCGGCCGCTGCGTCCGGCGACTTCCTCGCTCAACAGCCCGACCGCCAGCGCATAGGCGGTGGAGCGGTTATATTTTAAAATCGCCCCAAAGTTGTCGAATACCAAAAACGCCGGGCCGCGTGCGCCAGCGGGCAGGATAAGCCGGCTGCGCATGTTTGGATCGAAGCGTTGCAATAGCGAGGCGCCGCTCGGCTGGGTGAGGCCCATCGCCGCCCATTCGACCAGCGGCTTGTGGATTGAAGCGTCGGCAAGGGCATAATCGAAGCCGACGGGCAGATGCGCTTCCGCGCCCCACGCCTCATTTTGTCTGTACCCTGAAATACTGAGGTAATTTGCGGTTGAAGCGAAGACGTCGCCAAGATTGTTCCAGATATCGCGCTTGCCGTCGCCATCATGGTCAACCGCATAGGAAAGATAGGTGGTCGGGATGAACTGGGTGTGTCCCATGGCGCCCGCCCACGAGCCTTTCAGCTCATCGCGGTCGGCATAACCGTTCTGGATGATTTTCAGCGCGCCGATGAGTTGTGCGCGGCCAAAGCCGGTGCGTCGGCCTTCAAACGCCAATGTCGCCAGCGCCTGGATGGCGTCGTAATTGCCTAAAATTGCTCCGTATGAGGATTCTAGCCCCCAGATCGCAACGATGATTTCCGCATCAACGCCGTAAGCTTGTTCAATTACCGATAGGAGAGAGCCTTGTTCAGCCATCTTGGCGCGGCCGCCGGTGATGCGCGCCTCCGACACGGCGCCGTCGAGGTAGCTCCAGATTGCGCGCGAGAACTCCGGCTGGTTATCGTTAAGCTCATAGACCCGCTCATTGACGCTCACGCCCTCAAACGCTGCGTCAAACACTTCGGCGCTGACGCCGGCGGCGGTTGCCTCCGCGCGGAAGCTTTCAAGCCAGGCGCTGAAATTGGGGTTCAGCGCCATGGAAGGCGCAATACTGGCCGTCCAAAAGGCGAAAATCGCAAACAAAACTCTCATCACCGTCCCCGCTAAATACTCCCCGACTCATAGCGTGATGTCGCCGCGCTTCACAAGCATTTCCGCCACTTTGCCCCACCAGAAAGGCAAGACTATGGCGAGAATTTGCTAGCGCGGTGCGCTTTTAGGGTGGTATCGTCATGTGATTATGAAGGTTTCAGCGTGCGGGCGAGGCCAAGAACGGGGAGAAATGAACATGCATATTCATAAATTTGCAGTAGCGTTAGGCGCTGTCTCGCTCATCGCAATGATGAGCGGCGGCTCGGTATTGGCGCAAGAGACAACCCAGGAGCGGTTACAGGATTTAGCGCGCCAGGTAATCGGGCCGGAGTTGCCCCAGATTGACAGAACCATAAGGCGAGCCAGTTATGATAGCGGCGCGAGCCACTGGATATCGCCCGTGCTGCGCAATGCGCCGGGCACCATTAGCGGTGAATATTATACGATTGGCCGCAAACGTCTGGCGCGGACGTTTGAGTTTTCCGTCATCAACCCAAACGGCGAAAATAATGTCACCGCCTATGTGAATTGTTATGATGAGGCCGGCGCGCCGCTCAGCCGCTATAATCAGAGCTTTACCGTGCCGCCGATGGGGGCCGTGAACTGGAGTTCGAGCAGCGTATCGCTGCCGATAAGTAACGACGGCGCGACCGAAGAAGTTGACGACGTCTGGTGTGTGGTTGGCGGCGACCGTCCGACGGTGGTGTTCGGGCGGACGGTGCGAAAGCTTGGGTCGGAAGTCTCCAAATTTCACTTTTCTCTCGAACGGGCGACGCCAGCGGCGCGCTGATCGCCGTAGCCTCAAATGTTTGCGAATCATTGCGCCGGGCGGCTTTATCGTTCGGCGTTAGCCCTTTATGGTGTGCGCAACCTATGTGTTTTGACCTCAACTATCTGGAGCCGGTCCCATGAGAGCCTTATTGATTGCAAGCCTTGCTGTGATGATCGTCGCATGCGGCGGAGAAACCACGTCGACGCCTGTTGATGAAAGCGCTGCGGCGCCTGCCGACGAGACCGCCGCGGCGTCTGATGAACACAGCCCGGCAATCCCAGCCGCAAGCGCGGAAGCGCTCGGCGTGATGCGCGATCAATTTGCGATTGTCGAGATGGCGCCGGACACGTCTTTTCTGAGTGCGGAAGAGCGCGCCGTCATCAACAGGCTCAATCAGGTCGGCCTGTTGATGTCGGAGATATATCTGCGCCAGCGCGCGGAGATGAACCCGGTATGGCGCGAGGAGATCGCCGCGAGCGATATCGCCAACAAAGATCTCCTGCTGGATTTGTTCGACTTACATTTCGGTCCCTGGGATACGCTTGACCACAACAAACCGTTTTATGGCTCGACGCCCATGCCCGAAGGCGCGGCGTTTTATCCGGCGGATATGACGCGCGAGGAATTTGAGACCTGGATTAGTACGCACCCGGATGACAAGGAGGCGTTCACCAGCGGCTATACGGTGATCCGCCGCAATGATGACGGGCTGGTTGCGGTCGCCTATTCAGAACATTACCGCGAATGGCTGGAGCCGGCGGCGGCGTTGTTGCGCGAGGCGGCTGAGATGACCAGCAACGCCAGTCTCAAGAAATTTTTGTCACTGCGCGCCGATGCGTTTTTGAATGATGACTATTATGCGTCAGAAATGGCGTGGATGGACCTGGAAGGCCCGATTGAGGCGGCGATTGGCCCATATGAAGTCTATACGGATAATCTGTTCGGCTACAAAACCGCGTTTGAAGCCTTCATCACGGTCAAAAACCCAGCTGAGAGCGCGGCGCTTTCCAAATACAAGCACTTCCTGCGCGACATGGAGGCCAATCTGCCGGTTGAGAAGCGCTACAAGAATTTCAAACGCGGCTTTGAATCGCCGATTGCAGCAGCCTATCAAGTGCATGGCGGCGGCGACAATGTTCCGGGCGTGCAAACTATTGCCTTCAACCTGCCCAATGACGAACGCGTGCGCGAGGCCAAGGGCGCCAAGAAAGTCATCTTGAACAATGTGCTCGGCGCCAAGTTCGACCGCATCCTTAACCCCATGGCCGAGGCCGTGCTGGTCGATGAACAGGCTGGGCTGTTGGTTAAAAAATACATGACCGGCGAGACCCTGTTCCACGAGCTCGCCCACAGCCTCGGGCCGGGCTCAATCATTAAGGATGGCGCCGAGACCAGCGTCAGCGCGGAGTTGAAAGAGCTTTATACGCAAACCGAAGAAGGCAAAGCCGACGTTATGGGCGCCTATAATATCCTTTATATGATGCAGCGCGGCGAGATGCCGGCGGCGGAGAAGGACAGTTTTCTGGCGACTTATTTTGTCGGCCTGTTTCGCTCCATGCGCTTTGGCATTAACGAAGCCCATGGTCGCGGTGCGGCTTTTCAGTATAGTTACTTTAAGCAAGCCGGCGCTTTTGAATGGGATAAGGACGAAGAAAAATTTCGCATAGATTTCCCCGTTCTGGAACAGGCGATTTCCGACCTTACTCGTGATATTATCATCGTTCAGGGCGACGGCGATTATGATGGCGCGAAAGCGTTTCTCGACACATATGCAAAGCTCGACGCCAATGCCGAGCGCATCATCGCCTCACTGACTTATCTACCGGTGGATATCCAGCCGGTGTATACCGACGCGCTTTAGGTGGGGTCTATGCGGATTACTTATGTTGCCCTGGCTCTAAGCCTTGTCACGCCGGCCCATGCCCAAATCGCCGATCCCGCCCATTTGTCTCTTGCCGCAGGCTACAAAGCCGCCTTCACCTGCTCGGCGTATTATAACGCCGGGCGTTCGGTTGAAAAAATCAATGGCGATGAGCTGCATCGGATATATCCCGGCTATCGAGACGCCTTGGCCAGCCTGTCGGATGTGGTGATCGATGAGGAAAACAAGACAGTCTCGGTGCGGTATGCGGATGATTTTCCGCCGCGCGTTTCCGCATGGCGGCCCTATTTTGGCTGTATGCAATTGCCCACGGGCGCGAGTGCGGATATGGCGAAAAACATCCCCTCTGCGCGCATCAAGCATACCCGCGAGGCGCCAAGGCCGTTGCCGGAAGCGTTGTCGCGCGATGTTGCGTTCATCGCCGCGATTGACCGCGCTTTCGACCGTGCGACTTATGGCGAGGGAACGGAGACAACGGCGGTTCTGGTTGTGAAGGACGGCGCCGTCATCGCCGAAAAATATCGTGATGGGTTTGACCGGGAAACGCCTCAGCGTACATGGTCGGTTGCCAAATCGATTGCCGCGACGGTGATCGGCGCGGCGGTTCTGGACGAAATTATTGATATTGACGACGCGGCCGGACTGGCGGCGTGGCCGGGGCCTATCGACCCGCGCGGGCAAATTACAATCGCGAACTTGCTGCATATGTCGAGCGGGCTTGATTCCGGTCCGGTCGGAAGCCGTACAGATGATGTTTACCTCGGCGGCGGGCGGGTGGTCGACCATGCCATCACCCGACGGTTGATCGCGGCGCCGGGGACGCGTTGGACTTATGCAAATAACGATACGTTAATCGCCATGCGCGCCCTGCGCGAGAAAATCGGCAATGACAAAAAATATCTCGCTTTTCCCTTTAAGCGCGTTTTGCATCCACTGGGCATGAACCATACGTTTTTGGAGACCGACTGGAATGGCGACTTCATCATGTCGAGCCAGGTGTGGACGACGGCGCGCGATCTTGCGCGGTTGGGCCTTCTTTATCTGGGTGACGGCGTGTGGAAAGGGGAACGAATTCTTCCCGAGGGCTGGGCGGCGTTTGTTGCGACACCAGCCACAAGCCAGCCGCCGCTGCAAAGTGCTGACGGCATCCAGATCGGCGGTTATGGCGCGCAGTTCTGGCTATTTGGCGCCCGGCACGGACTGCCCGCCGGAACCTATGCGGCGCTCGGCAATCGCGGGCAGCATCTGATGATTATTCCTGAGCGGAATATATTAATAATCCGTCGCGGCTTTGACGATAATGGCGGCGCGCGGTTTGATATTGTTTCTTTTGCGAGCGACGTGCTGGCGGCGCTGCCGGAATAAACCTTTCCAAAAGGCGCTATGGCAGGGGCCTCACATTTTTTGAATAGTTGCCGCAGTTTTTGCGCACGTAGCTTTGGACGCCGGACGACGGCCAAGTTTTTCTGAAATCCACACGCTAGTGCGCACCAGCGCTTCCATGTCGATGCCTGTCTCAAAGCCTGATCCGTGCAGCATATATACGACGTCTTCAGTCGCAACATTGCCGCTTGCGCCCGGCGCATAGGGGCATCCGCCCAATCCGGATACGGAGGAATCGAACGTCGTGACGCCTTCTTCCAACGCGGCGTAAATATTGGCGAGCGCCTGGCCATATGTGTCATGGAAATGTCCGGCTAGCGCGGCGACGGGAACCTCCGCGGCGACGGCGCGGATCATATCGCGGGCCGGGCCGGGCGTCCCGACGCCAATCGTGTCGCCGAGCGAAATTTCATAACAGCCCATCTCATAAAGCGCCGAAGCGACGCGCACGACATCTTTAACGGGGATGCCTCCCTCATAGGGACAGCCAAGAACGCAGGAAACATAACCGCGCAGGCGAACGCCATCGGCCTTTGCCGCTTCCGCCACCGGCTGGAACCGCGCCAGACTTTCTGCAATGCTCGCATTGATGTTTTTGGTTGAAAAACTTTCCGACGCGGCGGCGAAAATCGCCACCGTATCGGCGTCGCTGGTGCGCGCGCCCTCATACCCCTTCATGTTCGGTGTCAGAACCGGATAGGAAACCCCCGGCTTGCGATTGATGCGCGCCAGCACCTCATCGGACGCGGCCATTTGCGGCACCCATTTCGGGGACACAAAAGCGCCGGTCTCAACGGTTTTCAATCCAGCATCGGCGAGCTGCTCAATCAGCGCGACTTTAGTCGCGACATTAATGGTCTGCTTTTCGTTTTGGAGTCCATCGCGGGGACCGACTTCGACGAGATGGATGTAGTTGGTCATAGTAAAGACCCCCCTCCGATCGCTGCGCGATCAC
>JAJFFZ010000139.1 GCA_021776395.1 Hyphococcus sp. | reverse complement strand
TGTTGGCGCTGCACAGTTTAACGGATTGAACCTTCTTTCCGGCACTGGCGCCGTCAGCATTCTGGCATCCCTTGACCGCGCCGCCGACGGCACCGTCACCGCTTCAGAAATCTCGATCTCCAGAGACGATATTTCCGTCACCGGCGGCACAGCCGTTACAGCTACAGGTACGATTACAAACCCCGTCTCGATGGCCGACGGTTCAAGCACACCGACAACCGCTACAGCTGTTATTGCCGGCACCGTGGTTGAGGGTGAAACCTACAACATCACCAATGGCACAGATACGTATTACTACGTTGCCCGTTCCGGCGATGGAGTTAATGAAGTTGCAGCTGGTCTGGCCGGTGTTGTCGGTACGAACATCACCAATGTCTCTGCCGCCGCCGTGACGGATACAATTACGTTCACCAACTCTGGTGCTGCCGCCGTAGATTTGGGCTCATCAGTTGGCGCTTCCAACACTTCCGGTCTTGCCGCCGTTGCAAACATTAACGTCACAACGTCAGCCGGCGCCGTTTCTGCGTTGTCAGCGATCGAAGGTTTCATCCAGGTCGGTATTGACGCCGCAGCAGCCTTTGGTTCGGCTCAAAAACGCATCGACATCCAAAATGAGTTCATCACGACTTTGTCGGACTCCATGAAACTGGGCATCGGCGCGCTGACGGACACCAATATGGAAGAAGCATCCGCGCGTTTGCAATCTCTGCAAGTGCAACAACAGCTTGGCATCCAAACCCTTGCGATCGCTAACCAGCGCCCGCAAGTCCTCCTGGGCTTGTTCCAGTAGGCTTTTAATTCAGGAGCAGGTTCGCCTGCTCCTGTTTTTTCTAACCATTAATGATAGATCAGAAGGATCGAGACAGTAACGATGGCAACATCTTTTGCGCAGGGCGGCTATGAGGCTTCCACAAAAACAATAAACAGCGATAGCGGCATGGAGTATCAGGTCTTTGCCCGCGTCACACGAGACCTCTCAAATATACGCACCGGAGCTCCCGACTATCATGCGAAAAAGGCGGCCGCACTCAACAAAAATATGAAACTATGGTCCATTCTTGCCGTTGAAGTTGCGAACGAAAATAACAAACTGCCTCCTCAATTACGGTCTAACATCTTTCAGCTCGCAGAATTTACGCGCCATCATACATCTAAAATCTATGCTGGCGAAGGCGAGTTGAGAATTCTAATCGAAGTGAACACGATGATCATGCGCGGGCTACGCACGCAGCCGCCAACGGAGACCCCTGATTGATGTCTGGCGGATTGGTCATACGGTTGCGGCCTCACGAAAAATTTCTTGTGAACGGCGTTGTGTTGGAAAACGGCGAGAAGCGCGCAAAGTTGCGTATCAAGTCCCAGGACGCGAATTTGCTAAGATTGCGCGATGCGCTTCACCCCAATGAAGCGACAACACCGGTAAAGAAGCTCTATTATGTGGCGCAGCTGATCGTAACTGGCGACATCGAGTCGGACGAAGGGGCAACTGAACTGATCAGTGGCTTGAACGCATTGTATGATGCTCTGCCGGAAAAAGAATGTCGCGATATTGTTGATCAGACGCAAAAGCATCTAAACGATAAAGCCTTTTATCAAGTGATGCGCTCTTTAAAGTCACTATTCCCACATGAAGAAAAACTTCTCCTTATTGCTCGCGCAAATGAGCTCCGCCAGCTCGGTGGAAGTGAGGCGTAGTGCTTTTTCAACCAACGGCTGGGATTGGCGGTCTGCCTGGTTGGCTCGTACTTGAGAGAACGGAAACCCGTCAGCGTGAAGTTTTTGAACGTTCGCCGGTTATTGAACGCGATGTCGACTATTTTCGCGAAAACATCAGCAAAGCGCTGACTGCAAATGATCTCGTCAATGATCGCCGGTTGCTCACCGTCGCCCTTGGCGCCTTTGGTCTTGGCGATGAGATTAATAAAAAAGCATTCATTGAAAAAATTCTCGACGAGGGGACTGAAAATTCAGATGCCTTCGCCAACCGCCTTAACGAACCGCGCTTCAAGGCGTTGGCGGATGCTTTCGGCTACGGTAATATCCAGGGTGGTTCGAGCGTGCTTCTTGAATCTTTCCGTGAGGATATGATTGCACGTTTTAAAGTCCGGGAATTTGATCGCGCGGTTGGGGAAGGCGACAATGACATGCGTCTCGCGCTTAATTTCAGGCGAGAAATCCCAGCCCTGGCAGACCCGGACACAACTGAGAAGACCGCCTGGTTTCAAATCATGGGCCAGCAACCGTTACGAGAATTGCTGGCGACCGCTCTCAACATTGGGTCATCCGTCGCCCAACTCAGTATTGACCGTCAGCAAGAAATATTCGCGGACCGCGCCAGAAGCGTGCTCGGCTCGTCAGATCCTGCACAGTTTGACGATCCGGAAGTGGTTGACGAAGTGCTGCGCCGTTTCTTCCTTATGCGGCAAGTCGAGAGCGGGCCCAGCCCGGCCACGCCGGGATATGGAGCGTTAATTCTCCTCCAGAGCCAAAGTCTTGGCGCCAGCGCAATTGAGAACTTGCTGCTGTCACAAACCTGATTCGTTTTCACGCTGTGAAGACGGCGTCAAAGCGGTTTTCAACTTTTCAAAACTTACCGCGCATGATTCAGCCTGTTCACTGATAAAGGCTTCCAACCGCGGCCAAACGTCAATGGCGCGATCAATAACCGGGTCGGAACCGGTCGCATAGAGGCCAGTTTGTATCATTGCGGACGCATCGTCATAGGCGGAAATCAATGTTCTTGCTTCAGCAAGCAGGGCGTTTTCATCGTCAGACGCCGCTTTGGGCAACGACCGGGATACGCTACGCCGAATATTGATCGCAGGAAAGCGACCGCGTTCTGATATCTCCCGATCGAGAACAACATGCCCGTCGAGAATGCTGCGCACCATGTCGGCAACCGGTTCGTCCATATCAGAACCGGCGACTAGCACGCTAAATATTGCAGTTATATCGCCAGAACCTTCAGCGCCCGGCCCCGTGCGTTCAGCAAGCGAGGCAATCGCACGGAATGTAGAAGGCGGGTACGCCCGCAGGGAAGGCGTTTCCCCGGCTGTGAGGGCGATTTCGCGATGCGCATCTGCAAACCGGGTGATTGAATCAAACAACAACAGAACATGCAGCCCCTGGTCTCGGAAATACTCCGCTGCGGTAATCGCCATCAGTGCGCATCGTCTTTTTGACGGCGCTGGCTCCTCGCAGGTCGATGCAAAAACCACCGCGCGCGCGAGGCCTTCTTTTCCGAGTGTTTCGCTAACAAATTCACGCACTTCTCGGCTGCGCTCGCCGATTAATGCAACGATGACAATATCGGCTTCCATGCCTTTGGCCAATTCTCCAACCAGCATGGATTTTCCAACCCCGGACCCGGCAAACAAACCGACCCTCTGTCCCTTGCAGATCGGTAGAAACGTGTCGAACGGCGCCATCTGTGTATTCAAGCGTTCACCTAACCCGCGCCGGCCTGTTATTGACGGCCCAAGCGGATTTATCATCATCGCCCGCTCGCCTTGCGGCGTCGGGCGCCCATCTGCAAATGCACCGTCGCAATTCATGACGTTGCCAACCCATGCATTGCTCGGCCGAACTTCCTTGCTGGCGTGAAGATAGGCGCGATCGCCGGGCGACATGCCGTTCATAGAAGAATCCGGCATCGCCAAGACAAACTCATCTCTGATCGCAATGATCTCGCCAAATGATGACGCTTGCCCGTGGATTTCCACCCGGTCGCCAATGCGCGCCAAAGAACGCAACCCCGCAATGTGTATAACGCCGCGCTCTATGGCGACGACGCTTCCCCAGAGCTGATGTGCGCTTGTTCCCGCAGCAACGCCGTTAACGATATCGTTAAACTTCATATTCATAAGGTTAACACACCAATTAAGTTTATTTTCAACTTTGAAGTTTATTTTCATAAACTGTAATCCTTAACAGGACGTCGGCAGAATGCTTGACAACTTAAACATTTTGAATCTC
>JAJFFZ010000138.1 GCA_021776395.1 Hyphococcus sp. | reverse complement strand
TACGCGAACCCAAATCTTGTCCGGGTCCCGCTTTTTGCGGGGGAGCGGGGACGGGCCGCATAAAATTATGCACGGCCCGTTCCAGTTTAGTCCTTTTTGTCGCCGTCAACTTCTTCAAAGTCAGCATCGACCACATCATCGCCGCTTGCCGCGTCTTCGTCGCCGCCATCGGCAGCCGCGTCCGCCGCCGCATCGGTTTCAGCAGCCTCGGCGCCTTCTTTGTACATCGCCTCGCCAAGTTTCATCGAGGCTTGGGCCAATGTCGCCGCCTGCGCATTAATCTCCTCAAGGCCCGCATCATCATTTTCAAGCGTCGCCTTCAATGCGGCCACCGCCTCATCGATCGCCAGGCGGTCTTCGTCGGTGATTTTCTCGCCATATTCCTCAAGGTTTTTCTCGGTCGAATGAACCAGCGCTTCGGCGCGGTTTTTCGCCTCCACCGCCTCGCGGCGTTCTTTGTCGGCCTCGGCGTTGGCCTCGGCGTCTTTAACCATTTTCTCGATATCGTCGTCCGAAAGACCGCCGGAGGCCTGAATACGGATCGATTGTTCTTTGTTCGTCGCTTTATCTTTTGCAGAAACATGGACAATGCCGTTGGCGTCAATGTCGAATGTCACCTCTACCTGCGGCACGCCGCGCGGGGCCGGCGGCAGGCCGACAAGGTCGAACTGGCCAAGGGTTTTGTTGTCCGCGGCCATTTCACGCTCACCCTGGAAGACGCGGATGGTCACCGCCGACTGGTTGTCTTCCGCAGTGGAAAATGTCTGCGATTTCTTGGTCGGGATGGTGGTGTTACGATCGATAAGGCGGGTAAAGACGCCGCCAAGCGTTTCAATCCCGAGCGACAGCGGCGTTACATCCAGCAGGAGAACGTCTTTGACGTCGCCTTGCAGAACGCCGGCCTGAATAGCCGCGCCCAGCGCCACAACTTCGTCCGGGTTGACGCCCTTATGCGGCTCTTTGCCGAAGAACTGTTTGACGGTTTCCTGGACTTTCGGCATCCGCGTCATGCCGCCGACCAGAATTACCTCTTCAATGTCGCCGGAAGAAATGCCCGCGTCCTTAAGGGCGGCCTTGCAAGGGTCGACCGTGCGTTTGACCAGATCTTCAACAAGGCTTTCGAGTTTGGCGCGTGAAAGCTTCATCGTCAGGTGTTTCGGGCCTGACGCATCGGCGGTAATGAAGGGCAGATTCACATCATATTGCGACGTGGTTGAAAGCTCTTTCTTGGCTTTTTCAGCTTCTTCTTTCAGCCGTTGCAGCGCCAGCTTGTCTTTCCTGAGATCAATGCCCTGTTCTTTTTTAAACTCATCGGCAAAATAATTGACGATGCGAAGGTCAAAATCTTCACCACCCAAAAATGTATCGCCATTGGTGGAGAGCACCTCAAAGACGCCGTCGCCGATCTCCAGGATTGAGACATCGAACGTACCGCCGCCGAGGTCGTAAACGGCGATTTTCTGATTGCCGGTTTTCTTGTCGAGACCATAAGCAAGCGCGGCCGCCGTCGGCTCGTTGATGATGCGTAAAACTTCAAGCCCGGCGATTTTGCCGGCGTCTTTGGTGGCCTGGCGCTGGGCGTCGTTGAAATAGGCCGGCACGGTGATCACCGCTTGCGTCACCTCAGAGCCGAGATAGGCCTCGGCCGTCTCTTTCATTTTTTGCAGGATAAACGCTGAAATTTGCGACGGCGCATATTTCTCGCCGCGGCTCTCGACCCAGGCATCGTCATTGTCGCCTTTGACGATGGCGTAGGGAACCATGCCTTGGTCTTTTTTAACGGTCGGGTCGCCGAACGGGCGCCCAATCAGGCGCTTGATCGCGAAGAAGGTGTTTTCCGGATTGGTCACCGCCTGGCGCTTGGCCGGCTGTCCGATCAGGCGCTCGCCGTCTTCGGTAAAGGCCACCACTGACGGCGTTGTGCGCACACCCTCGGCATTTTCAATTACTTTCGGCTCTTTGCCCTCCATCACGGCGACGCATGAGTTCGTCGTTCCGAGGTCGATGCCAATTACTTTCGCCATTTTTCTTCTCCCTTAAGCGAGCCGCCATTTTCAATATCCAGCCTTCAATCGGCCGCCAGCCGGGAAAGACCCGGCCTTTGCCTGAAAAGCGCCGGAATAAGGCGCGCCCCTTTTATCATCAACAGATTGCGCGCGATCCGCCAATTTCGGCGCCCCGCACGTTCGACCGGGATATAAGCAGGAGAAATGAAGGCTGCAACCGGCGCCGGCCTCTGCAAGCATAAAAAAGTGCGGCTGTTAAAACACTGGTAACGATTGGCGGGCTCGGCAAGCGATTTTCGGGGCCCACCCTAATCCAAATCGCGGACCACGCGAAAGCCGTTGTCATATTCGCGCGCTGTGCGATTTTTGCCAATGCGGTGGGCCGAGCGCAAGCGCCAGCCGCCGGTGTTCCAGGCCCCGCCTTTAAGGACCCGGCGGCTGCAATCGCCGCTGCGCGCGGCGGAGCCGTCTTGGGGCGCTCCCTCATGGCTCTCGGCCCAGCAATCGGCGGTCCACTCCCAGGCATTGCCATGCATGTCGAAAAGGCCAAATTTATTGGGCGCAAAGCTCGCTACCGGCACTGTCTGTTTGCGGTATTCACCCTTTTCGCCGCCATAGGCGAAATGCGCCTTGTAGTTTGCAATGTTTGGCGCGAGGCTGGCGCTCGCACCGGTGGCGCCGATGGCGAACGGGCCACGGCTTCCGGCGCGCGCGGCATATTCCCACTCCGCTTCGCTTGGCAACCGGTAAGTCTTGCCGGTTTTTTGCGACAGCCACGCGACATAGGCTTGCGCATCATCAAATGAGACATTGACCACCGGCCGCACGGCGCGGCCCCAGCCCTGGTCCGGCGGCAGGTAGCGACAGCCGCCATCAGCAATGCAGGCGTCCCATTGCGCGAAGGTGACCTCGGTGGTCGCAATGGCGAAGGATTTGGAAACCGTCACCGGCGTCACCGGGCCTTCGGAAATATGACGCGCCGGCTCCGAGGCTGGCGCGCCCATGCGAAAGGCGCCCGGCTCAAGCCGCGCCATTTCCGGGCAATCGGCGCAGTCTTTAAAAAAATTGCCGGCAGCGGGCGGCCGCACCGTTTGAACGGGCAGGGCCGCGATTGCAGCCGGCTCGTTTACCGGCGCAGTTTCATCTGGCCCAATCGCATCTGAAAAAACCTCTTCTGGTGCGACGCGCTCCGGCGCAATCTCTTCCGGCGGGACCTCAGCGACGGCGCCATTGGACGCCAATTCCTGCTTGCCGCGCGCAATGGCTGCAAACAGTTTAATCTTCGCCGCCTCTTCCTGGGCGGCCGCCTCCAGGGCGGCGTCTTCCGCAGAAATCTCCTCCGGCAATATGATTTCATCCATTGTCAGAATTTCTGCGCCCTCATCATTGATGCCTTGCGCGGAAGCCAACTCCAACACATGCGCACCTTCTGCGGCGGCTTCAGGCGTGGCGCTTGCCAGCTCTTCGGCGTTGCGCAAGACAGGCGGCGTTAGCCGCATTTCCTCTGCATCAAGATTAAAAGCCGCGGCAGGGTTGGCGTTTACGCCGGTTGCTTGACTATCATCGGGTGCGGCAGCCTCGTTGTCAGCGCCATTAAAGTCGTCTGACGGCTGAACAAAAGCCAGCGCACCAGGTTCCGCCGACGTTGCGACGTCAGCTACATTGATCTGGGCGCCGTCTGTCGACGTCAGGAAGCCCGGCGCCAGTAAAATCGCCGCGCCGGCCACGACGCCAATCGCCAACCCGCCCGCAACGGCGACCGCCATGGGATTAAATTTTCTGCGCGCGCTTGGCCCCGCCGGGCGCGCCGGGCGCGCCGGCGGCGGCACGAAATCTTCACGCGCCTCGATGATTTCCGCATCATGGTCGAGCGCTGGAATATCCAGCCCCGCCTCATCCAAAGATGTCTCACCTAAAGATGCATCGTCCAGCGCGGCGTCATCCAGCAAAAGCGCCTCTGCGGCATCGGCCTCAGGCGCGGGCTCGGCCCAAACATTGGCGTCTGCCAGCTTCTGGCGCTGGGCGGCAATGTTGATCTCCTCCAGAACGAACCGCCAGCGCGGATCATTGTCGTCGCCGGACCAGCCCGACAGATCAACGGGCGCCAGCGCGTCAAAGCCGCTCGGCGCCGACGTCCCGCCAACCGCAACGGGGATCAGCGCGCCGCGGCGAAACGCATCGCGCGCTTGTTCGTGCAGCCGAGCGAGCTTTAACGCCGCCGTCGACCAGATGACAATCGCCGCATTGTCGGCAAGCGCCAGGTCGCCCGTATACGGATCGCCACTGATGCGGCGCGGCGCATGGCCATAGCGCGAAAGCGCATCAGCGATTTTTCGGCCGAGGACTTGATCATGCGGCGCATGCAGAACGGAAATTACAGACATCAAGTTGCTCTCATTACGCCAGCGTCCTGGTCGCCAGCGCGGGTTACAAAATGGCGCATTTTTGGTGCGCGCCGCAACCATCGGGCGCCGCCCTACGGCTTACAGTTTGGCAATAAAAACCTGGGTTTCACGCATTTTGTCGCTGGAAAATCTGGGTGGGTGAAACTATCCGGGCAGATTCAACGGCTTGGAGATATAAAGCATGCGCCAGTCCATATTTTCCATCAGCATGGCGCGCGCTGTTTCTTCAACCCGCAACCGCAAGGCTTCCAGGCGCGGCGTTTGCGCAGCGCTCAGCGCCTTAAACTTTTCTGCAAGGGTTTTCAGCTGCGCGGCGGTGGCGTGAGAGCGCTCCGCGGTTGAGCCAAATTCGCCCTGCACCCGAACGCCAAAAAACGCCGCCCCGAGCGCCGGCAAAAACCCGGTCATCATCGTCACCGCGCCTTTGACGCCGTTCTTGGTTTCGTAAGCCCATGTCGCCAGCCCCGGCTCCTTGCCGGCAAGGAAGACCAGACCGAGATAAAACAGGCACACCAGCAGCGTGGCGCCAAAGGCATATTCACCCAGATGGTGCAGGCGGTGTTCCATAACATGAAGCATGCCGGCCTTTTTATTGTGATAGACGATTTGCGGGGTGATTTCCTCTTTCAGCACGGTCTCGGCGATACGGCGGATAGAACCAGCGTCGAAGGCGCCTGACGTCATCCCCGCCTCGCGGCAAGATGCGGCGAAATACCAGTCGACCCAACTGGCCGCTTCTCCGCCCTCGCCCCTGGAAAGATCGCTGCCGGCGTCGCGGCCAAGCGTCAGATAGTAGAGCCGATATTGGCGCAATTCCTCCGCAAGCTGACGATAGTCAATCCATTTTTCATGCCATCGTCCGCGCTTGCCAGCGGTGGTGACAAACAGGATTGTAATAATGATCGCCACCTCGCTGCCGATCCACAGCGTCTTGCTGCCAAAGCCGAGCCCGCCCGCAACCAGATC
>JAJFFZ010000137.1 GCA_021776395.1 Hyphococcus sp. | reverse complement strand
CGGGCCGATGGATGAAGGGTTTTTTATGTATTTTGAGGATGCCGATTATTGCCGCCGCTTGGCTAAGGCGGGTTACGCCACACTCTACGATCCGGCGGCGCGGGTGGCGCATCTGCGCGGCAGGTCGTCGCCGGTCAAAGCGGCGATAGCGCAGGGCAAGCGTCCGCCGGCTTACTATTACGCTGCGCGCACCCGTTATTTCCGTATGTCATATGGCCCGCTGGGGCCTGTTGCGGCAAACCTCATGTGGCTTTTCGGCCGGGTGATTGCGCATGCGCGTCCGTTGCTGGGCAAGCCGCTGCGGCGGGCCTGCAAAAGCCAGGTGCGTGATATCTGGACCAACTGGCGCGACCCGTTGGGCGACAATAAAGCGCCTGCCGGGGCCTCTGAAACAACCAAGATCGCCGTCTTATGAGCGCGATATTCCCCACAAACGGAACGGCGCCAGATTTTATCATTATCGGGGCGATGAAATGCGGCACCTCTACATTGCAGGCGCAGCTTGCAGCGCAGCCGGGAATTTTCATGACGACGCCGAAGGAGCCGAACTTCTTCAGCGACGATGAGATTTTTGCGCGCGGGGCGGATTGGTATTCCGCCCTGTTTGAGCACGCGCGCGTGGGCGACCTCAAGGGCGAGGCCAGCACCCACTACGCGAAACTGCCAACCTATCCGCAAACCGTTAATCGCCTTGTCGCTGCTGCGCCGAATGCAAAGCTGGTCTATCTTATGCGTCACCCGATAGACCGGCTGGTCTCCCATTATATCCATGAATGGACTATGGGAGAGATAACCGGAAACATCGATGATGCAATCGATTCTACGTCCGCCTTTGTCGCCTATAGCCAATATAATCGGCAGTTGACGCCCTATATCGAACGGTATGGCAAAGAACGTATTTTGCCAGTGTTCCTTGAGCGGATGAATATGGCGCCGGATGACGAGCTTCGCCGTGTTGCGCGATTTCTATGTCATGACGGTGAAGTTACATGGCGTCATGACCTCGGCCCGCAAAATGTTTCCCGTGATCGGATCCGGCGGTTTGCGTTTTACGATCTGTTGGTTGAGAGCGCGCCGGCGACGGCGTTGCGTCGCGCTTTAGCGCCAAAGCGGTTTCGTGACTGGGTCAAGGCGCGGTTGCAAATGCGCACGCGCCCCTCCCTGTCGGCGGAGAAACAAACGGAACTCGCCGAAATTTTTGATCAGGACTTGCAGCCGTTGGGTGCGTTGCTGGGCGCCGATCTCTCATGTGCGAATTTTAAAGAAATCGTTTGCGCGAAGGCGCTGGACTGGGCCCCGCGCGATTGAGGTTATTTCTTATACTCGATAATCCGCCGGTCTTTGCCACTGAGCTGGGCCAGCCAATATTGCGCGGCGCCGCCCGCTTCCCATGGTTTTTGCGCCATAATGAGGGCGGCGTGCGCCCAGCTATCGGCGGTTACGGGCCGGTCGCGCAGCGCCATGCGGGCGATTTGCAACGGGTAGGCGAGGAGGATGAAAAACACCGCCGGATGCACAATTGCGCCGCCAAGTAATCCGGCAATGCCGAGCCCGGTCCAGATAACGGCGCGCAAAGCCTCGCGCGCCCAGATTTGTTGCGGCTTGCCGCGATGCAGATGCGAGACTTCCGCAAAGGCGTGCCCGGCGCGGCGCGCGCGCTTCAGCCATTGTCCGAGCGTGGTCATCTCAATGTCATGAGCGGTCATTGCCGCATCCAGCCGGTAAATTTTCCATCCCGCTTCGCGCAGTCGCACGCATAGCTCCGGCTCTTCCCCGGCGATCAACCCGTCGCGATAGCCGCCAACGTCTTTGAGCGCGTTCGCGCGCATCAACACATCGCCGCCGCAGGCTTGCGTATCACCGACCGGCGTCGCCCATTCGCGGTCCACAAGCCGGTTATAAATCGTCCGCTCCGGAAACATTTCGCGCCGCCGGCCGCAGACAGCGGCGACATCTGGGTTGGCGCTGAGGAACGCAGCGGCGGTCTCAATCCAGCCCGGGGCAAGTTCGCAATCGCCATCGACAAACTGGATTAGTTTCGGCGCGCCCTGCGCCTCAAGCCGTTGGACGCCGGCATTGCGCGCCCGCGCGGCGGTGAACGGCCTGTCCATATCAAGCGCGACAACATCAGCGCCCAGCGCGCGCGCCGCATCGGCGCTGCCATCGGTGGAGCCGGAATCGACGTAAACAACGCGGCGGCCTTCGCCGGCAGCCGATTTCAGGCAGGCAATCAGCCGCGCGCCTTCATTGCGGCCGATAATGACCATGCCGATGTTGGGGCCGATAGCGTTATCTGAATGGGTGTTCATGGCGGTGCGGTCTAACCTGACTTGGCGTATAATGCGATGCGCCGATGCGACCTGCTTACAAAAACCCCGCCGTTTTGCCGTCAGTCAGGCGTATCGCCGCCCGCCGCCGAACATGGCGCCGACGATCCCGAACAGGAATGACGCCGCGCCCCACAAAACCGCAAAGCCGGCGCCCGCATAGACCGCGCCATGGACGCTCACAGGCACTGCCGGTTCAAATTGTTTGTAGACGGATGTCGCGATGGTGCGGTCAAGATGGCGCGCCACCAGGAGCGGGCGCACATAATTGCTCGCCGCTTCGAGCATGGCGAGATGCTGGTGGAGGGCGTCAAGACGTTCCACCGATGTGTCATAGCCCCCGCACATTGCTTTGAGCAGGTCTTCAGAATCGCGGCACTCGCTTAGCGCCGCCTCGCGGGTGTAGCCATGGGCGGACATATCGGCGTCATAAGTGCTGACCATCGTCGTCAGCTCGTCCACGCGCCCTTGCAGGCTTTGCATATATTGCAGGGTAAAACCCGGCGCCTGGGCGCCGATCAGCGCCCCGGCGATGCCTAAAAGAAAAGCCAGAAAACGTCCCATGAAGCCCACCCCTCGCGACGGCGACAATTCACCCCGGCCCTGATTTTGGCCCATCGGCGCGGCAAAAGCCATATCCTTGCGGCGGTGTTGCCAGGCTATTTTTTGCGTGAAGCGGCGAAAAGCCCGATCAGGCCGGTCAGCATCAGCGGCAGACCGGCGGGGAGCGGTACGACCATTTCCGGCAGATCGTCAAACGGGTCGTCGAATGGGTCTTCAGGCGGATCGCCAATCGGGCCAATAGGGTCTGCGGGCGGCGTAACGGGCGGGTCTTGGCCAGGGGGCGCTGTGTTTCCCGGCGGCGGGGTTTGCACCGCCAGCCCCAGAGGAATGAGCGAGCCGGCAAGCCCGTCGCCGGGGATAAATCCGGCTTTGCCCGGCTTGCCGTCCGGCGCCAGCGCCAGGCCTATCGGCGAGCCGATGGGGCTTGTTTGTATCCCGGCCGCCCCTGCCGTTCCGGCATTGCCGTTGGCAATGGCCGAGACCATGGCGGTGGTCAAATTTCCGGCGGACCCGGCGCCGGCTCGCGAACTTAATGGCGCAGCGGCAAAGCTGGGCGCTGTATGGCCCCCCGGCGCCGGCAGACAGTCAATTTCTATCCCCGGGCGGGCGATGCCCCCCGGTTGTCCCAGAGTTGGGCAGTTTTGCGCTGTCAGGCGGCGCAGCGCGATGGGCCTGGAGGTTGGTTGGGCGCCATTTTCAGACAGGTTAGCGCGCGCTGGCGGCGCCATCGCCGCGAAAGCGGTCCCATGGGTGACGCCCAGACGGTACGCCGTCGGCGTCAAAGCCGCCGTCGTCATTGCAAAAAAGATAATTAACGCCAAGACTTCACGGCGTTTCATGGCCTGCACCCGTCATTAGTGACGGGGACACGACTTCAAGACTGGCGCCAGATTTCCGGATGTTTTTGGTATTGATCGCCGCGCGGGGGCTGACAAGCGCCAATAGGCGCCTTATATAGCCCTCAAACGCTGTCGAATAATCGAAAGCGGGCCCCGCGGGGCCCGCTTTTTCATTACCAGATCTGGTGTTTAAAAGGCCCGAAGTTTGACGCTGCAAGACCAACACTTGTTTGACCTTATCAACCCCGCCGTAGAAGCGGCAGGGTTTGAGTTGGTGCGCGTCAAGCTGACCGGCGGCAATACCAAAGTTCTCCAAATCATGGCCGAGCGTTCCGACAAGACCATGACGGCGAAAGATTGCGCCAGCCTGTCGCGGGCGCTGTCGCCGGTGCTGGAGGAAGCCGACCCGATTGACGGCGGCTACAATCTCGAAGTCTCCTCGCCCGGCATCGATCGTCCGCTGGTGCGGGCGAAAGATTTTGAGGACTGGCGCGGCTGGCCAGCGAAGCTGGAGTTGAACCGGCTGGTTGAGGGCCGCAAAAGATTTTCCGGCACGGTCGCTGGCGTCGATGACGGCAAGGTTGCGTTCGATATTGGAGGCGAGGACGAAACCGCCCTCTTTCCGATGGAGTGGATAGCCAGCGCCAAGTTGGTGTTGACCGATGAATTGGTCAGCGAAAGCCTGAAATCGGCAAAACAAAATATGCAGGAGCAAGAACATCATGATGGAGACCAATCGTGAACGCGATTAGCGCCAATAAACTTGAATTGATCCAGATCGCCGATGCGGTCGCTCGCGAGAAATCGATTGAGCCAACGCTGGTGATCGAGGCGATGGAAGACGCGCTCGCCCGGGCGGCGCGCTCGC
>JAJFFZ010000136.1 GCA_021776395.1 Hyphococcus sp. | reverse complement strand
GCCTTTGAGGGAAGCGGGTAAGATGCGGGCGTGGCGGTATATATTGGGGGTGCTGGTTTTGCTGGCGGTAGTTGTTGCCGGGCTCTATCTGGCGCGGCTTCCCGTCGCCGGTTATGCGGTGCGCACGGCGATGAGCGCGGCCGGGTTTGAGAACCCCAAAGCGCGAGTGACCGGCCTGTCGCTTGAAAAGATAATCCTCACCGGGCTCGCCGCCGGGCCGGAAGGCCATGAGGCTTTCCAGATAGAGACGCTTGAAGCGCGCTATCAGTGGCGACGGCTTTTGTTTGAACGCCGCGTTGACGCCATCACGGTTGGCCCCGGTGAAGCGAGACTTGAGGTGGCGCCGGACGGGACGGTGACGTTGCCCGGCATTGAGCAGAAATCTGGCGGCGGCGGTGTGGGCGCGCTGCCCTTTGACAAGTTTACCGCGCGCGATATCCGGCTTGTCGTTGATGCGCCGCGCGGCGCTGCAACCGGCGCCCTTAACGCTGACTATGACGCCATATCCGGCGGCGGCGTCAGCCTGCAACTCCAGGCGCAAAGCGCCGGCAGCGATGCGGTGAGTGTTGAAGGCGCGGCGCTTCGCCTTGAGCTTGCGCTTTCCGCAGACGGATTGATTAACCTGTCGGGCGATTTTTCCGGCGATGTCATTTCCGAGTTTGGGCCGCTGCGCGATGTTGATTTGACGTTTGACGGGAAGGGCCCGTTCGGGCGCGACCTTGCTGATGGAACCAGGGCGCCGTTTACCGCAGCGGGCGCAATCCGGCTCCGCTCGGCGCGGGTGACGCTGGTTGAACTGCCAAGCCTTGCAGCCCTCACGCAAGAGCAACGCGATGCGATTTTTGGCGCCCCGTCGCTGTCGATGGAGGCGGGGATGGATGTTGCACTCACCGATGCAGGGCTTTCCATTACTATTGCCGACGCGCCGCTGGTGATGCGCGCTGGTGATGTCGGACAAGAGGGGCGTGCGGAACTTATCGTTGCGGCGGAGGACGGCGCGCCGCTGTTTGAGCGCTCCGATGACGGCGCCAGGCTAGGGTTTTCGATTGCCGTGAAGGGTGCGGGCCTGTCCATGGCCGCAACCGTTGATGCGCAAACCACAAATAATGGCTGGTCGCTCTATCTCCCGTTACAAATCGGCGATTATCTCTCCGACATCTTGTCATTGGGCCACGCCTCCGCAGTTATCCGCGCCGACATCGCGCCGGAGCGCATCAACGCCGAGGTTACCACGACCACCAACTTGCGCAGCGCATCGATCGGCCGGTTGCTGATTGAGGATGCGCCCCTGACGACAAATCTTGTGGTTGATGCTGACCTTGCGGCAAAGCACGCGACAATCACTGTGCCGGGCGAGGACTGCATTGCGCTTGTCCGGGCGCGGTTTGCGCTCGAACAGCAAGATACCGATGCGGCGCTTAAAGACTTAAAACTTTGCAGCGGCGACGGTGCGCTGGTCGATTTAAGCTGGTCGGGCGCGCTGCGATCTGCTTTTGCCGGCAAGCTGACAGCGGACGAAGTGCATTATCGCATCGGCGAGACCCATATAGAGGGGCGCCCGCCGGAAATCCACTTCAACGGTATCTATCAGCCTACGGATAACCAGACCACGATGTCGGGAGCTTTTGACGGCGGCGCGTTCATGCTCAATGAGATGCTGCGCTTCACCGATGCGCGCGGGCGGTTTGATTTTTCCCTCGACCGGGAAACGATGCGCTCATCGTCGGTGCTGGATAGAGTGCGCATCACCCAAAACGAGGAATCTCCGAGAATTGCACCGGTTATCGCCGCGGGAAAAATGGCGCTCGACGCCGACATGGTGCGTTTTAGCTATGCTTTGCGCACGCCGCGCGGGGCATCGCTCGGAACCGGCGAGGGCGTTCATAATGTGACCACCGCCAGCGGCGCCTCGACGGTTCATTTCGACGAGATTGAGTTCGCCAAAGACGGCGTCCAGCCGGCAAAGCTTGCGCCGGCCCTGAAAGGTTATATCGGCGAGGCCACGGGCGCAGCCAGCGGTTCGGCGGCGTTTTCCTGGGCGCCGTCGGGCGTCGCCTCAAGCGCAAAATTCGCCTTTCGCGATGTCACTTTCAGCGGGCCGACGCGGGTGGTGAACCAAACCATTGGTTTGAATGGCGCGTTAGCGTTTAAAAACCTTTGGCCGGTGGCGACTGACGGCGCGCAAACCATCACCGTTGGCGGCATCGATCTCGACGCTTTGCAGCTTGAGGGCGGCGAGGTTCGCTTTGATATGCCGGGCGATGAAACTTTGCGCATTGAGCGCGCGGCGTTTCCCTGGTTCGGCGGCGAGCTTGGGGTGGTTGACGCGGTTGCATCGCTGGCCGGCGGGGAGGCGACGGCGCCATTGCGCACTGACAATATCGATTTAGCGAAAGTCCTGGACTATATCGACGCAGACGGATTATCTGGGGAAGGACTATTGAGCGGCGTTCTGCCGCTGGTGGTGGAAGACGGCAAGGCGCGCATTGAAAACGGCGTTTTGCAATCGCAAGGCCCGGGCGCCATTCGTTATCGCGGCGAGACGGCGACGCAAGCGGCGGAGGCGGGCGATCAGTCGCAAATCGCGTTCGATCTGTTGCGCGACCTTCAATATGATGAGCTAAAAGTGGTTATAAACGGCCCGCTCGACGGTCGGCTCAATTTCAAGCTGACTTTTACCGGCACTGGCGAGGTTGGCGTCAATCAACAACAAGTTCGCGTACCGGTCATCTACAAGATATCGCTGGATGCGGCGTTGCTGGAGCTTTTAAATCAGGCGGTGCTGACCCAGGATGTCGAGCTTTTGATCGAACGTGCGCAACAGGGTGGGGAATAGGCGAAATCATGTCCGGCAATCCATATTCACGCCTATATTTCGCCTTAAGCGACGGCTATGGTGGCGGTGTTGCGTCACGTCAGATTTGATAGAGCACGAGCGGAAGGGCCTTCGCGATGGTGATGAATATGCAAAACAAGCGGCCAAAGCTGGCGCCGGCGCCAAGCTTGACGCCCATGATCGTCGTTGCGGCGCTTGCGGCGATTACGCTCAGCGCTTGCACGACGATAAAGCTGGAAGGCGGCGACAAGCCGATTGAGGTCAATCTCAATATCAAGATCGACCAGGAAGTGCGCGTAAAACTCGACCGTGAGATCGAAGATCTTATCGCTGCTAATCCGGACATCTTTTAGAGGAGACGGGGCATGAACATTTTTATAAAGCGCCGGTGCGCAAATCCTTTCACCAGTTTTGTCGTCGGCCTTTTCGCGATAACGCTCGCCGCAGGATTGACAGCGACGACAGCGCTTGCAGCCAGTGATTTGGTCGAACAGGCCAAAAGCCAATGCATTGTCGGCGAACAGGCGGATGGATATCTGGGCGTCGTTAGCGGCGCTTCGGCTAGCTCAGAATTGCGTCGCGAAGTGCGCGACATTAACCAGCGCCGCAAGAGCTATTACGCTGATATCGCCCGCCGCAACGGCGTCTCGGTTGAGGTGACGGCGGTGCTGACGGCGGAAAAACTGATCAGCCAGGCAAGGTCAGGCCATTGTGTCCGCGACCAGCGTGGCAACTGGGTTAAGAAATAATCAGCTAACCGGCCAAGCGCGTTAAGCTTTAGCCGCGAATCGGTGAACAAGATCTCTTTGCAAACAAAGAGATTGCGTTCCATGTCAGAAGCCCACGATATTCCGCCGCCCGAAACCGAAGACCTTGATGCGGTGGCGCTGTCGGCGTTGCTCTCGTCCAGGGTGTGTCACGACCTCATCAACCCGGTCGGCGCGATCAGCTCCGGCGTTGAGGTGCTCGACGATCCGGAGATGGACGGGGTCATGCGCGACGCGGCGTTTGACCTGGTGCGCTCGGGCGCCAAAAAAGCGCTGGCTATGCTCGGCTATGCGCGCCTTGCCTATGGCGCCGCGGGCGGTTTTGGCGCGCAAATCAGCCTTGAGGATGCGCGCAAAGCGCTGGAAGAAATCTACGATACCGTGAAAGCCAATCTCGACTGGCGACTGGAGACCGGCCTTGCCGCGAAAGAAAACGTCAAGGTTCTGATGATCCTCGCCTACGCCGCCGCCGACAGCGTGCCGCGCGGCGGCGCGGTCGTCATTGCCGGCGCCATCGATGATTTCACCATCCGCGTTACCGGCAAGAAGTTGTTATTGCAGGACGATTTGGTCAAAGCACTAAATGGCGAGATTTCTGAGCTGGCGCCCAAATTTACCCCAGCGCTGCTGGCGTCGAAAATTATCGCGACCACGGGCGGTGCGATTTCGGTTGAGCGGTCCGACGAGGCGGTAACCTTTAAGGCGGCGTTTTCCGGTTAAAACAATGGCTGGATTAACCGGTTTGTTAACGCTCGGATAAGACGCGCGGGTCCACAATAGCGCCAGACCGAAGCCGCGTTTCACTGCGGCTGCTAAAATGTGGACATGATCATTATGAGCGCCAAACCATGCTGCCTTATCGTCGATGATTCCGAAGTCATTCGTGAAATTGCCGAACGCATTATTGTTGATCTGGGGCTGGACGCCGCGCAGGCGGAAAACGCCCGCGAGGCGATAGAATTTTGCCAGCAAAAAGCGCCCGAGGCGGTGCTGCTGGACTGGGACTTGCCGTCGATGGGCGCGCTTGATTTTCTGCGCGGCGCGGCGGAGCTTGAAAAAAAACCTGAGATTATTCTCTGCGCTACTGAAAACGATCCGCAGCAATTTAGTCTCGCCAAGGCCGCCGGCGCGGCGTATCATATTTTAAAGCCATTTGACCGCGCCTCCATTCAAACCAAGCTGAACGAGATCGGTATTGTGCAAGGCTCTGCGGCCCCGCAACCGATAGCGGCCAACAAGGGCTGAAAATTCCTTTGCGCCGATCGCGAATGCGCGCACTATGCATTGTGCTGATGGCGCCGCGACGCTGTGCGCGCCCGCAACCCGAATGAGCCATTGGCCATGCCCCTTATTCAGCTGATCGTTCTTGCGCTTATTCAGGGCCTGACCGAGTTCTTGCCGGTGTCCTCGTCTGCACATCTCATTTTGGCGCCGCTTGCCGTGAACGGCTGGGAAGACCAGGGCCCGCTTATTGATATTGCCGCCCATGTCGGGTCGCTGTTTGCGGTGTTGATTTATTTTAAGTCCGAGACCGCAATGCTGGTGCGCGGCGGCGTGGATACGCTGCGCTGGCGGGCGAGCGAGGACCGCAAGCTATTCCTCTATATTGCGGCGGCGACGGTTCCGATCATTATTGCTGCGGCGGTCATTGTCGGACTTGATCTGACATCGGCCCTGCGCTCGCCGACAGTGATCGGTCTGGCGAGTATTTTTTTCGGCATTCTGTTGTGGCATGGCGACCGCCGCCCGGCGGTGAAGCACGGCCTAGAGCGGATTGGCTGGCGCGAGGTTTTGACCATCGGCGCGATGCAGGCTTTCGCGATTATTCCCGGCGCCTCACGCTCGGGCATTACTATGACGGCGGCGCGTTACCTCGGTTGGACGCGTACTGAGGCGGCGCGGTTTTCAATGCTGCTGGCGATCCCGACGATTGCTGCGTTCGGGATGTTTGCAGGGTTAGAACTCATCACCACGGGCGCCCGCGCCAGCATCACCGGCGCATTGGTGGTGGCGGTCCTGTCTTTTGCTTCGGCCTATGGCGCGATTATTGTTTTCATGCGGCTCACCCGGCGGATGAGTTTTACCCCGTTCGTGATCTATCGCATCGTCCTTGGCGTGGGGCTGTTGTTATTGGCAGGGGGGCTGACAAATTAGAGGGCTGCGATCTTGTTCAAAGAATCATAACCGCCGCAAAATTGTCATCGCGGCGCCCGTATTTTGGGCTACACAGAGCCACCTTCCGAACCCGTTTTGAGAGTTGTACGCGTAATGCCGCAAGAGACCATAAAAGACCGACCGATAACCGCGTCCGGCGTGCGCCGGGCAGCGAAACGCATTGCCGAACACGTCATACGCACGCCGCTGGTTGAGAATGATTTTTTGAATGTAGCGGCTGGCGGGCGGGTTCTGGTCAAGGCCGAAGTCTTACAGCATTGCGGCTCGTTCAAAGCGCGCGGCGCCTATAACCTTATTTCTCAACTTGACAGTGATGAAACAAAGCGCGGCGTCCTGGCGTGGTCGTCGGGCAATCATGCGCAAGGCGTCGCCCGCGCCGCCCGTCATTTTGGCGCGCCCGCAACCATCATCATGCCCACCGACACGCCGAAGCTGAAGATTGAAAAAGTCCGCGCGATGGGCGCGGAGATTATTTTTTATGACCGCTACACCGAAGACCGTGAGGAAATCGCCAAACCAATCCAGCGCGAGCGCGCCATGGTTCTGGCGCCGTCTTACGATCACCCCGATATTATCGAGGGGCAGGGAACGCTGGCGCTTGAAACCATTGATGAGGCGCACGCGCGGGGATTGACGCTGGATGCTTTCATTGCCTGTTGCGGCGGTGGTGGGCTGACATCGGGCTGTGCGACATTGCTCGAAGAAGCGTCGCCGGAAACCGCGGTGTGGATTGCCGAGCCGGAAGGCTTTGACGAAACCTGGGCGTCGATACAAACCGGCGAGCGCCAGCGCGCCGATGTCACACGGCGCACCATTTGCGACGCGATCGCGACGCCAACGCCGGGCCGGCTCACCTTGCCGATCATGCAACGGCTGGTGCGCGGCGGCGTGAGCCTCACCGAAGACGAGGTCGGCCAGGCGATGGTGTTCGCCTATAAATATCTGAAACTGGTGGTCGAGCCTGGCGGCGCCGTGGCGCTGGCCGCGGTCCTGACGGGCAAATTTAACGGCGCGGGCAAAACCACAGCCATCACGCTCTCAGGCGGTAATGTCGATCCGTCGCTCTTCGCCGCCATATTGCAGCGCCATGGCGGGTAATTCCTATCCATTACAAGGGATTAATGGTTATTTTCAGCGGTTGACGAAATTGTGTCGAAACCGCCATTGATTTGTTATAACATACGCCCACATAGTTTGTTGGTGCTGCAAACCACCGGGATTGGTAGGCTTTTACCCGGCATGATGTGGAAAATGCAGTCGAACGCGTAAACGCTTTGCTAGCCAATCTCGTGCAAGCTTTGCATATAACGGAAACGGCGCGGGGAGTTATTATGGTGTCGGACAAGAAGGTATCAATGATTGTCGATACGGCGAAAAAGCCGGCTGTGGCCGGCGATCTTGCCGCGCTTGGCGGTCGCAAACTTGTCTATATCAGAGCCGTTGCTGCGATCGATGTGATTGACGATCTCGGCGATGAGTTTGGTGATTTTGAAGTCGATCTTGAAGCGGATACGGTGTTGTATTCCGTGCACGCATCAGATGGCGAGCGGATTGCGTTGGTCGGCGATCGCGATCTGGCCTTTGCCGCCGCACGGCAATATGAGATGAACCCGGTCAGCGTTCATTAAGCCAAGCCGGGTTTTTTAAATTCAAAAATTTGCGAAGCTATTATGCGGCGCCGGAGTTGGCTTACGCGGCGTGGTCCTGCTTGCCGGCAATGGCGATGGCAAACAAAGATTCCGTTGAATCCGCGCCGCGCAGGGAAGCACACACATCAGGGTCGCGCAGCAATCGTGAGACTTTTGCAAGCGCTTTAAGGTGGGCCGCATTTGCATTTGCGGGGGCCAGCAACATGAAGATAAGGTCAACCGGCTGATCGTCGAGCGCGTCAAAGGCGACCGGTTTGTCAACCAGCGCGAAGACGCCGGTAATCGCGCTCAGCCCTTCGATTTTCGCATGCGGGATAGCAACCCCGTCGCCAACGCCGGTCGAGCCAAGCTGCTCGCGCTCAAGCAGCGCCGCCATGATTTCGCCGCCGGGCTTGTCCACCATCAGCGCAGCTGTCTCCGCCATCGCCTTTAAGGCTTCGCGTTTGCACTGTGCTTTGAGTTTATGGATCACCCCTTGCGGGCTTAGAAGGTCGTTTAATCCCATCATACTAACTTGCGTACTTTCTTACCTGGCGCATGTCCCGGCGAACTTATTCTAGCGCCGGCTGCTTGCCGTTATCTTACCGTAGGCGAAATAACCTGTGCCGAATTGGAACAGGTTGGCGAAGAGGCCTCACGCTGTGGGATCGACCCAGCCTATATGGCCGTCGCGGCGCCTATAGACAACATTAATCCGCCCATGGGCGGCATTTTTGAATATAAAGGCCGGCTGCTCGGTAAGATCGAGCTGCATGACCGCCGCCCCAACCGTCATTTCCCGCACCGACGCTTCACTCTCAGCGATGATCACCGGGGTCGGGTCGCCCTCAGCCGGTTCTTCCTCCGCCTCGTCCTTGAGCGGCTCCAGGACGTAGAACGAGGCTTTTTCCGCCGGCAATGGGTCCTTGCCGCTGGCGTGGTGGCCCTTCAGCCGGCGCTTATAGCGGCGGATGCGCTTTTCCAGCCGTTCCAGGCTTTCGTCAAACGCGCCATAGGCGTCCCGGCCCTCGCCATGGGCGGCCAGGAACACACCCGACGCCAGATGGGCGGTTAAATCGCATCCCACAAGGTGGCGCTCTTTCGAGAAAGTGACGGTCGCCTCAACCTCGCGGTTGAAATATTTACGCACGCCCGCAGATAGGCGTTCGGTCGCATGGCCCTGCAGCGCATCGCCCAGCTCCATGTTTTTACCGCTGACCTGAATGTCCATTGAAACTCCTCATCGCGGC
>JAJFFZ010000135.1 GCA_021776395.1 Hyphococcus sp. | reverse complement strand
TTTGAAGGTCTTTGCAGCGGCGTCGCGCCCTTCAACGGCGGTCCAGCCGGGATGGTCCGCAAAAAATCGGGCCCGCGCCTCTGTGCTCAGTTTTCCGGACATTTTGCGCCCTTTCCTGTCGCCTAAAGCATTGGGCGATTTTCCTTTAATCGCCTAATGCTTTAGATTCTTTGTTGCGCGCCGGGTTTGGCGGAAAACCGGTCCCCACTTTTTCGCCCAGCGCTCTAAATGCGGATGTAATCCTGTTGCGCCCCAATGTCATCGGGCGCGGAGACCCAAAAGATTAAACGCAACGGGCGTCGGCCAGAGATTGGATTTTCTCCCTGCGGCAAAACTGCAATTGACAGTCATTCTCATTACGGCTAGCAAAGCTGTAATTGCAAATCATTCGCAACAGCGCTTTCGGCGCCCGGTGAGAAAAAGGCATGTTGAGAACACACTATCCTGGCGTAGTAAGCCTTGTTGCTTTGATGGCGGCGTTCAGCCCTGCCCGGGGCGAGGATGTCGAACAGAAATTCGATGTCGCCCTTGCGGTGATAGACGAAATCACGGTGTTCGGTTCCGCCGGCGGGCTTGACGAAGTGCCCGGCGCGATCACCTATATCGACGCCGAGACGCTCGAAAAACAGTCCTATACGGAAATATTAAGGACGCTGCGCCGAGCGCCGGGCCTTAACATTCAGGAAGAAGACGGTTACGGGCTGCGGCCGAATATCGGTCTTCGCGGTTCCGGTTCGGATCGCTCCGCGCGGATCACCATTATGGAGGACGGCGTTCCGATTGCGCCGGCGCCTTATGCAGCGCCATCGGCCTATTACTTTCCCTATACCGGTCGCATCGACGCCGTTGAGGTGACCAAAGGCACAGGCGTCGTAAAATATGGCCCGCGCACAACCGGCGGCGCCATCAATCTTTTCTCCACACCAATCCCTGAGGAATGGTCGGCTAAGGCGCAATTCCTTTATGGCGCCAATGACGGCCGGCGCCTTCACGCCTGGACCGGTGGGCGCGGTGATGCGGGACCGTTCGACGCTGGCATTCTGGTTGAGACTTTTCAGTACCGAAGCGACGGCTTTAAAGAAATTGACGCCGGCGGGGCTACCGGTTTTGACATCTCCGATTATGTGATCAAGGCGGGCCTGTTCACCAAAGACGGCGCCGCCTTTCCGCAAAGCCTGGAGTTTAAGTATCAATACTCCGATCAAACATCGAACGAGACATACCTAGGCCTCACCCGCCCGGACTTCGCCGCCAATCCTATCCGCCGCTATAACGCTTCCCAGGAAGATGTCTTCAACAGCAAGCACGAGACGTTTCAGCTAAACTATTCGGCAGAATTCACCCCCAGCCTGATGCTTGACGTCATCGCCTATCGTACCGAATTTGAACGGAACTGGTTCAAGCTTGAGCGCGTATTGGGCGTATCGACCTCAACCCTGCTTGCCGACCCGACCGCATTTGCAGCAGAGTTTGAAAACCTCGTTGGCCTGCCGGGTTTTACAGGCCCCGACGATGCACTCGCCCTGCGCAACAATGCGCGTCAATATTATGCCAACGGCGTTCAGGGAACCTTGACCTACCAGACCAAAACCGGCGCCATCGATCATACGCTGGAAGCCAGCCTGCGCTGGCACAAGGACGAGGTTGACCGGTTCCAGAATTTCGAAAACTTCCGCATCGACAATGGCGCCTTGTTCCGCACCAGCATTAATGCGCCGGGCTCAGATTCCAACCGCATCCAGACCGGCGAAGCGGTCGCCGTCTTCGTTCAGGACAATCTCGACTGGAACCGGCTCCACGCCACCATTGGCGTGCGGATTGAAGCCATCGACCTTGAACGTCGCGACTTCGGAAAAACCGATCCCGCCCGCACCGGCGCGAACCTTTCGACCCGCGAGAATTCTCTGACCGCCGTCTCACCGGCCGTGGGCGTTGTTTATGACCTCACCGATCAGCTATCCGTGCTGGGCGGCGTCTATAAGGGCTTCGCCCCGCCATCACCCGGCAACGCCCAATCGAGCGAGGAAAAATCAACCAATTGGGAAGGCGGATTTCGCTGGGCCAATGGGCCGGCAAGCGTTGAAGCGATTGGGTTTTATAACAATTATCAAAACCTGCTCGGCACCTGCACCGATTCCACCGGCGGCAATTGCCTTATCGGCGATCAGTTCGACGGCGGCGCGGTCGATGTCTATGGGCTGGAGCTGGTCACAAAAACCGACGCGAGCGCCTGGATCGACACGCCGTTCAACATCCCTTTATCAGCGGTTTACACCCTCACCGACGCGGAATTTAAAACCTCGTTCAATTCCACATTCGGGCCCTGGGGCGATGTCATCGCCGGCGACGAACTCCCTTACGTGGCGCGACATCAGCTGTTTTTAACCGCCGGTCTCGAAGACGAAAAATGGGGCGGCGAGATCGCTATGTTTTACCAATCCGAGCGGCGCACCGTCGCCGGGCAAGGCGCAATCGCCGCCAGCGACCGGCTTGATGCGCATACGGTTTTTGACTTCTCTGGATATGTACAAATTTTTGACGGCGTAAAATTGCGCGGCAAAGTCGAAAACCTTTTCAACGAGGTCTATATCGCCGCCGATCAGCCCGCCGGATTGCGTCCAGGCCTGCCGCGAACTTTCTGGGTGGGCGTCGACGTCGCGCTTTAAAGCATCGCGCCGGCAAAGACTTTCTTATGTCAAGCTACAAAGATTAAAACCTAAGTCTGCCTGGCTTACTTTTCTTCTCCCCCTCGGGGAGAAGGTGGCCCGAAGGGCCGGATGAGGGGGAAGAAACGTTGGAGAACAGCTCTGACCCCTCTTCCCTCTCACCCGGAATTTATAAACAAATTCCGACCTCTCCCCATCCGTTCGCGAAGGCGAACAAAAAATTGGGGGGAGAGGTGGACTGTCGATTCGCGCCTTATGAGTCAGAATCAACGCATGTTGGCATTGTCAGATGGGCGAGCGATAAAATACACCGCCGCGCATCGGCGCTGGTGCGCGCGTGGTGTTGGGAAAGCTCAGCGGCAGTTTTTTTAAGCTGCGCACAGCAAGATAGGCAAAACACTCCGCCTCAAGATCGTCGCCGCGCCAGCCCGCGTCTTCAGCTGACTTCACCGGCGCGCGAAGCCGCTCGCCAAGCGCGGCCATCATCGCCGGATTGTGGCGTCCGCCGCCGCAGACAATCCATTCGCCAACCGGTTCCGGTAAAAACCGCTCCGACTTTTCAATGCAGGCGGCGGTAAACGCCGTCAGCGTCGCCGCGCCGTCCTCCGGCGTCAGTTTCATCACCGGGTCTAGTTTAAAGTCATAGCGGTCGAGGGATTTTGGCGGATGGCGGCGCAAATAAGGCGCAAGCAACATCATGCGCAGCACTTCGTCATTCACTTCACCGGCGCTGGCGAGCTTGCCGTCCTCATCCATGGCGTCACCGGTTTTTAACTCGACCCATTCATCCACAAGCCCGTTGCCGGGCCCGCAATCAAAAGCCACAAGATCAATCCCGCGCGCGCCGCGCGGCACATAAGTGATGTTGGATACGCCGCCAAGATTAATGACGCCAACTGCGTGGTGGCGCGACGGCGCCATCGCCGCCACCAGCGCGCGATGATAGATCGGCGCAAACGGCGCCCCCTCTCCGCCGGCAGCGACATCGGCTTTGCGAAAATCGCCGACCACATCAATGCGGGTTTCATCCGCCAGCACGCGGCCATCACCGAGCTGCCAGGTTCGCCCAATACTGCCGCCAGCGCGCGGCGGACGGTGGAGGATGGTCTGGCCGTGAAAACCGATGACGTCGATATTCTGCCGCGTGAGCCCGGCCTGTTTAATTAAGTCCTCAACAGCCCGCACATGCGCATAGGTCACCTCGCCCGCGGCCTTGCCAATCTCCGCCGCGCCGTCGCGCCCTTCCAGCGCCGCCTTGATCGCCCGCCGGACCCAGATTTTGAGATCGCGGCTATAAGGCTGGCGTCTCACCGCGCCGGTCTCGACTATATTCTCGCCATCGGTGGTGATGATCGCCGCATCAATGCCGTCCAGCGAAGTGCCGCTCATCAGTCCAATTGCGGTCAAAGTTTCAGTCATCGGCGGGGTCCACTGGCCAAGCTCAATATTGGATACCAAGAGTCGCGAAATTGTCTGAAGGTTTTTTTAACGTGAACTGTAAGCTACCCATGGCCGCATGAAGAATTGGAAATCCGCGCACGCCATGCTAGATGCGGGCAGGGCCCCATTCGCACCAAACCAAGCCAGGAAAATGTCTTTCAAATCTGAATTTCTGAACACGCTGGACCAGCGCGGCTTCATCGCCCAAGGCACAAACCTCGAAGGCCTTGACGAGAAGGCCGCCGCCGGCGTTCTCACCGGTTATATCGGTTTTGATGCGACCGCCAAAAGCCTCCATGCCGGCAGCCTGATCCAGATCATGCTGCTCTACTGGCTGCAACAGACCGGGCACCGGCCGATTGCGCTGATGGGCGGCGGCACCACCAAGGTTGGCGATCCGTCGGGCAAAGATACGCAGCGCACATTGCTAACGGATGCGGAGATCGACGAAAACATCGCCTCAATCAAAGGCGTGTTCGAGCAATTTTTACGCTTCGGCGACGGCCCGCAAGAAGCGACGATGGTCAATAATGACGATTGGCTCTCTAAACTTGGTTATGTCGAGTTCCTGCGCGATTACGGCGTTCATTTTACCATCAACCGCATGCTGACCTTCGACAGCGTCAAACTGCGCCTCGACCGCGAAAGCCCGCTCACGTTCCTTGAGTTCAACTACATGTTGATGCAGGCCTATGACTTCCATGCGCTCTACAACCGCATCGGCTGCACGCTGCAACTCGGCGGCTCTGACCAGTGGGGCAATATCGTCAACGGGGTTGAGCTGTGCCGGCGCAAAGACAGGGTTGAAGTGTTTGGCCTGACAACGCCGCTGTTGACGACGGCGTCGGGCAAGAAAATGGGCAAGACCGAAGCCGGCGCCGTGTGGCTCAATGCGGACATGTTTTCGCCTTATGATTACTGGCAATATTGGCGCAATGTCGAAGACGCCGATGTGGCGACCCTGCTGGCGCGGTTTACAACCATGCCGATGGACGAAGTGCGCCGGCTCGGCGCGCTTGAAGGCGCGGAAATCAACGATGCAAAGAAAATCCTGGCGAGCGAGGCGACCGCGATGTTGCATGGCCGCGAGGCCGCTGCGAGGGCGGCCGCAACGGCGCAGGAGACATTTGAAAAGGGCGGGGCTGGCGGCGACTTGCCGACCATTCAACTCAGCGGCGCGGATATCAAAGCCGGCGCGGCTATTATCGACCAGTTTTTGGCCGCAGGCCTTTGCGCCTCAAAAGGCGAAGCGCGTCGGCACATCAAGGCGGGCGCCTTGAAGATAAACGACCAGCCGGTTGGCGAAGAGCGCAACCTCGCGCCCGGCGACATCATCGACGGCGCCGTCAAGCTTTCCATCGGTAAGAAAAAACACGCGAATATCAACATCGTCTGATTACGGATTGGATGTTGCGTCCGCCGATGGCGGCGCGCCTTCGTCAGCAGGCGGCTGTTCAGCTTGCGACATCGGCGCATTATCGTTTGCCGGCCGTAGCGGTTCAAACAGGTTGCGGAAGATACCCGGCGTCAACGCCGAAAGCGGATTCACAAACACGTCCGGCGCCGAGCGGTCGCCGGAGATGCTGTAAGACAGAGCTAACACTCCCTCGCCTTTCTTGCCGACAAAGAGATCGCCAATAATTGGCGTCCTGCCTAAGACGGAATTAATCTGGTATATCGGCGCAACAGCGCCATTAAGTTTCACCACGCCGCCATCATAGATTTCAATGTCGCCGGCCGCCGTAAACCCTACCGACGAACCGGTGGCGCGAAATTTATCGATAGAAAGAACATTGTCGGTTAAATCGAACTCGCCATAGACATTGGACAAATCGATGCCTTCGCCATTCAGCAAATCGGCAAGGCCTTCAAAGGACCCGGCCGAGAATAATCTCGCCAGCAAAGGCGCGTCAACGACATGAAGGTTTTGCGCTTCGATCTCGCCAGACAGCCCCTTGCGGCCGGGCGCGGCGAAGCCGATCTGCATTGAGCCCTCGCCGCCGCTAATCGATTTATAACCGAACACCGCTCTTAGCATTTCGCCCAACGCACTGGTGCGCGCCTCAATCGACTGGCCCGGCCCCTCGTCTTCGCCGGTATGCGACAGCACCACCTTCAACGGCGCACCGCCAGCGGAAAATGCTGTAAGATCCAACGCTTGCAGCGTGGTTGCATCGCGCCAAAGATCGAGGCTGACATTATTGTAGTCGACATTTTCACGCATGCGCATCTTGTCGATGCGCGCGGTCAGCAACAATCCCGGCCCCCAATTCAGACCACCGCCATTGTCGTTTGCACCGCCGGCATTGGCGCCGCCAACCAGCTGCTCCAATATCGGCGCCGCCAGCAAAAAGTCGCCAATCGCTGTGACGGCGAACTCGCCCGTGGGTTTGCGTTCGGCGGAAAGGTTGAGGCTGGCGGCGTCTTTCAGCTCAAATTGCGGAAACGCGGCCCCCGATAACGCGCCGTCTTTGAATTGAAGACTGCCGGAGATATTAACGCCGTCGCCATTTAGTTCAATTTTTTCGATATCAACGCCGCCATCCAAAAACTTTGCACTGATCGTCCCGACAGCCGGCGCGCCTGCTGGTTTGCGCCAGTCCAGCGCATCATTTGTCAAAACCGCATTCGCAAAGTCCGCCGTTGCATCAAGGGTTTCAAAATTCCCAATTTTGCCAAGTGCGTTTGCCGTGAAGGTTACAGGCCCGCGAATATATTGGCGCGAGGAAATACCGAACAGATCGCCGGTCGAAGAATCCACCGTTCCGGCAATCGAAAAGCTTGACGGGCCGTCTTCGGCAAAAAAATTCTGCCGCCAGACGATATCAATCGGGGCGTCCGAAAGCCGCGCCTCGGCGGTAATCATCACTGAACGCGGTTTCAAATCAATGCGGCCCTTCGCATCGGTAAGCTCTGCGTCTGCGCTAATCCCGGTAATACGCATCGCCTCAAAAGTCGCCTTGCCGCTATAGCGATAATCTTCCGCCGGAACATCGCGCTTATTGGGCCGCATGATTTCAATGCGCGCGCGCGCTTTGCCATGAAACTGATCCGGATCGAGGTTGATTTTCGACATTAACAGCATCGGCTCCTGGTCAAGCACGCCAAGCATGTCTTCAGACTTTCCGGTCGCCAGAAAGCGAATATAAGTCGGCTGCCATTTCGGCATGAACACCGGAAACTCAACTTCCGCCTCAGAAATAGCGACCGCGCCAACCCGTCCGCTGGTTGCTTTCAATAGAAAACTGTTCCCGCGCAAGATGCCGCTGCCAACGCCGGCGGTGAGCGGCGTCATCCGTTTTACGAAGAACGCCTTGGCTCCCTGAACGTCAAAACTAACCGTCAATGCTTCGTCGGGAACCGGCAAGCCCTTGACTACCGCACCTTCAGCCAGCGCCATTTCCGCATTGATATTTTCAATCACCGCCGCTTCAAGGCGGTCTTCAACCCAGTCGCGCGCGCCCATCGCCATGCCCAACGGCCACAGCTTTAGCAAACGCTCAGGGTCCAGCGCGCCGTCAATTTTGATTGCCGCGTCGACGCCAGGCGATGGCTTGGCGCCACTTTCTTCCGCGCGCGGAAATGACATGGAGAAGTTCCCGCCGGCGCTAACATCCAGCAAGGACAGGGCCATATCGCTAAGGTTAAGACGCCTTTCGGCAACATGATAGCCGCCCGAGACCGCCGCTTTGTCAATCAATAATGGCGCGCGCATTCGGCTCGGAATATTGAGCGTCACCGCCTCACCCTCAAGGTCAAACCCAACCCATTCGGGCTTGCGAACATCATCTCCGAACTGGAGATTAACCGCCCCGTTAAGCACGCCGCTGCTGCCATTCACATCAAACGCAAAACGCTCGATAACAAATTCGTTCTTTACCGGATCAAATTGCGTTTCCCATTCAATGAATTTGACCGGCGTCGGCGTCAGTCCCAGCCGCAAACTTCCCCCCTCCAGCCGCGCCACAAAACTTGACGCCAAAACATCGCCGCTCTCCGTCATGGAAATCACCGCGGCGCCGGAAGCCGGCGCATCAATAATGGCGGCGTGCTCGCCGTAGAACATGCTCAAAATATCGCCGATAGGAAAATTAGCGCCATCTATATCCAGCGTAATCACGCCGCTGTTTTCGCTATAATCTGCGTTGACGGTGATGGATGCCGGCGCGCCGCCGGTCTCGATGGCGCCGCCGATAGTCGCCGACAGTCCATCGGCCTGTCTTGTGATTGCAACGCTGGCGTTCCGCGTCATCCAGGAACGGCCCGATGCGATATCAATGAATGTGATCTCTGCATCGGTCATTTCCGCATTTTCAAATGCGTGGTTGAAGATGCTGCGATCAAGCAATGAGGAAAGACGCGAAAACAGAGATTTTCTGGCGCCGCTGCGCACCGCCGGTAATTTCACATTTTGTTCGGCGTTACGGATAACGCGAAATTTCGCGTCGCTGGCGACAATCATGCGCGGGCCAAGCTCTCCGGTAAAAAAATCGCCCAGCGCAAAGGTCAAACCAACTTGCCTTGCACTGGCCGCCGCGTTGGCCTCATCATCGATAATCTGTATACCGCTCAGGCGGATAACATAAGCGCCCTTACCTTCCTGGCGGGCAAGCTTGATGGTTCCAACCTCGCAGCGATAGCCTTCCGGCAGGCGGGCCTGAACCGCAAGCTCAATGCTCGGTTTGAAAAGCGAGAGAGAAACCGGACCGCTCTCCAACCGCCAGAACAGGAAGGCGCCGGCGGCGGCGATAACGGCAATTGCGATTGCAGCGACCTCGATGACAATGAGACCGGCTTTCGCAGCGCGTTTT
>JAJFFZ010000134.1 GCA_021776395.1 Hyphococcus sp. | reverse complement strand
CGGGGGAAGAATTTTTCTGAGTTTTATAGGCCAGCTCTTTCTTCCCCCGCTTGCGGGGGAAGTGTCACCGAAGGTGACGAAGGGGGTTCTTTAAATGGGAATCACAATCCCATCTGTCTGGCCGCCAGATCGTTCATAATCTCTTCCGAGCCGCCACCGATGGCCATCACCCGGACTTCGCGATAGATGCGCTCAATGCGTTGCCCGCGCATAAACCCGGCGCCGCCGAGGATTTGCATCGCCTCGCGGGCGCAAAACTCCATGCAGCGCGTCGCCTGGACTTTCAGAAGCGACAATTCCGCAATCGGCGCGGCGCCGGCCTTCACTTGCCATGCGCAATTGTCGAGATAGGCGGTGGAGGCGTTCACCATACGGACCATTTCAGAGAATTTATGGCGAATAACCTGATGCCTCGACAGCGGCTTGCCGAATGTCTGGCGCTCTTGCGCCCAGGCTGCCGCGTCCTCGATGCAGACCCGCGAAAACGCGATTGCCTGCGCCGCCATGGTCAGCCGCTCGTGGTTGAAGTTGGTTACAATCCCGGCAAAGCCTGCATTTTCCTGGCCAATCAGATTTTCCGCCGGGACTTCAACATCGTCAAAGTGAATGCTCGCCGTGTCGGACATCCACCAGCCCATTTTCGCAAGCCGCGTGCGCGTAATGCCGGGGCGGTCGGCCTCGATCAACAAAAATGAAACCCCGCCAGCGCCATCAGCGCCGGTGCGCACCGCGACGGTGAGAAAATCCGCACGGCAGCCGGTGGTGATGAAAGTTTTCTCGCCATTGACGATGTAATGGCCGCCCTTGCGCGTTGCTTTGGTTTTGAGATTGGCGACATCAGAGCCGCCGCCGGGCTCGGTGATGCACAAGGCGATGAGCTTTTCACCGGCCAGCACCGGCGGGGCGATGCGTTGCTTCAGCGCGTCAGAGCCAAGCGCGATAATTGGCGGCAGGCCGATGCCGTGGGTCATCAACCCGGCGACAAGCCCGCCAGAGCCGGCGCGCGATAATTCTTCCGAGGCGATGATCGAATGAAAAACATCAGTCCCGTCTTTGACGCCGCCAAATTCTTCCGGGAAACCAAGCCCGGTCAATCCGACCGCCGCCGCCTTTTGATGTAACTCGCGCGGGAACGCGCCGGCCTCGTCCCATTCATTGATGTGCGGCGCAATCTCAGCATCGACGAAACTGCGTAAAGTTTTGCGCCATGCCTCATGCGAAGCGCCCATATGCGGGCAGGGCAGGCGGGTTGCGTCAAAGTCCAGCGTTTGGGTCATACGCCTCTCTCAGGTTTCGCGCACGCACTCATGTCTTCGGCCATAACACCATCTGTGTACAGCGAAACAGCGCGATTGTCTTGCCGGTCTCAACATGGGCGACGCGCGCATCCCAAAGTTGCGTTGTGCGGCCAAGGTGATGGGCCTCGGCGCGACAAGTGATGACGCCGTCGCGCGCTGTGCTGATAAAGTTGGTTTTTAATTCAATCGTTGTAAACCCCGCCGCGCCCTCGGGCAGGGCGCGCACGCAGCCATAGCCGCAGGCGCTATCGGCGAGCGTCACCACGGCGCCGGCATGGAGAAAACCGTTTGGCGCCATCAGGGCTTTTCGGATTTCAACCTCCGCCTCGACCCAGCCATCGCCGAAACTGGTAAATTTTAGCCCCAGCAGACCCGGCAGATAGTCCGCGCCGAGCTTGTTGACGATATCGGCTGCTTCACTGTCTGATTTGTTCATGCTCGCGGGGCCTGATTGCTGATAAACATCCGCAAACGATATCGTTTCACTACGGTGGCGCAACCGTCCTGCGCAGCCTCTACAATCCGGCCCGATATGCTATGGTGTATTGGTGTCGCGGCGCGGTTTAACTTTGGAGGGTAAGATGTCTCTTTCCACCTATCTTTATTTTGACGGCCAGTGCGGTGAAGCGTTTGAGTTTTATAAATTGGTATTCGGCGGTGAATTTGCGTCCTGGAATACTTACGGCGACGGCCCGCCTGACATGGGCGCCAGCGACGCCGAAAAGGGGCGGATCATGCATGTCTCGTTGCCGGTGGGCGACAGCGTTCTGATGGGCTCAGACACATTGTCCAGCTTTGGCGAGCCGGCAAAGCCTGGCAATAATTTTGCGATTTCGTTCGCACCGAAAAGCAAAGCAGAGGCCGATGCGGTGATTGCTAAGCTTGCGACAGGCGGCGAAATCAGCATGGCCATGAACGAGACGTTCTGGGGTTCTTATTTCGGCATGTGCAAGGACAAGTTTGGCGTGCACTGGATGTTGAACCTCGACCTGAGCGCCAAATAGCAGGTTTGCGGTAAAGCGTTGGTCTGGCGCGATGGCTGGTAGCTAGCATTTTGCGTGTGCGTTCGCGTTTATGATATAGTCAGGAAAATATCAAGGAGCCCTACTTATGTCGTTAGGACGGGTGGCGATTGTCGCCTATGTTATATTTCTTGGGCTTTATAGCTGGTATAAATATTCGGTGGCCGCGCCGCCGAAATTTGATATCGGTTATGCCCGCTCGGTTGCAATCCTTGTACTGATGACGGCGGTTGCGCCTTTCGCGCTGACTTATGCCGTTTTGATATTAGCTGGGTTGAAACGTCTTAGCGCGATGCTGACCGGGCTTGGCGTCGGTCTGATTGCCTGCGTCGCTGCTTATGCGGCGTTCTGGTGGTTCTTCATCGTTCCCGGCGGCGCCGCGCCCGCCGTTTATGACGTGGCTATACGCGGCGTTGGCTGGGGGCTCTTGCAAGGCGGCATGGCGTCGGTAGCGGCGAACCACTAACAGCCCTTGGCGCCTTAGGGCGCCACTGCCTTGCGATAGAGGTGCCAGGTTGCGTGGCCGAGAACCGGCACGACAACGCCGAGCCCGACCAGGAACACCGCCGCGCCCGCCACCATTGAGCCGGCAATAATCAACCCCCAAAGGGCAATCGTCAGTGGGCTTTTGGCGGCGACGCGGAGCGACGTTGCGACAGCAGCGGGCGCGCCGACATCGCGGTCCAGCAACATCGGGAATGAGACGACATTAGTCGCCAAAACGCCGGCGGCGAAGATAAAACCCACGGCGTTGCCGAGCACGATCAGTGTCCAGCCTTCCGGTGTTGTCAAAACCTGACCGATAAACGCGGCCGGTTCGATATAGCCGCCGACCCCAAGGGTTGCGTCAAATATAGCTTGCGCGACCACCAGCCAGACGCCAAACACGGCGACCAGGGCAATCATGATAATGCCGATACTCCAGCTTGAGGCGCGCTCAAACACATCGCTAATATCGCCCCAGGAAAAGCTTTGCCCCAGTTCACGGCGGCGGCTGATCTCATAAAGAACAATCGCGGCGAACGGGCCCAGCAAGGCAAGCCCCGCCGCCACCGGAAAAGCCAAAGGCAGCACGTCGCGGCCAAGCGCATATCCGGCGGTGAGGGCAACGCCGATTGGGTAAAGTAATCCGAGTACGAATATATGACTGGGTTTGGCTTTGAAATCTTCAAGCCCAAGCTTCAAGCTATCAATCAGATCGCTAACGTTAAGCGCGCACACCGTGATGTCGTTTGTACTATGAACTGCGGCGTCATTCGCTGCAACCTGATGCGTATCTATATGGGTGACCATAGCGCATCCTCTTCATAAAGATTTTATGAGCGCCATTGTCGCGCGTAAGGGATGACGGCGCAAGGTGAATTTTGCGATGTCACGCTGAATTGATTGGCGAAAACGACCAAAATTACGCGTGATCAGGACCTTTTGGCTTGATGCGCACCGCCCACACCGAGCGGTTACTGATGGGAGTAAATGAAATCCGTAAAAATACTTCTTTCGTTTATAATTCCGTTTCACAATGAAAGTATCCTCGCGGCTTTGAGCCAGCGCAATTTATGTAGCGAAAGTCTCGGCATGAACGCTGCCAAGAAAATCTCACAGAACCGACGCTCCGGCGCCTTAGGTTTGCTTGACACAGTGTTTACGGATCGCCGCGCGGCGGCGTCATTTGTGCGGTTTTCCGGGGTCGGTGTTTTTGCGACGCTTGTTCACTTGCTGGCGCTGAACCTTCTGGTGCTTGGCGCCGGCCTTCACCCGACACTGGCCAATATGGGCGCGTTCTTGTCCGCGTTTTCGATTTCCTATGTTGGGCACTATTATTTTTCGTTCCGCTCGCGCCAGAACCATGTTGCAGCCGCGCCGAAATTCTTCATCGCCGCCCTGATTGGCCTGACGCTGAACACGTTGACCTTCGCAGTAATGGTCAACCTGTTGCAGCTGCATTACATGATCTCCTTTACTGCGGTGATCCTCATTGCGCCGCCGGTCATGTTTTTGATCTCGAGAAAATTTGTGTTCTCACCGGCAGATGACGCCGCCTCTGGCGAGCCGCCGATAGAGCTTTAACGCACTGTTTTTGTTGGTAATTTATTGAAATATGGAGATAAAGCTTGCATTTTGGCGTCTGAGGGCCCAAATGAGCCATGCGCCAATGATCGAGGGCCGTCTATTAGGCCTGTATTCCAAGCTTTCTACACTCCTCTCAACATCGGCAG
>JAJFFZ010000133.1 GCA_021776395.1 Hyphococcus sp. | reverse complement strand
ACACGTTTGTGGTCACGGGTCAAACAGACGGCTTTGACCGCTTTAGCGGCGGCGCTGGCAATGACCAGATCGTCGCCGGGTCTGACGACACCTCGATTGGGCTGGCCTATTTCAATAACTCGGTCGAGACGATATCGGCGGACGGCAATGACGGCGTCACGATTGTCGGCACTGCCGGCAACAACCGGCTCAACTTCTCGAGCACCGATCTTGACGGTATCGAAGCCATCGACGTTGGCGCTGGCAATGACCGCGTCACCGGTTCGGCCGGCGACGAAGTGATCATCGGCGGCGCGGGCAACGACCGGCTTAGCGGCGGCGGCGGCGACGACACGTTTGTGGTTACGGGTCAAAATGACGGCTTCGACCGCTTTAGCGGCGGCGCTGGCAATGACCAGATCATCGCCGGGTCTGACGACACGTCGATTGGGCTGGCCTATTTTAATAATTCGGTTGAGACGATAACGGCGGACGGTAACGACGGCGTCACGATTGTCGGCACTGCTGGCAACAACTGGCTCAACTTCTCGAACACAGAGCTTGACGGCGTAGACGTAATTGACGCCGGCGCTGGCAATGATCGCGTCGCCGGTTCTACCGGAGACGACATCATTATCGGCGGCGCGGGCAACGACCGGCTCAGTGGCGGTGGCGGCGACGACACGTTTGTCATCAACGGGACCGGCGATGGTTTCGACCGCTTCAGTGGCGGCGCCGGGAACGACCAGATTGTCGCCGGGTCTGATGACACGTCGATTGGGCTGGCTTACTTCAACAACTCGGTCGAGACGATTTCGGCGGACGGCAATGACGGCGTCACGATTGCCGGCACGGCGGGCAACAATACGCTGAACTTTTCGCGGACCAATCTTGACGGTATCGATGCGATTGACGCCGGGGCAGGCAACGACAGGGTCATCGGTTCTACCGGCGACGACAATATTATCGGCGGGGCGGGGAATGACCGGCTATATGGAGGCTTGGGCGACGATACGTTTTATGGTGGGGCTGGCAACGATCTTGTAAATGGCGGCGCTGGTGCGGATGTCTTTGTTTATGAAATGGGCGACGGTTCGGATCAATTCAATGCTGGCGGCGGCGCCTGGACGGATACGATCCAGTTTAGCGATGGCATCGGTTCGCTCGGCGAACTTGGGGTTGATTGGACAATTGACCTGACACAAGGCTCAATCATTTCGAGCAGCGAAGACAGTATTGAACTTAGCGATAATGCCGATGGGCTTATCACATTGGATGATGGCTCGACGATTACCTTTACGGATATTGAACAGATCACCTAATTGTACGGGTTCTTCTTGGGCGTCGCATTAGCGGGTTTGTTCATCACCAGGCGTGAGGAGGCGGCCGGCGGTTGCGGCCAGCTCATATTGGATAATCCGATAGTCATGCTCAGCCTGGGAGAGGCTGATCATTGCAATTACCAGGTCGCGTTGCCCGTTGAGCACGTCGATCACTGTTCGTCGGCCGGTTTCATACTCAATTTGCAGTCCTTTCACGGACGCCGTCGCTGCATCGATGGCGTGCGTCGCTGCAATTCGGCGCGCCTCTGCGTCTGCCAGTTGGCGCCAGCTTCGCGCAATCGTTTCTTCAACAAAAAGCTGGGTTCCACGAAGTTGTGCATTACTTTCAGCTGCTACGGCGCTTGCTGATTTCAGGCCGGCGTAATTTCTGCCTTGCGCAAAGATTGGCATGCGGGCCCGTGCTACAATCTGGTATTCCTCTTCGTCGGCGGGCAGGACACCGTCGCCATACCGTCTGAAATAAGTGCCCTCCAGCGCTAGCGTTGGCGCAAAGCCGCCTTTGGCCGCGCTCTTGGCATGCTTGGCGGCTTTGGCGCTGGCGCGGGCGGCGTTGAGATTAGGGTTGTTGGCGAGCGCCGCTGATAATGCAGTTTCTCGCGTGTCGAGGCCAAAATCTTCCGTCGCCGGATCGATAATCATGTCCTGAGGCGGTTCATGGCCGACAATGCGGGCGTATGCGGCCTCACGATCAGCAACGAATGCGCGCGCCCGGCCGAGGTCAACTTGCGCCTGGGCCCGGCGCATCTTTGCCTGCTCAACCCCTGTGCGGCTTTGGGCGCCGGCCTGGCGCCGGCGTTCGGCGATTTCAAATTGCCGATTGACGAGCTTCAGGTTCGCTTGGCGATGGGCGACAATCTGGCGCGCAAGAATTACGCCCGAATGGGCTTGCGACGCGGACAGAGCCACTTGCTCGCGCGCGCTCATCAACAAGTATTTGGATTGCGAAAGCCGCGCGCGGCTTTCGCGAAATCCGTTTATCGCCGAAAGGCCCTGAAAGATCGGCTGTGACGCGGTAATGCCGAGGGTGGTTCCATCGCGATCTTCGAGCGTGCCGAGGGCGGAACTTCGCAAACTGTCATCGGCGTAGGAGACGGAGGCCTCAATATTGGGTAAGAAGCGACCAACAGCGCGCAGCCTGTCGGCGCTAGCGGCTTGTTCGCGCGATCGCGCCACTTCGATTTCTGGGTTGTGCGCCAGCGCCGCCGTGATTGCATATCTGACCGTCTCGCCATCGAGGGCCGCGGATTTGGGCGCAGGCGGCTCCGGGTAGAGGGATTGAGAATATGCAACGCCACAGGCACTGACAATCGTCATAACGCCCGCGAAACAAGCGGCGAATCTGGTAAGCCTCAATCTCATAAGGCGCTGTTACAGTGACTCGCCAGGAAATTGGTAGGCAATGCATTAGGAAATTGCCCTGCGGCGGCTGATTCTTAGCCCAGCCGTTATGTGGTTATCCGGAATGATTGCCGCGCGCCGCCAACTGACGCTTCAGCCGGTAATACCGGGCCCCGAGAAAGGGCGCGCCGAGGATTGGAAAGCGCCGTTCCCAGTTTTTGACCGGCAACGTAAAGCCGGCATGGCGGCTGATTTTCCAGGCGATATAATCGACCCCGCCTTGAAACGTGACAGTCCCCTTGAGCAGTCGAATGACCGATAAAAAGGCGCCCTGTAGAGCGCGCAACCGCCAGGCGAGGCGGCCTTGCCAGGCGCGGCCAACTTGGGAGGAGCCTTTCAGGCGGGTAACTTGGTTCGGCCAGTCGCCATAACTCTCAAGTAAATCGTCGACACGCCCGGGCTGTTCGGCGCGCAGCTCCGCCTTGTAGGAATGGCTCAGCCCCTGGCGCCAGATTTGGCCAAGCGAGGCGTCGGGGCCGGCAAGCGGTGCGGCGCGGCGGACAAATGTATCGACCGCCGTTTCAACACATTGTTCGAGGCGCTCTCGCATGTCGTCAGGCGCCGCGACGATAACGCTTGGTTGTGCAAAGCGCGCCCAGAAGTAGGAGTGAAAAGTTGTTTTGCTGACCAGTTTCTCAAAATGCGCAATCGACAAAACCGCATATTTTGCGCGCAGCTTTTTGTCGCCAAACTGTTCTTCCAGATAAAAAACATTTGGCGGGATGGCGTAATTCAAAAAAGCGATCAGCCGGGAGCCATAAGCTTTGCGATAAGAAGGAACGATGACGTAAAAGTCGAACAGGATTTCGCTTGGGTTGGCTTGGCTTAAGACGCTGTTGCCGGAGCCGTAAAGCAAAATCGCGCAACCAGAAAACCTGTCCTGCAGCCAACCGGCGAGGAGGCCGACCGCCTGTGAGCAAGGCCTGGCCAGCATCTGGTTTATATAGACAGACCGTTCATGATCGCTGGTGTTCGGCAATGCCGGGGTCCTAACTTAGAAATTTAACATTATGCGTTGTTGCAAGGCTGGTCGGTTGCGCTTTGTCGGCGTGAAAAATTTCGCCATCGAAGACGAAAGGTCCGTCAATATTCAGCGCCATTCGGTCTGAACGCCAGCTGCGATAACCGTATTGTTTAAACCATGGCCGCTCTTTTCCGCGTAGCGCCGGCAACGCTGCGCTGATAACCTTTTGGATTGGATGATCGATGAGCGTTGCCGCCATTGCGCCGGGCTCGTCGCCCCAGAAAGGAAAAATCCCGGAACCGAGTTTCGATAAAGTCGTCGCCATAAACAAACTGCGCAAACCATCCGTCGATATTTCGGCAGGCGCGCCGTCCAGAAATTTGAGGTCGACAGGGTCGAATGTGTTGTTCGGCTCGGTTGCTACTTTTATGATATAGCTGAAGACGCTAAGCACCAGCGATAGCGATCGTTTGGCGCCTTTGGATTGAATATCAGAGCGGCTGAATTTTACGGCGGAATGAAACGCGCCGGCGCCCAGAAAAAATCCGTGGATCGGGTCTTGGTCGCCCATGCTGACGCTCAAAAGCGGACGGCTCAGCGGCGAGATCTCGCCTTTCTGGCGGCGCCATAAAAAGTTGTCGAGAGATTTTGCCGGCGCGCCTTTAAGGCCGCAATCTTTGGCGATGACATTGGTCATGCCGCAGGGCAGGGCGACATAGTGTGGGGCGAGATCAAACCGCCGATTGTTGATCATATCGGTGAAGGTCGCCTGCAAGGTGCCGTCGCCGCCGGCGATAATCAGCGTATCAACTTTGCTGGCGTTCATGCCGGCAAGCGCTTTGCCTAGCCCTTGAATACCATCAAGGACTTCGGAGCGAACCGAATCGGAACGATGCGCGACATGCAACAGATCGTCGATAACCGCAGCGCTGCGATTGCTCTTATCATTTATGATGAGCCCGACGGAGGTCATAAAATTATTCTGCGCTGCCTACTCTGGCCGCTAAAGCGGCGGTCCGAATTTGTTGTTTGTTCGCATGCATTTTGATAGGGTCACTCATTCGGGCGCTAGTTCATGGTCATATATAATAAAATATTGAGACCATGCTAGTAACACAGCCAACGAAACGCTTTGAAAAAGCAGGGCCTCAGTGAATATCAAATTTGCTCATTTGACGGATATTCACTTGCCGATCCGGGAAAAGCCGAAGCTCAGCGCTCTGGCGAACAAGCGGGTGCTTGGCTTTCTGTCCTGGAGCCGGCGGCGGATTGATCTCCACAAGCAGGCGGCCTGTGACGTACTGGCCGCGGACATGGCGGCGCAAGGCTGCGATGCGGCGGTGATATCGGGCGATCTCGTCAATATTGCGCTGCCGGCGGAGTTCGAGGATGCGCGGCGGTGGCTGGATGACCGATTTGAGGGCGTCCCGACGGTGTTTGCACCGGGCAATCACGACACCTATGTGCGGACAGACTGGCGACGAACATTGGGGCTTTTGTCTCCTTATATGGTTGGCGTCCGCACCGGGCAGGACGATGCGCGCGAGGCGACCGGGTTTGATGATTTTCCGTTCCTGCGACATTTTGCCGGCGCTGAGGATGCAGCGTTTATTGTCGCCAACAGCGCGCCTAGCACTGCGCCGGGATTGGCCAGCGGGCGGTTGGGCGACGAGCAGATTGCGCGCATCAAACAAATGCTTATCGATACGCGCCGGCAATTTCAGGTGCTGGTGCTGCATCACCCGGTCAATGACGGAGTTGAGCCGGCGCGCAAGGCGCTGAGCGACCGGGAAAAACTACGCAAGATGATTGCCGAGACCGGCGTTGATCTGGTGTTGCATGGGCATACGCATGCGCCGGTTTTTGGCGCGGTCGAGACGCCTAGCGGACTGGCGCCAGTGATCGGCGGCGGCTCAGCGTCGCATCCGTATGGACGTGGGAAATATCGTCCGGCGCGCTATAATCTGTTTTCCCTGTCCAAGCTTCAGGGCGGGCGGTGGCGGCTGGAGCTGGCGATCAGAGAGCTGGACCCGGACAAAAACACCGTCGTGACAATTGAATCTCGCCGCTATGAACGATACGCAACAGAATAAATATCGATAGAGGAAGACGGCCAATGTCATCCAGTATGATGCCGATGAGCGCGCTGGTTTTGGCGGGGCGGCGTAACGACGCCGGTGATCCGCTTGATGACGTTTCGGGCGGGCACAAAGCGTTTCTTGATATCGGCGGCATGGCGATGATTGAGCGGGTGCTCGGCGCGCTTGGCGGCGTGCCGGGTATCCGCGAGCGGCAGATTGCCGCGCCTGCCGATGTGCGTGAGCGTTTGCAGACAAGGGCCGAAGATGGACCGCCAATTCGTTTCGTTGAGACGGCGGGCTCGCCATCCAGAACCATCCATCAAGCCCTGAAAGCCGCGCCTGCGGGAAGCGACCTTCTGGTGACGACATGCGATCATGCGCTGCTGACCTGCGAGATAATCAAGAATTTTCTCAGCCAAATCGATGGCGACAAATACGACGCCGCAGCAGCCTGTGTGACCCGAGAAACCTACCAGGCGGCCTATCCGGATACCCATCGCACTTTCGTCCGATTACGTGGTTTTGAGTTTTCCGGCGCTAATTTATTTTGGTTCAAGGTTGGGACCGCCGCGCCATTAATTGAATTCTGGCGCCGGCTTGAAGACAACCGCAAGAAGCCTGCAAAAATGGCCGCAGAAATCGGGCTGATCACCGGCGCCATGTATCTCGCAGGCTGGCTGACAAAAGCCGCCGCCCTGAAGCGGATAGAGCAGAAGACTGGCGTCAGGGTCGGGTTAATCGCCTTGCCATTTGCCGAAGCGGCGATCGACGTAGACAAGCTGGCGGATATCGACCTTGTCAAGTCGATATTGAGCGAGCGCAGCAGCTAGCGCGATCAACTTTTCTTGATGACGCAGGTTTTGTTTAGCGGCGGCAAGCTATCCTATTGGCGTCATCAGATAAGTTTTTAGCTTAACAATTCGTATCGAATTTTGTCGCCCAAAATCCCTTGAACACAAAATCTTGAACACTAAGTGATGGCTCGGAAGCTATCTCTAGGATTTCCTGAACGTATATGATGTCGGATAGAGCAGCCTCATGTTCCTTGTAAATGGGAGCCTGGTTGGTCAGCTCGTTTTAACAGCAAATTCGATTGTGGCATTACGATGAAGACACAAATTGACGCCTTGTCTCTTAAATTGCCAACTGCGGCGCGGGTAACGCCTTACCGGGTTAAAGCGGTGGCAAATGCTGCGCCGCTTAGGTTGGACCGCGTTGCGCCATCCAAGAAAATCGGATTTCTGTTCGTTCACGAACGGTCCCATCACATCCCGCATAGTGCGCCTATCCTCAATGCGCTGGCCCTGCAATCTCGTAAATATGAAATTCATGCCTTTGTCCGCAAGCCGGAGAACCATGCTCTCCTAAAAAGCCTGCTGTCGCAGGAGGCATTGCGGCGGATTAAGCTGACGGTGCTCAAAACTCCTGTCGCTGCGACCGGCCTGGAATTTGTCGCCGGCGGGGCCGCTCCCCTCGGGCGCATTGGCGCGCTCTACGCCAATCGTGATGTGCTTAAAAACATGGACGTTATCGTCTCGCCAGAGACGACGTGTCTGCTGTTAAAAACCCGGTTTGGTCTTGATAAAGTCAAGTTTGTTTACTCGCAGCATGGCGCTGGCGACCGGGCTATTGGCTTTAATGCTAGCCTCAAGAAATTTGATCACATTCTGGTTCCCGGACAAAAAATTCTTGACCGAATGTTGAACGACGACATTATCTGTGACTGCAACAGCACCGTCGTCGGCTACCCGAAATTCGATATTGTCGACCTTAGTGCAACGCGTGCCTCGCGCTTATTCGATAACGACAATCCAACGGTGTTATACAACCCACATTTTGATCCGGGTTTGTCATCCTGGTATAAACAGGGCGAGCAAGTTCTGGAGTATTTTTCTGAACGGCCTGATTATAACTTAATTGTTGCGCCGCATATCATGCTGTTCACACGACGGCTTCATGTTTCAGGCGATTTTAAAAATCTGAAATGGCGAAGACGCATCGAACGGCGCTATTTTGACTGCCCCAATATTCTAATTGATACCGGTTCAAATGCCAGCATCGACATGACCTACACGCGTGCGGCCGATATTTATATCGGCGATGTTTCCAGTCAGGTCTATGAATTTCTATACCAGCCGGGCTTATGCATCTTCCTCAATACGCATGGTGTCGATTGGCAGGGCGATCCAAATTATGCGCATTGGGACCTCGGCAAGGTGATTTCCAGCCCGACGGAAATTGATGGCCTTCTTGCTCAGCGCACCTGGCTAAGGCAGGTTTATATGGAGCGCCAGAAAACAGCCTTTCGAAATACTTTTGGCAACTCTGTCACGGGCTCTGCTAGTCGCGCTGCGCAGGCGTTGGAGCAGTTGGCCTGAATTGGTTGCAATTTCCAAAATGTGCTGTATGCGGTGCGTTCAAGCTTAACCACGCGCCAGTCCTTCCATGACCCGACCCGCCGCATTTTCCGCGCGCCAATCCGCAAGCCGGATTTTTAAAAACGCCCGAACACTTGTGAGCGCCAAAGCGGTCGGCGGCGTGTTGAGCCTTGCCTATCTGGCGATTGCCGCGCGCAGTCTTGGGCCTGAACAGCTCGGCGTTTTAATTCTCGTCCACGCCTATGCGGTGGTGGTCGCCGGCATCGCCGGTTTCCAGTCCTGGCAAGCGATTATTCGCTTTGGCGCGCCGATGCAGCAAGGCGATGATAGGCAGGCGCTAAAATCCCTCATCCGCTTTGCCATCCGCATCGACATCATCAGTGCTGCGGTTGCATTTTTAATTGCCGTAGTTGGTGCGCCCTATGCGGCGCGGTTTATGGGCTGGTCTGACGATGTGGTGCGTCTGGTCTATGTTTATAGTCTTGTGATACCGTTCTTAATCGCCGCGACGCCGACCGGCTTGTTGCGTTTGTTTGATGATTTTAAAATCCTCAGCCTGCAACAAATCGTTATGCCGTTAATCCGGTTTGTCGGCGCTGTTGGTTTGTGGATTGCGGGCGCGGATGTGAATGCGTTTATTCTTCTGTGGATACTCAGCGCGCTTGTGAGCGGCGCCAGTCTGTGGTTTTTTGGGTTGCGCGCGCTCCACAAACGAGATTTGACGCCGAGCGTATTTGGCAAGGCGCAAGGCAAAGCCAGCCCAGAATGGTTGCCATTCATGGTCAAGACCAACCTGTCGAGCAGTATAGAAATGTCGCATACGGAGTTGCCAGTGCTGATTGTCGGCGCTGTGTTGGGCCCGGTCGCAGCTGGTTTTTTACGCATCGCCACCAACCTTTCCAACCTTATTGCGCACCCTGCAAACATGTTGAACTGGGCGATATTTCCTGAGCTATCGAAGGTCGAGACCACGTCAGGGCGCGGCGCCATGTTGCGGGTTGTTGCGCGTTCGGTGTTAACGGCGCTCGGTGTTGCGGCGCCGATTGTGATTTTGTTTGCGATCTTCCGCCGCGATCTGGCGGTGATTGTTGGCGGCGAGGCGTTTTTGCCGGCGGCGCCGATTATTGCGTTGATGGCGGCGGCGCAATTGTTTCGCTTGGTCGGCATCGGCCTTGACTCAGCGGTGCTGGCGCGCGGGAGGCCCGGTTGGGCGCTTGGCGGGCAGGCGGCGGCTGCGCTGACGCATTTATTGTTGCTATACGGACTAATGTCCGTGATTGGCGTTGTCGCCGCGCCAATTGCCTTTATGGCGGGATGGCTGGCGTTAATTGTTGTCCTGGTTGTCGCCTCGCTCACTTGATTTGCGATTAATCACTTACTTTTGCGCGGTAAAATACTCCCTCAACATGTTGGCATAGACCGCCCGGTCGCCGGTTACATAAGGCACGATTTGCATCATCGTTGTGTAGACGCCGTCATTGATGGTCTTGCTATCATTGTTCGACGGTGCGGTGAGGTCGCGATATTGCAGCCAGAAAGTTAAATGCGCGGCAAGGCGAGCGGCAAGCGCTTCTTGTTCGCCGGGCGAGAATTCGATTAGTCCCTCATTCACCAGCGTTTTCAATGTCGCGTTTGCGGTCTCCCGTTTGAGTTTCAACAGACGCGTCATGCGAGAACGCAAGCCCGGACAGCGCTCAAGAATGGAGGCGAGTCCGTAATAGAAAAAACGAAAATCATTGATTTCCTCAAAGACGATGTAAACGAAAATCCAATTATCCTCGATTGCCAGCGGGTGTTGAATCGGCGCTGATAGCACCTGGCGGATTTCCTGCTCGAAGTCGTCAAACAGCGCTTCAATAATCGCTTCCTTGCCGCGGAAATGATAATAGAGATTGCCGGGGCTAATCTCCATGACGGCGGCGATATCAACGGTGGAGACTTGCGCTTCGCCTTCGGCGTTGAACAGCGCCAGGGCGGTGCGAAGAATTCTCTCGCGGGTTTTTATTTTGCCGGCCATGGCGCGGCGTTACGACGGTTTTTTCTTGGAAGCGGATTTTGGTTTCGCCGGTTTTTTTGCCGACGACTTTTGCGCGGCGAGCAACAGATCGAGTTTCGCCTCAATCGCATCAAGCCGGGCTTCAAGCGTGTGCATGCGCTCGCCGCTATCGTCATCACTGGACGCTATGCGCGCACGCATTTTTCGGATGCGTTCATCGAATGAGCGGGCCGGCGCGTTGACGCGTTTGGCAAGCGCGCGGCCGCGCTCTTCGACGGTGTCTTCAATCTCCTCGCCCCGGGCGACCAAATCGTCAAACATGCGCGAGGTGTCGTCGGTCACCTTGGCGAGCGATTCTTGCGCTTCGGAAAAGGCGCGCCCGTAAGCGCCGACGCCGGCAAGCCAGATCTTGCGCGCCATGTCGCCGCTGCGCGGGGGCGTTTGTTGTTTTTTCGCCACGACAGTCTCCGTTATCCAGCCGGCGCTAACGCCGCATCCGAAATTTCCAAATCCGCTTCTCCCGGTCCGTCGAGGAAAGTGGTCATTATTTTTAGTATCTCTTCAGCGCGCGACAACAAGAACAAATGACCGCCGCCTTCAACCACATGCAGTTGCGATTTGGCGATCATGAATTTCAATATTTTCGCATTGGCGAGCGGGACGATTTTGTCTTTGTCACCGGCAAGGATGAGCGTGCGGTGCGGCAGAAACGGCAGGAACGGCAGCGCCGTCCAGCCCGCCATTGCGGAAAGCTGCGCCAGATAACCGCGCAGGCTCGGCGGTTTCATATGTTCTGCAAACATATCCGCGCCGCTTTGCTCGTCGCCATAAAGCGTTTCAAAATGCTTCACCAGATAGTCCTGGCTGACATAGCGCATCGGGTGGGCCATTTTCGACAGCGCCGCCAACTCTCCCGGCACCATGATGACGCCGGGCGAGGTTGCCGCCAGCACCAGGCGGCCGACATGCTTCTTATACTGACAGGCAAATTGCTGCGCCATGCCGCCGCCCCAGGAAACTCCCATCACGTCAACTTTGTCATAGCCGTTGCGTTTGAGAATTTGCCGCGCCGCATGCGCTACCCACCACGGCCGGTAAGGCGCCAGCGGTCGCGGCGAGCCGCCAATGCCCGGCAGGTCGAAGGTGATAACGTCGCGGTCGCACAGCAATTCGCCGAGCGGCTGGGCGATTTCGAGATTGGCGCCGATGCCGTTGAAGAACAGCAGCGGACGTTTTTCGCTCCCCTCCGGACCACGCCAGATTGCGACGCGCAGTTTTTGCAGGCCGATTTTCTCAAACCGGATCTCAGGCAGGTGTTGGTTTTCTTTATGCACGCAAATTCCTGTTCTGATCAGCCGAAAACATATTCGCCGGGCGCCTTAACAATAGGCGGGTAGGCCTTGTGGCCAAGCGATTTCGGCGCGGATTTCTTCTCGCCCGAGCGCTCGCCCAGCCATTCAACCCAGCGCGGCCACCACGAGCCTTGCTGCGGCTCGGCGCCGGCGAACCATTCTTCGGCGTCGTCGGGCAGTTCGGCATTGGTGAAATATTGCGCTTTGGGATTGCCCGGCGGGTTTAGCAACGCCTGAATATGTCCGCTCTTGGACAGTACGAATTCGACGTCGCCGCCAAACAGATGGTTGTTGCGATAACAGGCGCGCCAAGGGGTAATGTGGTCGGTAATCGCCGCCACCATAAACGCATCGTGCTTGACTTTCGTCAGGTCGATTTTGTTGCCCATGAAGTCAACATTACCAGGCTCTGCAAAGCGCTTGTCGCCATAGATATCGAGATAGTCCGAATGCAACCGCGCCGGCAGATTGGTGGTGTCGTTGTTCCAGAACAAAATATCAAACGGCGGCGGGTCATTGCCCATCAGATAGTTGTTGACCACATAGTTCCAGATCAAATCATTCGGCCGCAGCCAGGCGAAGGAGCGCGATAGTTCATCGCCGGCGAGGATGCCTTTTTTCTTTGTGTGTTTGCGCGCTGCTTCAATCGCCGCATCGGATACAAACAATCCGACCTCGCTGTCGTCAAAATGCGGGTCGAGAATGCAGACCTGCAAGGTGAAGCAATTGATGATGTCTTCCTTGCGGGCGGTAAGCTCGCTCAAAAACGACGCCGTCGTCACCCCGCCGGAGCACGCGCCGGAGACATTGAGTTTTTTCTGCTTGGTGATTTTTAAAATCGCATGGGCGGCTTCAATCAGCGCGTTGACATAATTTTCAAGGCCCCAATCGGCGTGTTTTTTCTGCGGGTTGCGCCAGCTGACGGCGAAGGTTTGCATGCCTTGCGAGGTTAAATACCGCACCACGCTTTTGTCGGGGCTGAGATCGTTGGCGTAGAATTTGTTGATCTGCGGCGGAACAATCATCAACGGCGTTTCAAACACTTCGTCGGTCGAGGGTTTGTACTGGATGAGTTCCAGCATCTCATTTTTAAACACCACGGCGCCCGGCGTGTTGGCGAGATTTTCGCCAACCTTGAACGGGCGCGTATCGACCTGGCTCGGCATGCCGCCATTATGGCGAATGTCGTGATAGGCGTTTTTCAACCCGTTCACGAGCGACATGCCGCCGGTCTCGTAAAGCCGTTTGATTGCCGCAGGATTACCGATGAGGGTGTTGGTTGGCGCGAGGCTGTCGGCGATGAGGTCAAGGATAAACCGCGCGCGCACCTGGTCAGATTCGCTGGCGCCGGAATCATCAATCCAGCCTTCGAGGCCTTTGCGCATCGCCAGCCAGGATTGCAGGGAGTATTTATAGACGGGATTATATTTCCAGGTCGGGTCCTGAAAGCGGCGGTCTTTTTTCTCCGGCGCGATTTCGGATTTGCCAGTGACAATTTGCAAAAGATCTTTGCCGTAATCCGCGAAATGTCGTGCAAACGGCGCCGGCTGGCGCGCTGCATGGGCCATGACGACGCCGAACGACTTCATCAGCTCGCCGGGGCGCACGCCGATGATCGGATTGAGCCCGGAGGTTGTCTCTGCTGCCTGTTCGCCAATCTTTTCAGTTTGCTTCGCCATGTCGCCTCCCAGGACGTTGATCCTGTTTACAATTACAGGAACCGGAGTATTCAGGGTTTTCACCGCAATCGCAAACAGAGGCTCGAAGACTTTGCTGCGGTGCAATATAAAACGGGGCGCCAATCATGACGCCCCGCTTTGGTACGCAACAAAGACTAACACAGCTTTATGCAGCTTTTGCGCTGTCGACTTCAGGCGCGCCGGTCAGCTCAGCTACTTTTTTGCTGAGCGCGGCAATTTCAGCCTCAAGCTCGTCAACGCGTTCCGCGCCGGTGACGAATTCCGGCATAAACCGGCGAACGCGTGTGGCGCCTTTGCCGTAAAAGCTGTTGGCGCGTTCGCGAACGTCGCCAGCGACTTCCTGGGTTTTGGTCTCAACGGTTTCGCCTTTGGCAATCAGCTGCTCAAGGGTCTCGCCAGCTTTCGTCGTCAGCGGCTTCACGCGCTCATAGGCTGCGCCATAGAGGCCGAGATAGGCTAGCCAGCCCTTGCGGAGAACCTCTTTAGGGGTGGTTGTCGTGGTTTCTACTTGTTCAGTCATGATCGTTTCCTTTCTTACCGGGGCGTGGCGACGGCGGGGAAATCGCGACGCCAGCCCAATTGCTTCCTTGGAGGCAAAGATAGGGACGAAAATTAGAATGCTCACCCAAAATTTGCTGCGCTGCAAAATTATTTCTCCTCTCTCTGGCGGCGGCATAAAATCGATAAAATACAATAGCTTGCGGTCGGCTACGGCAAATGATGATTTAAGCACCTTCGCGCTATATGTGAGCCCAGTAACCACGGGGCCTGCAGCCGAATGTTGTCCAACATTTTCACCCAAGATCGCCCCTTTCATTGATGACGATGGCGGCGCCGGTCGCCGTGATGTTTTTCGCTGCGTGTGGATGCATTGCATCTGGTTTGCTCCCTTGGCTGCAATTTGCGGATTTCAGAACAACGCTCGTGACAACGCCTCGTCTTCATTCCGGCTGTTTGGAACTATAAGGCCGCTGGAATCGGTGAGGATAACTTTTCACCAAATATGGGTTTTATGGCCGACTACCCTCTCTGGGTTGTATTTTTGAAGATTCGATTCGTGCTTGGGTTGTGTGAATTTGGGAGGGTTGAACCTCCTCACGCCCTCGCGGCAACACCCACCTCCCCCTTGAGGGGAGGTCGAAATCTTTGATATCGGGAGGGGGTGCGCCTTTCCTGCAAATGCCAACGGTTACGCATCGCCGTGACCCCCACCCAAAAATGCAGAGCATTTT
>JAJFFZ010000132.1 GCA_021776395.1 Hyphococcus sp. | reverse complement strand
GCCGACAATGTCATGGCCGGGATATGCATCGTCGCCGGCGGCGCTTTTGCGCATGAGGATTTATCGCCCTACGGACCGGTGGATTTGATCACGCTTTATGATGAAGCCGCTTTTCCAGGCCCGGCCGGGCGCGGCGTTGACCGGGTGTTTGTGCGCATCGGCGCTGAATTTCGCGAAGCTTTTGAAGGCAAGCCCGGAGATTTTCCGCTGTTCGCCTTGCGCACGCCGCTGGGTTCTGGCGTTGGCGGCGCCGGCTATGCCGACAGCGTGGCGCGGGTGCGTGCGACCGCTGACGGGCCCCAGGCGCAAGCGTTGCGCACCTGGCTGGCGACGGCTCGCATTGTCGCTGGCGACCGGGTGTCCGGCGGCAAGTTTCTGGAAGGAATTGAGGACTTGGTGTGGGGCGAGACGCCCATCGTCAATGAAGAGCTGCGCGACGTGCTGGAAAAGGCGAGCGATGATCCGCGCGCCGTTTATTGGCGGATTGCCGATCTATGCCGATTGGCGATTGGCGGCGCGCGCCCGGTATTTAGAACCGCTTCTGCGCGCGGCGTGTTTGAGACCGCAGCGAAGTCGCGCGCGATTTCGCCCGACGCCATGCGCCGTCTGGTCGCCGGTGAGGAGCTTTCCAACCTTGTTGTCTCGCGTACGCAGATGATGAAGGGCGTAGCGACATCGGAAGTAGTGCGTGAAGATGAGCAAGCCGCGCTGGCTGCGTTATGTGGTTTTTCCGCCTATGACGCCCTGGCGGCGGCGCTCGACGGCGCGCGTACCGATGCGGAAAACACCTTACGCCGGATGATGAACGGACCGCAGCGCGAGGTTGAAAAATATAAGAGCGCTGATGATGATCAGGACGCGGACAAGCTTGAGGATTTAGGGTTCTTCAACGGCGAAAGCCTGTCGGCGTCGGTCGACAAGTGGGCGAAACACGCTGCATCACAAGGCGGCGATGCGCGCTTTTCCGCCCATGCGCCGGGCCTGTTGACCGCCTTTGGCGAGACCCAAAAACCTAACCAAGCGGTGCAGCTGTTTGATAGGTTGGTCGCCAATGCCGGGCAAAAGGCGGATGTCTTCTCTCTGGTGGGTGAGCACGCGCCGCAGCGCGATCCGCTGGTCAACGCGATTGGTTGCTTCAGCGGCGCAATTGAGCCGCTAACCCATAGCGCCGAGCAGGCCGGAGTGTTCTTTGAAGATGCTGGCGCACAAACCCCGCAAACCGGCGAGGAATGGCTTGGCCGGTTCACGCCGCCATCGGTCAAAGGCGCAACCTCCATTGACGCGCTTTGCAGCTGGCGGCGCGAGACCATCGCCCGCATCGCGCTGAGCGCCGCCTCGGGTGAGACCTCGTTTGACGCCGCCGCCGAGGCGCTGGAAGATATTCATATCCGCACGCTTGCCGACGCATTTGAAATCGCCCGCAACAGTGCGCCGAAAGCTGAGGCGAGCGCGGCCAAGAAGATTGCGCTGCATGTGTTTGACGGCGCCGGCTCGCATCTGCCGGGCGCGGCCTCGCATCTTGGCTTTATCGCTGGCGATGACGCGGGCGAGGCGGGCGAGGCGTTTGTGAAAGCCTATCTCGAAATGTTGCGGGGCTTTGGCGAGGGCGTGTTTGCGATTGCGCCCGACACATCGCATCGCCCCTCAGGCGTTACCGGCCCGCTGGCGCCGTCGCTTGAAGCGTTCAAATCTTATGTTCAGTCTGAGGCGGTGGCTTATGACCAGATCATGCTGGCGCGTGGGCGGGTGATTGTCGGTGATGAAAAAATTGCCGAGGCTGCACGCGATGCTTTGCGCGGCGCCGTTTCCGGCGCCCGCCGCGCCGACATGTTGTTCCGCGACCTCGACCGCGCCCGCGCCCAACGCATGCGCCGTGAACGCGCTGCGTCCGATTGGGACCTTGACCGGCTGGAGGGCGGGCGCCTTGATGTCGAGTTGGTCATCAGCACCCTGATTTATCGCCATGCGCCGGCGCATCCGTTTGTGCAGGAAACCCGCGCCGATGAAGCGCTGCGGGCGATGGCGCGCTCTGGCCTGTTGCCGGACGAGACTGCGCTGGCGTTAATTTCCGCGCGGCAATTCTGGACCCGGCTACAGGTTGTGCGGCAACTGGCTCAGTGGAGCGATCCGGTGCGCGAGCCGGTGCGGCCACGGTTTGGCGAATTGATCGCCCGCGCCGCCGGGGTGGAGAAATTTGACCAGGTGCGCCCGTTAATGCGCGGCTACGCCGACGACGTCTCGCGGCTCTATGCGCAACTGGTGTTGAACCGGCCATCCTTGAGCGTGGTGGCGCAGGCGGCGGGTTAGCCAGCGTCCGTAACGCGCCTCAGCACAAACACCCTTAACGCCGAGGCCAATCCCGGCGGCGGCGATTGTTTCAGCCTTTTGCGATCAATGTCGGAGATAAGACTGGCGAGCGAGCGCTTGTCGCTCGCGGCAAAATCTTTGAGCGCCGCCCAGAATTCATCTTCCAGCGCAATACTGGTGCGATGGCCTTTCAGCGTGACAGAGCGTTTGCGCATAACAGCGAGCCGGTGTTTTGTCTTCTTACCTGTCTCAGGATGGTAAACCGGTTCGGCGGAATATTGTTAATTCTTGGCCCAGTTATCGACGCCATGGGTGCGAATTTTCGATGTCGCCAGCGTTACGCCGTCGATAATCCCCGCCATATGCGAGACCGCTTCGCCGTCGGCGTCAGACAGCTCCGCGCCGAGCGCCTTATACAGCGTTTCAATATCGACATTATGCGCAAACAGAAACTGCGCCAGTAAAAGCCGAAGCTGGCTGTCGGAAGGTGTGTTGTCCGCCATACTAACCTGATCCTTGTGTCACAAAACTTTGCCAACGCTGCGTTGGCGCTCGTTTTGATGATATAGCAAAAACCGGTCCACGGCTCACGCCCTGCCTCCATTAACCATCATCAAGGCTTTATCGCGCCATTATTGCGGCGACACCATCTTTTCAGGCCGGACAATACGGTCATAGTTCTCGCCGGTGACAAAGCCGAGCTTCACCGCTTCCTCGCGCAAGGTTGTGCCATTTTTGTGCGCTTCCTTCGCAATCTTGGTGGCGTTGTCATAACCGATTTCGGGCGCCAGCGCCGTCACCAGCATCAGCGAGCGCTCCATTAAATCCTTGATAGTGTCGGTGTTGGCTGTAATGCCGCTGACGCAGCGCTCAGCGAAGGAGGCGCCCGCGTCAGCGAGCAGCCGGGTCGACTGCAACACATTATAGGCGATCACCGGTTTAAAGACATTGAGTTCCAGATGGCCCTGGCTGCCGGCGAAACTGACGGTAGTGTTGTTGCCCATCACCTGCGCGCAAACCATGGTCAGCGCTTCGCATTGGGTGGGGTTCACCTTGCCCGGCATAATCGATGAGCCGGGCTCGTTTTCCGGCAGGGATATTTCGCCAAGACCGGAGCGCGGGCCGGAACCGAGCAGGCGAATATCATTGGCGATCTTAAACAGGCTGACGGCGATTTCATTGAGCGCGCCATGGGCCTCGACCATCGCATCATGGGCGCCGAGCGCTTCGAATTTATTGGGCGCGGTGACGAAGGAAAGCTTGGTGTAGATGGCGACTTCCTCGGCGAATTTTTCCGCAAAGCCGGGCTTGGCGTTAAGCCCGGTGCCGACTGCGGTGCCGCCTTGCGCCAGCGCATAAAGCCGCGGCAACACACCCTCGGCGCGTTCAATAGCGTTGGCGAGCATTTGCACATAGCCGGAAAATTCCTGGCCAAGGGTCAGCGGCGTTGCGTCCTGCAAATGTGTGCGGCCGATTTTGATGATGTCTTTAAACACCTCTGCCTTGTCGTTCAGCGTTTTGTGCAGCGTCTTCAGCGCCGGGACCAGGCGGTGCACAATTTCTTCCGCCGCAGCGATATGCATGGCGGTCGGGAAGGTGTCGTTGGACGACTGGCTGCGATTGACGTGATCGTTGGGATGGACCGGGTCTTTGGAGCCAATCTTGCCGCCGAGCAATTCAATCGCCCGGTTCGCCACCACCTCATTGGCGTTCATATTCGACTGAGTGCCCGAGCCGGTCTGCCATACGGATAACGGGAAATGGGCGTTGAGCTTGCCCTCGGCAACCTCACCGGCGGCTTGCGCAATTGCGTTCGCCAGCTTCGGGTTGAGATTGTCCATCGCCATATTGGTGCGCGCCGCGCAGAGTTTAACAATTCCAAGCGCGCGGATCAGCGCCGCCGGCATCGTCTCCTCGCCAATCGGAAAGTTGATCAGTGAGCGCGCCGATTGTGCGCCATAATATTTGTCGGTCGGAACATTAAGCTCGCCAAAGCTGTCAGATTCTATGCGGGTGTCAGTCATTAAAAAGAGCTTTCAGTTTTGAGCGGGCAAAGAGATTGCGACGTCACTTTTTG
>JAJFFZ010000131.1 GCA_021776395.1 Hyphococcus sp. | reverse complement strand
CTCTCATGATCTATCCTTAAATTTCGGCGCTCTTGATTAAGCGCTCTCTGCTCTGGCCTGTCCGCTTACGCCTAACGCTTTCAGCTTACGATGCAATGCTGAACGTTCCATACCAATAAACGCCGCCGTGCGCGAAATATTTCCGCCAAACCGGTTGATTTGAGCAATTAAATATTCACGCTCAAAACGCTCGCGGGCGTCGCGCAAAGGCAGGGATATAATCTGCTCCAGCCCCTCACCCGCCGGGATTGAGAGGCCGGCGTCCATCACCTCGGATGGCAAATGCTCGCAGGTAATCTGGATATCCGGGTCGCGGTCCATCAAAATCAACGTCCGCTCGATGACATTGCGCAACTGACGAACATTGCCGGGCCAGTGATAGGTCTGGAGCGCCGCCATCGCTTCGGGCGAGAACGGCCGCTTCGGCAGGCCCGAGGTGCGCGCTATCCGGTCGACGAAATAGACCGCCAGCGCCGGCACATCCTCGCGCCGCTCATCCAGCCCCGGCGCCGTAACTGAGACGACATTGAGGCGATGGAAAAGATCTTCCCGGAACTGGCCGTTCGCCGCCTCCGCCAGCAAGTCTTTGGACGAGGTGGAGATGATGCGCACATCGACCGACACCGAATTCTCGCCGCCGACGCGCTTGAAGCGCTGGTCGACCAGGACGCGGAGAATTTTGCCTTGCGTCTCCAGCGGCATGTCGCCGATCTCGTCGAACATCAAGGTGCCGCCATGGGCCTTTTCCATCAGCCCGGTCATCCGCGGGGCGCCGTCCTCACCCTCAATGCCGAACAATTCCTGTTCCATCCGCTCCGGCGCAATCGAGGCCGCGCTGGCGACCACAAACGCCATATCGGAACGCCCCGATGAGGTGTGGATCAACCGCGCAATCATTTCCTTGCCCGAGCCTGGCGGGCCGGCGATCAGGACGCGCGAGCGCGCATCAGCGACCCGCTCGATTATGCCGCGCAGCGCCGTTACCGCCGAGGACGAGCCTATAAGGCCCCAATCCGGCGCGCGGGCGCGCAATTCAGTATTCTCGCGCTGCAACCGGGCCGCTTCAAGCGCGCGGTTGACCACCAAAATGAGACGGTCCGCATTAATTGGCTTTTCGACAAAGTCATAAGCGCCCTTCTTGATCGCCGCGACCGCTGTTTCAATTGTTCCGTGTCCGGAAATAATCACCACCGGAAGGTCGGGGTGAATGCGCTTCAACTCCTCCAAAATCTCGATGCCATCCATGGTCGAATTTTGCAGCCAGACATCCAAAATAACCAATGCCGGCATCCGGTCGCGTACCGCCGATAGCGCCGATGTTGCGTCGGCGGCCGAGCGCGGACTAAAGCCCTCATCTTCCAGAATGCCTGAGACCAGCTCGCGAATATCTTCTTCATCATCGACTACAAGAATATCAATGCTCATGGGTACACGCTCTTTCCACTTTCCTACTCCGCCGCCGCCGGACTGCTCGCGGCCACGGTTACTTCACCGGCGCATGGCAAGGTCACCGTAATCCGCGCACCGCTCTTTCCTAAAGATCCGTCATCTGAAAAGTCCAATGCGCCGCCATGGTCTTCCGCGACCTTTTTAACGATGGCGAGGCCGAGGCCAGTGCCTTTGGTTCGCGTCGTCATATAAGGCTCGGTCAGACGGTGGCGTTCCGCCTCGGGCAGGCCGACGCCATTGTCGATAAAATGAATTTTGGAAACGCCGTCATCAACGGTGATTTCAACCTTGATCTTGCCAGGCGTTGCGTCATCGGTATCGGCAAGCCGCGCGGTCACAGCCTCGCCGGCATTCTTCAACAGGTTGGAAAACGCCTGCACCAGCAAGCGGCCATCGCATTCGGCAATCACCGGCGCATCGGGCGCATCAATGATGAATTCTATCTCGGGGAACGTCACTTTCTGCGGGAACACAGCCGCTTTGACCAATTCACGCAAATCTTCCCGGCCGATCACCGGCTTGGGCATACGCGCGAAAGACGAGAACTCGTCAACCATGCGGCCAATGTCGTTGACCTGGCGGATGATGGTTTCGGTGCATTTGTCGAAGACTTCCGGCGTCGATGTCACCTCATTGAGGTACTTTCGGCGCAGTCGTTCGGCCGAGAGCTGAATGGGCGTGAGCGGGTTTTTAATTTCATGCGCAATACGGCGCGCGACATCGCCCCAGGCGGCGTTGCGCTGGGCGGAAATCAATTGGGTAATATCGTCAAACGTCGCCACATAGCGTTTACGCCCATCGACAACATCTTTCACGATACGCACGTTCAGCGTCTGCATCCGTCCATGGCGCGTCAGATTGACCTGATCGCCAACCTCGGCAAAGGACGAGGCCGCCGATGCTTCAAGCAGGTCGCATAGCTCCGGCATCACGGTTTTGATACTCTGGCCGGTCAAGCGGCCGGCGTCTTCACCGAGCAGCTCGGCCGCTGATTTATTGGCGATTGTAATCCGGCCGCCCTCGGCAAGACCGATTACGCCCGCCGATACGCCGGACAGGACCGCTTCGGTAAATCGCCGGCGTTCATCGAACTGCCGGTTGGTGTCGATAAGGTCGTCGCGTTGGGTCTGCAACTGCGCGGTCATGTGGTTCATGGAACGGGCGAGAACGCCAAGCTCACCGTCGCTCTGAAGCACCTCAACACGCGCATCAAGCGCGCCGCCAGAGACCCGCCCGGCCATATCGACCAGCCGCGTGATCGGTTGCACCAGACGCGTCGCCGCCCAAAGCGCCAGCCAAATCGCGCCAAAAAGAATAATCACCGCCAGCACGATATAGCCCAGCAGAAACACCCGTTCGAGCCGCGCGCGGCCAAGCTTTGCGTCCTCCCAGTCGGCGACGACGCTGCGCGTCGCCACCAGGCGCCCGGCGGTTCGGGCGTCGATAGAGCGATAGGCGATCAGCGTGCCGCCGTCATAATAGGCAAGCCCCAGCGCGCCGACAAAAGTGTCAAACTTCGCCGCATCGTTGACGCCGAAGAAAAACACTTCCCCGGGCAGCTCTGCGGAGCGGACTTTTTCAAGATTTTCCGCCAACGGCAGGTTGTAACTTCCGGGCTCAATCTCAGCTCGGACCATGATGCGCATATCACCGTCGATGAGATAGAGCGCCGATAGCCCGCGCACCTGCGCTTGCGCAAAAAGGTAGCGTCGGAAGCTGATCGGTGTTTCGGTAAACCCAAGCCCGGCCTCTTCCTGACGGCTGATGTCAAAGGCTATCTCGCGCATGGTTTGTTCATGCTCGACCCGGCGCATATCGACGATGCCATTGGCGAGATCGCGCGCGGTGTTTTGATAATTATCAATCCGTTCACTGAAGACATCATTGAGGCTGGTGCGCAGAATGGTGAACGCAAATAGAAACGCGACAATCGCCGGCACCACCGCAAGCGCGGAGAAAATACCGACCAATTGCAGGTGGGTGCGCGAGCCGGCAAGCTGGTTGCGGCGCTCCGACAGCACATGCCACATCCGCACGCCGATCAGGATGGCAAAGCCGGCGGCAATGACAATATTGCCGACCACCATCCACATCAGGAAGGCGCGGTCGACGCGCTCGACCATTGGCGACATCAAGAACCAGGTGGTCAGGAAGGCAACCCCGCCGGCGCCAAACAGCGCCGCGGCGGCCGTCGTATTCGACAGCGCCCATTGCGGCAGCAAACGCCCGCCGCCGCGCGCACTCGTCGTTGCGCCGCCTGCCTTGTCTGCGATGTGATCTTCTAAACCCAACTTGCCGTCCTGCGGGATCTCAAAACCGTACCACTCCCCCGAATACGCGGGCCCTCCATAAGGACGCGCGCGCAAGGTTCATGGGTGCTCCCTAGTCTGCAAGCCACGAACCACGGGGGATGCTGCGTCGATTGTTGCAAGAAATCAACACAAATGTTGCAAAAATGAAACAGTCGGTAATACGCCGTGTGAGGGTCAGGCGGCGAAGCGCTCCAGCAAGGCGTCATTGCGCTCGAAAAAGGCGCTCAAAGCCTCGCCAACCCGCGCCGGCGCGGCGATCCGACAGAGGCCCGCCCGGAAGGCCCGGCGCAGCGCCGGATCGATATCGACCGGGGCGTGCTCGACATAGGCGGCAAGGTGTTTTCGCGCCATACGAACGCCGAGCGGTGCGCCATAATGGGCGATGGTCTCGCGATAATGCGCCAGCGCTGCGTCTCTCTGGGCGTCCAGTGACGGCGGCGTCATCGCCTCGCCGCTCGCCAACGCGCGCGCCACCGCACCGGCAAGCCATGGTCTGCCAATCATTGCACGCCCGATCATCACGCCATCGGCGCCGGATTGGGACAGCGCTGTGCGCGCAGTCGCATCATCGACGATATCGCCGTTAACGATAACCGGAACGCTGACCGCCTCCTTCACTGCACGCACCGCAGACCAGTCCGCCGCGCCGGTGAAAAACTGACACCGGGTGCGCCCATGAACGGTGATCATCGCAACGCCGGCGCTTTGCGCTCTAGCGGCAAGCTCAGCGGCATTGAGGCAATCATGGTCCCAACCGAGGCGCATCTTCAACGTCACCGGCTTCGATGTCGCCGCCACTGTCGCCTCGATCAGTCGTAAGGCGTGGTCAAGGTTGCGCATCAATGCCGAGCCGGATGCGGCTCCCGTCACCT
>JAJFFZ010000014.1 GCA_021776395.1 Hyphococcus sp. | reverse complement strand
CGGTGACACTTCCCCCGTAAACGGGGGAAGAAAAGAGGCCTGCCTTTAGCGCAACCTAATTCCTCCCCCGTTTACGGGGGAGGTGTCCCGAAGGGACGGAGGGGGTTCTTCGCTTTCGTAATGTGTTGGGCTCATGTTTTAGTCCCCCGCCACGCGTTCGTGAATTGCCATGCTATAAGCGCCTCGCCATATCAACTGTTTTGGAGATTCGGGTTATGAAAAACTTCGGCGATATCATGTTCACCGACACGGTGAAGGCGGAGCAAGAGCGGCGCGGCTCGCGCGCGAGCTATGCCAAAATGACCGCGCGCCCGGCGCCGGAGGGTCTGAGCGAGCGCGAGACGGCGTTTATCGAAGTGCGCGACAGTTTCTATATGGCCAGCGTCACCGAGACCGGCTGGCCCTATGTACAACACCGCGGCGGGCCGGCGGGCTTTTTGCGCGTGCTGTCTCCGACGCAGCTCGGCTTTGCCGATTACCGCGGCAACAAACAATATGTCTCGACCGGCAACTTCAAAACCGAAGACCGCGCATCCCTGTTCCTGATGGACTACCCGAACAAGGCGCGGCTGAAAATTCTGGCGCGGGTGCGGGTGCAATCCGCTGATGAGGCGCCTGAGCTTGCCGCGCGGCTGCATGTTGAAGGCGAAGGGCGGGTTGAGGGGGTGTTCACCCTGGCGGTTGAAGCGTTTGACTGGAACTGCCCGCAATTTATCACGCCGCGTTTTACCGCCGAGCAGGTGCGCGAAATGATGGCGCCGCAGTTTGAGCAGCTGAACGCGGAGAATGAGGCGCTCAAGGCGCGGCTTGCTGCGCTGGATGCGCTATAGGGCGTATTGCCGATAAGACACGATGAAATACATATGTTTCGCCTGACGACGTCGCCTCGCTAGCGCAAGCGATGAACAGGGCGAGCAAAAAATTAAATAATATTTTTCAAATGTTGCATGGCGCGTGACACTTCTCGTGTTGTGGTTGTTTTATCCGCCATGGGTTTGCGCTCCCGTTGTGCGCCAGCAGGCTTTTGGCAAATTTTATGCGCGCGCCGGGCAAAATTATGAATTCTCATCCTCATAGGTTCAAGCGGCCTTATTGTTAAATTTGCGCCCAATGTGTTTGCGGCGCGGACAGACAAGGAGACCCGCTCAAAGATGACCGCTTCGGCTCAAAAATGTTGGACAACAATTGGCTGTAGCCCAGTGAGTGCGCCGATGATAAACGGCGCGAAAGGTGTTGCGCGGTGTTTATTCACCCGCGACCTGCGCCTGCAATCCTTTGGCCGAGGTTGTGTGTTGAAATTTGAGCTTTTTGTCAGGGAACACATAATGAAATGCGCCATGAGACATCAGCGCCGCCTCGTGGAAGCCGGACAGGATGAGCTTCAGCTTGCCGGGATAGTTGGCCATGTCGCCGATGCAAAAAATCCCGGGCACGGAGCTTTCGAATTTTTCGGTATCGACCGCAACGCGGTTCTCCACCAGGTTGAGCCCGAAATCAGCGATCGGCCCGAGCTTCATGGTCAGGCCATAAAAGGCGAGGAGGTTCTCACAAGGAATATCATAGTCGCCATCGGCCTCGCTGGTGACCGCGACCGCTTCGATTTGCCGGTCAGCGCCTTTAAGGCCTTTGATTTGCGCGACGTGAACCTCGATCTTTCCGGCGTCGGCCAGCGCGCGCATTTTTTCGACGCTGTCGGGCGCGCCGCGAAACTCTTTGCGCCGATGCACAAGCGTAATCTTTTTCGCGATGGGTTGAAGGTTGATTGTCCAGTCGAGCGCGGAATCGCCGCCGCCGGCGATGACCAGCTCCTTGCCCTCAAACATCTGCCGCTGGCGCACAGCATAAAAGACGCTGCCGCCCTCATAGTCGTCAACGCCGGGGATCGGCGGCTTTTTCGGCTGAAAAGACCCGCCGCCAGCGGCAATGCAAATCGCCGGCGCGGTAATCGAGGTGCCCATATCGGTGTCGACGCGCCATTTCCCGTCATCGGTTTTAGCGACCGAGACGGCCATCTCGTTCAGATGAAATTCCGGCCCGAAGGGGTCGATCTGGTCCAGCAGCTGGCGTGTCAGCTGCTCGCCGGAGATGGTCTTGATCGCCGGAATGTCGAGGATCGGTTTTTCCGGGTAAAGCTCGATACATTGCCCGCCGGGATGGTCGAGAATATCGATGATGTGGGCCTTGATGCCGAGCAGGCCAAGTTCGAACACCGCAAACAGGCCGACCGGCCCCGCGCCGATAATAATGACATCCGTTTCGTGTGCGCCGCCCGGAGGGACGCTGTTCACCAGAATTGTCGGCATCGCCATCGCCCCGCCACAAAGAATTCTTTGCGACAGGTTAGACGTATTTCGTCGGTGAGGGGAAGCGGCAATTGTCAGCCTTCCACGGCCAAGTCCTTCGGCGTTGCAAAAAACCGTAAAGCCCCGCGCCGCCGCAACGGTGCATCCCAGTTGTCGATATCAAACTCGAAATGCGCCAGCGCCGCAGTGGGGAATTTTTCCGCCAACCGACGAAGCGCGGGCGCAGACGAGCGCGCCGGATCAGCAAGCTCCATGGCCAGCATGTGCAGGCCCGGATTATGGGCGATGACGAGGATATGGGCATATTGCTGCGGCGCGGCGCCGATGGCCCCAAGGATGTCGGGCGGCGAGGCGAGGTATAGCCCGCGGCTGTGCTCGATGTGGGGGCGGGGGCTGAACAGCGGCGCCATAATCTCAAGCGTTTCGCGCGTGCGCACGGCGGAAGAACACAACACACAGTCCGGCGCGCCGGGGTTCTCCGCGATGAACGCGCCCATCAACACCGCCGCCTCACGCCCGCGACGGTTCAGAGGACGGTCAAAGTCGCCTTTGACATTGTCAGACCAGCTCGACTTGGCGTGCCGCAAGAGAGAAAGGCGCTTCATGCGAGGTTTATAGATGAACGAGCGCTCTTTGTCTCTATTCTACCGAAAGTACGATTTTGCCGGTGGCTTTGCGCTCCTGCAGCAGGGCCAGCGCCTTGGCGGCGTCTTCAAGCGGGAACTCAGCGGTAATCCGTGGGCGGATTTTACCGTCCTGGTAGAATTGAAACAGCTCCGCGACATAGTCAGCGTTCTTCGCCGGCTCGCGCATGGTGAAGGCGCCCCAGAACACGCCGATAATCTGACAGCTTTTGAGCAGCGTAAGGTTCAGCGGAATTTTCGGGATGCCCGCCGGGAAGCCGACCACCAGATAGCGCCCATTCCAGGCCAGCGCCCGCACCGATGGTTCGGCGTAATCGCCGCCGACCGCATCGTAGACAACATTGGCGCCTTCGCCGCCGCACAGCTTTTTGATCGCGCCGGAAAGCTCTTTCTGCGCCGGGCGCTCAAGCGCGCCTGTGGGATAAATCAGCGTTTCATCGGCGCCGAGGTCTTTGCAGAACGCGGCTTTTTCCTCCGACGAAACCCCGGCGACGACTTTCGCGCCCATCGCCTTGCCAAGTTCAATCGCCGCTGCGCCAACGCCGCCGGCGGCGCCGAGAATGAACAACGCCTCGCCAGGCTGAAGGCGCGCGCGATCCTTCAGGGCATAATGCGAAGTGCCATAGGTGAGCATGAAACCGGCCGCTTCATCGAACGGCATAGCATCGGGAATTTTGTAGCTGCGCGCCGCATCAGCGATGAAATGGGTGGCAAAGCCGCCATTGATGCCGCCAGAGAGAACCCGGTCGCCAACAGCAAAATCACTGACGCCGTCGCCGACCGCCTCGACAATCCCGGCGACCTCGCCGCCCGGCGCAAACGGCCGCGGCGGTTTGAACTGATAAAGATCGCGAATAATCAGCGTATCGGGGAAATTGACCCCCGCCGCCTTGACCGCAATGCGCAACTGGCCGGGGCCCGGCTCTGGCGTATCCACCTCAGTCAGTTCAAGCGTTTCCGGTCCGCCCGGCGCGTGGCTCATCATCGCTTTCATAGCAATCCCATGTCCTTCTTTCTTGCTCTTGCGCGCGATCTTACGCATTGTCGCCCCGCCCATAAACAACCAATGACAGAAATCGGGCGGGAGGGCTTTATGCAGCGACGACATTGGGCGCCAATACGGGCCGCGCTGGTTTTGGGCGCGGTTTTGATGATAGCCGGATGCGCAACCGCCGCCCGTTATACGCTTCAGGATCGATTTCGGGCGATAGGCCTGCCGGCGCAGACCGCCGACTGCATGGTTGACGAGCTGGAACAACGTCTGACGAGCGAGGATGTTCAGGATCTGGCGCGCTATACGCTGCAACTATCACGCGCCGATTCCACGCTCGGCGCCATCCGCCTGTTGATGGGCATCGACAATCCGCGCGCCGTCGCGGCGATTGGCCGGTCCGGCATAGCCTGCGTTTCCGGGTTCCGCCTGTGAGCGAGGCAAGCATTGCAGCAGGTGCCGGGGCCGCGCAACCGACACGCGCTTATCGGACTTACGTTCTGATCCTGCTGACCGGTGTTTACACCTTCAATTTTATTGACCGCCAAATCATCGGCATCTTGTCGCCGGCGATCAAGGCGGACCTTGGCCTCGCCGATTGGCAGCTGGGCATTTTGAAGGGCTTTGCGTTCGCAGTCCTTTATACGACATTGGGCATTCCCATAGCGCGCCTCGCTGACCGAAAAAACCGGGTGACTATCATCGCGATTGCGCTTGGGCTTTGGTCGGGCTTTACAGCAATTTCCGGCGCCGCAACGAATTTCGTGCAACTGACCCTGGCAAGGGTGGGCGTCGGCATTGGCGAGGCAGGCGGATCGCCGCCCTCACATTCTTTGATCTCGGATTATTATCCAAAAGAAAAACGCGCCGGCGCTTTGGCGATCTTCGCTATGGGCATTCCGATCGGTATTGCGTTGGCTTATCTCGGCGGCGGCTGGGTGATGCAAACTTTTGGCTGGCGCATGGCGTTTGTGGTGATCGGGTTGCCGGGGCTGGCGATGGCGGTGTTGTTAAAACTAACAGTGCGCGAGCCGCAACGCGGCGGCATGGAAAGCGCGGACCATACGGATGCATTTAAGGCGCTACGCATCGGCGAGCCAGAGGGACGATTTGAGCGGATGATGTTTGGCGGGTGCAAACTGTTTCCCGAGACTATGCGCGCCTCAGCCTTTAGTGAAATGGCTACGGTCTGGCGCGCGGCCAAGCACCTTTTTTCCATTCCCACCTATCGCGCTGTCGTCATCGCCACCACGGCAGTATCCTTCACATCTTACGCAAACGGGACATGGATCGTTGATTTCTACTCGCGCTCGCATCCGGAGTTCTCGCTTCTAAGGGTTTTGTTCTGGCTCGGGATTATTTCGGGTACGGCCTATTCAGCGGGAACTTTTCTTGGTGGGTATATTGTCGATAAGCTCTCCAAGCGCGACAAGCGGATGTATGGGTTTGTTCCGGCTATTGCGCTGGCGCTAAGCGTTCCGTGTTTTCTTCTTGCCCTTTGGATTGGCAGTCCCGGTCTGTCGCTGTTTTTTATGGCGCCGGTAAACCTCGCCATCGGATTTTATCTGGGCCCATGTTTTGCGCTGGCGCAAACGCTGGCGCCGGTGTCGATCCGCGCGCTCTCGACAGCGATCTTTTTCTTTGTATTGAACATGATCGCCCTTGGCTTCGGCCCCACTCTGACGGGCGTTTTATCGAGCGTCTTGGCGGAGGGGCTAGGCGAGGAGCTCTCCTTGCGCGTTTCACTGACGGCGGTCTCTTTTGTTTCACTTTACGGCGCCTGGATGTTTTATGAGACCGGCAAGCGCGCGCCTGCGGACTGGGCGAAAGCGACGGGTGAGGCGGCGTAAAATATGGCGCAAGCCCAGAACAAGACCAAGCCGGAAAAGACCAGTGTCGCCGCTTTTATCAACGCCGTTGAAAATGAAACCCGCAAGCGGGATGCAAAGGCGATTCTGGCTTTGATGAAAAAAGTCACCGGTGAAAAGCCGGTGATGTGGGGGCCGTCGATCATCGGTTTTGGGCGACATCACTATAAATATGAGAGCGGGCGGGAGGGCGACGGCTTGACCGTTGGCTTTTCCCCACGCAAAGCGAATATGGTGCTCTATGTGCTCGGCTCGCTTGGCAATGACGACCCGCTGCTAGCGAAACTGGGCAAACACAAGACTGGTCGCTCATGCCTCTACATCAACAAGCTGGATGATGTTGATGAGAAAATCCTTATAAAGATTATTGACAAATCTTATAAAGCGACGGAAAGGAAATGGGGCGCATAAACGCAGCGCCCCATTTCTTACAACCGGCTAATCGTAACGCTTACTTGGCCGGCTTTACATAGCGGTGGACCATACGTGTGGTTTTACCTTGCAGGCCCGTTTCGTACCAGACGTTTTTCAGATCGTCGTCCGGGTTAACGTGAATGTCTGCGCTGCCGTCAAATACGAAGCCTGCGCTTGTAACATCAGCTTTGATGGTAGCCTCCGGCGCCCGGTGCCATCCCGCGCTTTCTGCACGTGTTGAACCCGCCGCCGCTGTATGTTCGATGATGGCGAAAACGCCGCCTGGTTTCAAAATACGCTTTACGTCAGCATAAATTCCAGCGGAACTTTCCGGCATCGTCTCGCCGGAAGCTTCAGCATAGTGAAGATGATGGATGATCAGCGACAACAAAACCATATCGACGGAATTGTCTTCATAGGGAAGCGCTGCTTCCGGTTCGGTAATATCGAGCGTGATGTTCCCGAATTTGGCGTAATGTTCATTGAGCGCGTCAATGCGATCGTCAATGCGCGGCCCGGCGCGATTTTGGGCGCGCACTTGTCCGTCTTGTCCGACTGCGCCGGAAAGGATTTCAGAAAAATACCCGCCACCGGACGCGAGATCGACGATGGCCATGCCTTCTTTTATGCCGTAGAAAGCGAGCACTTCGCCCGGTTTGCGGGCCTCGTCACGCGCACGATTTTCTTCAGTGCGCAGAGGGTTGTCGATGCCGGTTTGAATGTTCGCAGGGATGTCGCCGGCAAAAGCGGTTGACAGCATGCAAACGGATGCAGCGATGGAAATCAGTGGTTTCATGTAGGCGCCCCTGTTGGTTGTCGGGAAAACCGCATAATGCACAGTTTTGGACAATTTAGCGCCGCTATTGCGATGAACCGCACCTAACATGCGATGAGCCGCCTTCTTGATCACAATCGCGTGCGGCGCCTTTGGGCCACAATTTCGCCACCGATACTTCCCTGTTGCGATGGCACTGTGAAATTGTGGGTAAGACAGACAATGGAGGCAGGCATGGCATTAGCAATTAGAGGCAGAGGCGCAGCCTATGATGTGCGCCCGGCAGGTGAGAGCGGGATTGGCTTTGCCGGGCCTTTTGTGGGGCTTCTCGGGTTTGTCAAAGACGCGATACAGGGCTCATGTTCTGGTCTTTTGGCGCTAGTGGGCGTCTCGCAATTGTCCGGCGCATCAGGCCTTGCAACCGTCGGCAGCGAGATCGAAAGCCTTGACGGCCTTTGGCAGTCGCTATCGGCGAGCGGCCTTGCCGGCCCGGTGGAACTCTTCGCCGGGATTGTGTTGTTCTTCGCCGCAAGGCGCACCATCGCGCGTACGCTTGGATTGCTAGTATTTATCGCCGGCGTCGTGGCCTATGCACAAGGCTATACCGTCACGGATATGTTGGGTGCACTGTCGTGGTTGCTCGAACAAGCGGCGGCAATACTGCAATCAATACCTGCCGGATCCAACGCCTAAGCGCATGCAGTCTTGCAGAGCCTTGCCTCAGTAGCCATTCGGCGCAAGATTGCGCTCTATGAAATTGAGCGTTGCAGAACAAACGGAAACTGACTGGGCGGATGTGTGGTCGGTTCTGGAACCGGCTTTTCGCGCCGGCGAGTCCTATCCGTTGCCGCGCGATGTTAATGAAGCGGACGCAAAGACATACTGGATAAAAACCAACGGCTATAACGCGATTGCACGCGATGATGCGGGCGATATCGTTGGCGTATATTATCTGCGCCCGGATCAGGGTGGGCCTGGCGATCACATATGCAATGCCGGCTATGTCATCGCCGAGGCTGCACGGGGCAGGGGATGTGCGGTTGCGCTATGCAGGCAGTCGCAAGCGCAGGCGTCAGCGATAGGCTTTCGGGGCATGAAGTTTAATCTGGTTGTGGTTTCCAACCAGGCGGCAATTGCCGCCTGGCGTAAAGCAGGGATGGCGATCATCGGCACGGTCCCGCGCGCCTTTCGTCATCCGCAGCTGGGCTTGGTTGACGCCCATATCATGTTTAGAACATTAGAGCCGTGAGACGTGCTTACGCGAACACGGCATGAACACTATGAGAGGCAATATCGTGATTAAGGTAACAGGCATTGGCGGGTTCTTTTTTCGTGCAAAAAACCCAGAGGCGTTGGAAAAATGGTATAGCGACAATCTGGGCGTTGCGATGCCGCCAAAGTCCTATGACGACCCGGTTTGGCGACAAGAGGCGGGCGCAACCGTGTTTCAGCCATTTCAGCACGATACGGACTATTTCGGCGATGACGATAAACAGTGGATGCTGAATTTCCGCGTCCGCGATCTCGACGCGCTGGTTCAGAAAATTCGCGACAATGGCAATGCTGTCGAGATCGACCCGAAAACCTATCCCAATGGCCGGTTCGCCCGCGTTTACGATCTTGAGGGCAACCCGATCGAGCTTTGGGAGCCCGGCGGCGGCGACCCCGATTAAAGACCGCGCTTGCGCCTTGCCGCCGCACGCCGCTTGCCGCTATAGACCGGGGTCAGGTCCTGGAAAGCTCCCCCAATGTCTCGCATTCTGATTACCTCAGCACTTCCATATATTAATGGAATCAAGCATTTGGGGAACCTTGTTGGCTCCATGCTTCCGGCTGATGTCTATGCCCGTTTTCAGCGCCAGCACGGGCGCGAAGTGCTATTCCTCTGCGCCACCGACGAGCACGGAACCCCGGCGGAGCTGGCGGCGCGGGCGGCGGGTCAAACGGTGCGGGACTATTGCAAAGCGCAGCACGACATTCAGGCCCGGGCGGGCGAGGCGTTCGGGCTTTCCTTCGACCATTTCGGGCGCTCGTCAAACCCGCCCAATCATCGCCTGACACAACATTTCGCGGCTGTGTTGGAAGACAACGGATTGATTGAAGAGCGCGTAGACGAACAAATTTATTCGGTTGATGACCAGCGCTATCTCCCCGATAGGTATGTTGAGGGAACCTGTCCTCATTGCGACTACGAAAAAGCGCGCGGCGACCAATGTGATAATTGCGGGCGCCTGCTTGACCCGATAGAATTGAAAGATCCGTATTCGGCGATTTCCGGTTCAAAAAATGTCGAGGTGCGCCAAACCCGTCATCTTTATCTGTTGCAGTCGAAGATGCAGGACAGGATCGCGCAATGGGTAAATTCAAAACCGAATTGGCCGCACCTCACAAAATCGATTGCCCAAAAATGGCTCAAGGAAGGATTGCGCGACCGCTCAATCACGCGTGACTTGCAATGGGGTATTCCTGTTGAACGTGAAGGCGAGAAACGTCCGGGCTTTGAAAACAAGGTTTTCTATGTCTGGTTTGACGCGCCCATAGAATAGATCGGCGCCACGGAAGAGTGGGCATTCGCGCATAACGAAAACTGGGAACGCTGGTGGCGTACCGATAAGGGAGCCGATGATGTCCGTTATGTTGAGGTTATGGGTAAAGATAACGTAGCGTTTCATGCGGTGAGCTTTCCATGCACAATTTTGGGCTCTGAGGAGCCCTGGAAAACCGTTGATACGTTGAAGTCGTTGAACTGGCTCACCTGGTATGGCGGCAAATTCTCCACCAGCGAGAACCGCGGTATTTTCATGGACCAGGCGTTAGAAATTTTGCCGGCCGATTACTGGCGCTGGCATTTAATGGCGAATGCGCCGGAGTCTGATGATGCATCCTTCACGCTGGAACATTTCGCCAGCGTTGTGAATAAAGACCTGGCTGATGTGCTGGGCAATTTCGTGAACCGCATCACCCGGTTTTGCAATGCGCGTTTCGGTCTTGCTGTTCCGTCGGCGGGCGCCTATGGCGTCGCTGAAAATGACCTGATTGCCGAACTCGATAAGCGCATCAACGCCTATACGGGTTACCTGGAGGAAATGGAGTTTCGCAAAGCCTTTGTTGAGCTTCGCGCCATATGGGTTGCGGGAAATGAATATCTACAGATTGCAGCGCCGTGGGTGGCCATCAAGACAGACGAAGGCAAAGCGGCGGCCTCGGTCCGGTGCGCGCTTAATTTGATGGTTCTGTTTGCAGTGCTTTCACGGCCGGTCATCCCCTTTACCGCCGATAAGATGTTTGCCATCTTCGGTCTCGACCCGGAGGATGCTTCGCGCTGGCCAACAAGCGCGGCGGAGGCGTTGTCATTGTTTAAGGGCGGTGAAAGTTTTACGCTGCCGGACCTTCTGTTCTCCAAAATTGAAGATGAGCAGGTTGAAGAATGGCGTCAGAAATTTGGTGCGGAGTAGGGTGGACGTCATGCGGATGATATTGTTTGCGATTGTGGGACTGCTTGCAGCATGCGCGCCGGATGCGGAACGCACGGCGCCGGCGCAAGCGGTTGGCGACAATGTTGATGTCGTCAACGGGCTGATGACGGCGTTTAATGACCATGACGCCGACACCATGCGTGAATTCTGGCATGGCGATGTCGCCTGGATCGAAATTACCGGCGAGCAGTCGCGCGTGGTCACCTCCAGCGCCAGTCAGCTGCGCAACGAACTGGTTTCTTATTTTGAAGCTTTCTCGACGGTGTCATCGAGCCTTACAAAAATATCGGTGAACGGGGATTATGTCACGGCTGTTGAAACCACGGTCTGGGACCAGGACGGAATCCGCCAAAGCCAGTCGTCGATTGTCGTTTATGAAATTACCGACGGGAAAGTAAAACGGTTCTGGTATTTTCCGCCGCAATAAGGGAACATCATCATGATGAAAGACCTCTTCTCGCTCGACGGTCGCACAGCGGTTGTCACTGGCGGCTCGCGCGGTATTGGGAAAATGATTGCGCATGGGTTCGTTGAACAGGGCGCCAAAGTTTATATTACCGCGCGCAAGGCGCCAGCTTGCGATCAGACCGCTGAGGCGTTGTCGAAGTTTGGGACTTGCATATCCCTGCCGCACGATCTCTCAACTGTTGATGGCTGTAAAGCCTTCGCTGCGGAATATGCGCAATACGAAAACAGTCTCGACATTCTGGTCAACAATGCCGGCGCCGCCTGGGGCGCGGCGTTTGAAGAATTTCCCGAAAGCGGTTGGGACAAGACCATGGACTTAAACGTCAAGTCGCTGTTCTTTCTTACGCAGGCCTTGTTTCAACCGCTTAAGAAAGCGGCGTCCGCCGAGCGCCCGGCAAAGGTCATCAATATTGCATCAATCGACGGGATTAAAATTAATCCGTGGGAGACCTATCCCTATCAGGCGTCTAAGGCGGCGGTAATTCATCTGACGCGCCGCCTCGCCGCGCAGCTTATCCGCGACAATATCTGCGTCAGCGCCATCGCGCCCGGCGCCTTCGCTTCTGAAATGAACAAAGCGGCGAAAGACATGGGAGATGCAGTCGCGAAGATGGTGCCAGCGGGCCGGATTGGCTCAGCGACGGATATGGCAGGCGCCGCCGTTTTCCTGGCGTCGAAAGCCGGGGACTATGTGGTTGGCGATACGCTGGCCGTTGACGGCGGGGTTGCCTATTCCAGCCTTGGGGAGGCTTGGGGGTAACTGAACAGAGCCTAAGTCCATTTGTTTTTTAACGCGCGCAAGAAACCGGGAAGATTGTTATGGCTGTAGAAAATCAAAAACCGCTTGGCTCCGGCTTTGGCGCAAAATCCAGCGCTGAAGAGATTATGCGGGGTGTCGATTTATCCGGTAAAAACGCCATCGTCACCGGCGGCTATTCCGGCATTGGGCTTGAAACCACAAAGGCGCTGAAGACGGCGGGCGCTAATGTTATTGTTCCGGTTAGAAACAAAGCCAAGGCCGATGAGAATTTTGATGCGCTCAGTTTAACTGTTGAAACGCGCGCGATGGATCTGGCTGACCTGGCAAGCGTTCAGGCCTTTGCTGCGGATGTTGCGGACCATTGGGACAAGGTTGATTTGCTCATCAACAATGCAGGCATCATGGCGTGCCCGGAAACACGGGTCGGACCAGGGTGGGAAGCGCAGTTTGCGGTCAACCATATTGGCCATTTTGTGCTGACCCGGGAGCTCGTATCTTGCCTGAAGAAGGCGCAAGGCGCGCGCGTTGTTAGCCTCTCCTCGCTCGCGCATAAGAACTCGCCAATACGCTTTGATGATATTCACTTTACGGAAAGCGACTACCAAAAATGGGAGGCCTATGGGCAGTCCAAAACGGCAAACGCCCTGTTCGCGTTAGAACTCAATCGCCGAATGGCGGGCGATGGGGCGAAAGCATTTTCACTCCATCCCGGCGGCATAATGACGCCGTTGCAGCGACACCTCGAAACCGAAGAGATGGTGGCGCTTGGCTGGATTGATGAAACCGGCGAGGTCGCGCAAGAGGCCAAGGCGATGTTCAAAACGCCGGACCAGGGTTGCACGACGACGCTTTGGTGTGCGACCAGCGCCCAGCTCAATGATCGCGGCGGAGAATATTGTGAGGACTGCGATATTGCGCAGCTCATGGATGAAAACTCGCCGCGTTATCTGCATGTTGCGCCGTGGGCGGCGGATGATGAAGCGGCGGCGCGATTGTGGATTGAGACTGAAAAGATGTTGGCGGCGTAGCGTTATTTATCCGAAGGCGGTTTATTTTTTCTCCAGCAGCAGGCGGCCCTGTTTTTCAACTTTACCGGTGATGGTCTCGGCAATGGTCGCCAGCAAGCTGGGCAGCACAACCTCGATGCGGACATGGTTCGGGAAAATATCAATCTGACCGGTAATGTTTTGCCCAAGGCCTTTGGCGTCAAATGTCAGCGTGTCTTCGCTCGACCATTGTTCTGAGAACTTAAACATCAAGCCGCCGGTCATCTGGCTTTTCAGCTTTTCAAAACCGTCGCGCACGCGGTTGCGCGCCTCGTCTTTTCCGAGCTCGTGAGCAATCGTGATGGTAACAGGTCGCGACATATCCGGGCCTCATAAAAGAAACAGAGATAAGCTGGAATGGAAAAATTTCAAGAACTTCAGCCATTTACGAGCGCATAGTGGCAAAAGCGTGCGAAACATGTAGCGTGTAGGGTGAACAACCTTGCTCGGGGAAGAAAATGCTTAGATCACTGATTTTGCTTATCTCACTGGCGGCCGTTGTGCTGGCGTTGGCTATACTCGCCGCCGGGCCGGGCACGCGTTTTGGGCTGTGGGACTACGGGACGGGCCTGCAAATTATTCGCACTGTCGCGTTGCCGGTTTTGATTGTCGCCGGGTTGAGCGTGGCGGCTTTCATCATTTCCCTGATAGCCGTGCGCGAAGTTGCATTAATGGCGTTTCTGGCGGCCGTGATGGCGGGGACAGCCGGATATGTGCCGATAAAAATGAAGGCGCTGTTTGAAGCCAACCCGATCATTCACGACATCACCACGGACTTCGATAATCCGCCGCCGATTATTATGGGCGCGAGTTTTGAGCGAAAAAATCCGGCGGACTATGTTGGCGGTGAAAAAGCGCCCGGCGGCGAGGCAACCATTGCAGAAGTGCAACGCGAGGCTTTCCCGGATATTACGCCGTTAGTATTGGATGGTTCCGTTGACGTGAATGCAGAAAAAGTTCGCCGCGTTATTGCAGCGATGGGCATGGTCATCCTCAGCGACGCGTCAAGCGAAGACGGGCAGCTCATTGAGGCGACTTATACCAGCGCGTGGTTCGGGTTCGTTGATGATTTTGTTGTGCGTCTGCAACCGGATGGGCAGAAAACCCGCATCGATGTCCGCTCGAAGTCGCGGGTCGGATTGTCTGATCTCGGCGCCAATGCGCGGCGCGTGCAGGAATTTTTTGAAAAACTTCAGGAGTAAATCTCTTAGTCTGAGGCGGGCGGGTTTATCAGGTAGCCGGAGGTTGTAATGCCCGTATTATAGGCGACCACGGCGCCGGAGATCCGCGCTTTGCCCTCGACAATCAGCCTCAAACAGCGCGGGTATAATTTGTGTTCCAGCTCTAATATGCGCGCTGACAGAGTATCAACAGTATCGCCAGGAAGTACCGGGGCCGCCGCCTGGCCGATGATGGGGCCGGCGTCCATTTCCGGTGTTACGAAATGCACCGTGCACCCGGCGATTTTAACGCCGGAGTCGAGCATGCGCTCCTGAACATGAAGGCCGCGAAACGCTGGCAATAAAGACGGATGAATGTTGAGGAGTTTGCCGCGCCAGTCATCAACAAATTTATCCGATAACATCCGCATGAAGCCTGCCAGGCAAACATAATCAACATCTTTCATGTGCAAGGCGGCGTCGAGCGCAGCGTCAAAATCTTCTCTGGTTTGAAAGTCACGATGATCGATCGTGGCTTGGGCAATGCCGGCTTTGGCGGCGTGGGCCAGTCCCGGGGCTTTGGGCTGACTTGAAATAACCAGCGCAATTTCCGCCGGAAAATCTTCCGCCGCAACAGCGTCAATCAATGATTTAAGATTGCTGCCGCGCCCGGAAATCAACACGCCGATTTTAGTTTTCGCCATGATTATATCTCACCGATGTCGCCAATGACGCGCGCGTCTTCGCCGTTTTCTTTAAGGGTGGAAATAACATCATCAACGGCGTCGGCAGAGGTGACGAGAACCCCGCCGATACCGCAATTAAATGTTCGCCGCATTTCATCGCTACTCAGATGACCGGCGTCGCGCAGCCATTCAAATAAGGGAGGAAGGCCAAGAGCGTCATCATCGAAACGCGGCAGCAGATCATCATTCAGTACTCGCGGAACATTATCGCTCAGCCCGCCGCCGGTAATATGGGCGAACGCCTTTACCCGGTTGTCGGTTAAAACCGGCAGTACGGATTTCACATAAATCCGCGTTGGCGCGAGCAACGCCTCGCCGAGTGTAACGGTACAATTAAAAGGCGCCGGGTCATCGAAAGCGAGGCTGCTCTCTGCGGCAACCTTACGGATTAGAGAATATCCGTTGGAATGGGCGCCTGAGGAGGCAAGTCCGATCATAATATCGCCGGGCTCGGTGCGGCGCGGAAGCATATTGGTGCGTTCCACAGCGCCGACGCAAAAGCCCGCCAGGTCATATTCGCCGGGCCCATACATACCCGGCATTTCCGCCGTTTCCCCGCCGACCAGCGCACAGCCGGCCTGGCGACAGCCTTCGGCGATACCGCTGACAACTTCGGTCGCGGTTTTTTGAGAGAGTTTGCTTGTGGAAAAGTAATCCAGGAAAAACAAGGGCTCAGCGCCCTGTGCTAAGACGTCATTGACGCACATGGCGACCAGATCGATGCCGATTGTATCGTGCCTGTCGAGGTCAAACGCAATTTTCAGCTTGGTGCCGACGCCATCGGCGCCTGAGACCAGGATCGGGTCGGCAAACCCCGCAGCCTTGAGGTCAAAAAGCCCGCCAAACCCGCCCAGCGCCGCGTTCGCGCCCGGGCGGGATGTCGATTTCGCCAGCGGTTTTATGGCGCTTACGAGCCGTTCGCCCGCATCGATATCGACCCCAGCCTGTTTGTAAGCATCACCCATAAAGGCTCTCCTAGCCAAAACCGGACGCTGCGCCAACTATTTGCGCGCGGACAGGTAAAATAGGGTCGTTTCTTAGGGCGGCGCGGTTATATTAGACCCGGTAACGCCGCTTTACGGCTGTAGAAATAGGGTTCTCCATATCATGGATCGGATGGCTGCAATATTTGGATCGGTTTTGTTTGTGATGGCGAGCTATGCTGCGCCGGCATATGCCGTGGGCGAGGATGTCTTTGTTGTGCCGCGGGTTACTGTTCAGGCCAAGGCGAAAAGCGCGACCTCCGCCAAAGCGGCAGCTCAACTCCAAGGCCGGCGTCGAGCAATCGATATCCTCTTGCGGCGGCTCACGGTGGAAGAAGATTGGGTCTATCTGCCAACCTTGGCGACGGGTGAGCCGGCTGAAGCGATCAGCGATCTTGAGCGCGGCGTCATCACATTGACCGACCGCGATCTTGAGCTCTTAGAATCCGGGTTTGAGGTTTATAACGAAAAAAGTTCGTCATCGACCTATCGCGCCTTCATCACCTACCGGTTCAAACCCGACACCATCCGCAAGCTGCTGCGCGATGCGCGCATCCCCTATAGCGAGGTGCAAACCCGCACCGCGCTGGTTATACCGGTTCTGCAAACGAAGAACGGCACGTATTTGTGGGAGGAAAATAATCCGTGGATGGCGGCGTGGAAGGTGCGTCCCTATGACAACGAGTTGACGCCGATGATCGCGCCGCTGGGCGATCTCGAAGACACCGCCACCATTACTGCGCGCCAGGCGCTAGCGCTTAACGAAAATGCGCTTTATGAAATCGCGCAGCGTTATTCGGTCAGCCAGGTGATCGTTGCGCATGCCTTCTTGCAGCAAATTGACGGTGAAGACCGGCTCCGGGTTCGGTTGATTAACGGATTTAGAGAATCCGGCAATGTCGATAGTCTCGATGAGCTGGGTCAATTTGAAGGCGACGAGCAATTTACCGGAACCTACAGGCAGGGGCCTGCGACGAACGAATATATCCCGGCCAAGGTTGGAGAGATCATTTCAGAAAGCTGGTTCAGGCAAGCCTCGGGGAATTTCCCAACGCTGGCGGAACGCTCCATCGAAGGGGCGATTGCAAAATATGCAAAGCCGTGGAAAACCCGGACACTGATTGACCATTCCGCGTCTGCATTGTTGAGCGTCAGCGCACACTACCGCTCCTTAGGCGAGTGGGGAAAAATCCGCTCCGCTCTCGTTTCAACGCCGCTTATTGGCTATGTGCAAGTGCGGTCCTTTTCGAGGCGCGGCGCGGAAATGCTGATCCAGGCCTATGGCGATCCCACAAAACTGATTGTCGCGATGGAGGCGCAAGGGTTGGCGCTATGGTCCGATGATGGGGATTTTTGGATGATCGCAACGCCGGATGGCGCGCGTGAAGTGCAACGCGGCAGCCGCCGCAAGGGGCGGGGACGATTGGGCGATGCCGGCAGTGAAGATTATCGTTATCGTCCGGCGTCGTTTGACGAGCAGGACGAGCAACCGGCAAAGACCGAGCAGGGTTATTAAAACCGATAGTCGACCCTTTAGAGCGTTTGGCGAAGTTATGACGGGCCCACCAAAAGATGCAGCGACACCGGCAAAGGCGCAGCTGCCGTTGCCATTACCGGCGTTTACGCCAAGCTATGAGCGCGAATCCTTCATCGTCTCGGCTTCCAATGAAGCGGCGTGGCGCGCTGCACAGACATGGCGTTCCTCGCGCGAGCCGCTGCTGGTGATTTGCGGACCGAAGGGCTCTGGCAAAACACATCTGGCAAGCATTCTTGCAATCGATGGCGGAAGCTTTCGTTCAGCGGAGGCGCCGCCAGAAAACCGCTCCGCACTCATCTTGTATGACGATTTTCCGTCCGGTGAGCCCAAAGCTTTCCTCGGGATCATTGAGGAACTGATGGATGGCGGAACCCGTGTGGTCCTGATCGGAAACGGGTCTCCGGCGACATGGGCGGGCGGATTTGAGGATCTACGCACACGCATTGAATCGGCGCCGCGCGCGACAATCTTGGAGCCCGACGAAGCGCTGATCGAGACGGTTATCGCCAAAGGCTTTCGCGACCGCCAGCTTGAGGTTGACCGGTCGGTGGTTGTTTTCGCCGCTCCGCGTCTCCCACGTACTTTCGCCGCCGCGCATGCATTTGTCGCGCGCGCCGACGCGCTTGCATTGAACGCCAAGCAGGGGATCACCGTACCACTCGCTCAACAGCTGGTTGACAGTATTTCGTAACCAACTTTGGTTAGATAGAACGATGAGATCGCAAGGGTGCTGATAGCGCTTGATTTAAACCTTGGAGAGTAATTTGCCTGGTGCGGATGATGGAACAAGCCCAGCCGCCGCCGTTGGCGATGCAACCGCGTTAAGCATCGACGACAGCGCTCCGGAGCGGTTTATCAACCGGGAACTTTCCTGGCTTTCCTTCAATTCGCGGGTTCTCGAAGAGGCGTTCAACAAATCTCACCCATTGCTCGAGCGGTTGAGGTTTCTTTCGATCTCCGCCAGTAATCTTGATGAATTCTACATGGTGCGCGTTGCTGGTTTGCGCGGGCAGGTGCGAGAGGGCGTCTCTGTCGCCAGCCAGGATGGGATGACGCCGCAACAACAATTGACCCTCATCAACGAGCATGCGCTAGCGTTGATGGACGAACAACAAAGATGTTGGTGCGACCTGATGCCAACGCTTCGTGACGCGGGCATCAGTTTGCTTGGCGATGATGAGCTGACCGACGACGATGTCGCCTGGCTGGAACAAGAGTTTCAATCTAACATATTTCCCATATTAACACCGCTGGCGCTCGATCCCGCGCATCCGTTTCCGTTTGTTCCCAACCTTGGATTTGTGCTGTGTTTTGAATTAAGCCGCGCTGACGGCCGTGTTTCACAAGCACTCTTACCGGTGCCGACAAAGATTGGCCGCTTCATCAGGCTGCCAGACCACCCCGCCAAAGACGGCGCGCCGATGCCTATTCGTTTCGTGACCCTTGAACAGACGATTGTTCGCTTCATCCATCATATTTTCCCGGGCTTTGAACTGAAGGCGCATGGGGCGTTCCGTGTATTGCGCGATTCTGATGTTGAAATTGAGGAGGAGGCGGAAGACCTCGTCCGGGTGTTTGAAACGATGTTAAAACGTCGCCGCCGCGGCGACGTTATTCGCGTTAAAATCGATTCTAAAACACCGCCGCGCTTGCGTGAAATGGTCCAGGATCGTCTGCAAGCCTCGACGCAGGATATGGTTTACATTGACGGGATTTTAGGTCTTGCACAAATCGACGAGCTTATCCCTGCGGACCGCCCCGACCTGCAATTTGAACCGTTTGAGCCGCGCTTTCCCGAGCGCATTCGCGAGCATGGCGGCAATTGTTTTTCCGCCATTCGCGAAAAAGATATTCTTGTCCATCATCCTTACGAATCCTTTGATGTTGTCGTCCAATTCTTGAAGCAGGCGGCGGCCGACCCGAAAGTTGTCGCCGTCAAACAAACACTTTACCGCACCTCAAAGCAGTCGCCAATTGTCGAGGCGCTTATTGAGGCGGCAGAAGCCGGCAAGAATGTGACGGCGCTGGTGGAGCTGAAAGCGCGCTTTGACGAGGAGGCGAACATCCGCTGGGCGCGCGCCCTTGAACGGGCCGGCGTCAATGTGGTCTACGGTTTCGTTGAATATAAGACGCATGCCAAATTGTCATTGGTGGTGCGTCAGGAGGCGGACGGCGCGCGCACCTATACCCATGTCGGGACCGGCAATTACCATCCGATTACGGCAAAGATTTACACTGACTTGTCGCTGTTTACCTATGACCAAACCATTGGCCGCGATGCGGCGAAGGTGTTCAACTACATCACCGGCTACGCCGCGCCTGACAAGTTTGAAAAATTTGCCGTGGCGCCGTTAACTGGCCGCTCGCATATCAATCAACTGATCGACAAAGAAATAAAAAACGCCGGCAAAGGCCGTAAAGCGGCAATCTGGGCGAAGATGAATGCGTTGGTGGACGGCGAGATTATCGACAGGTTTTATAAGGCCTCGCAAGCCGGTGTTCAGATCGACTTGGTGGTGCGCGGCGTTTGCTGTTTAAGGCCCGGTGTGCCCGGCCTGTCGGAAAACATTCGCGTGAAAAGCATCATTGGCCGTTTTCTGGAACATGCGCGCATCTATTGTTTTGGCAATGGTGATGCATTGCCTAATGCCGGCGCCAAGGTTTATGTCTCATCGGCCGATTTAATGCCGCGCAACCTCAACCGCCGGGTTGAGGTTTTTTGTCCGGTTGAAAACCCGACCGTGCATCGGCAGATACTGAATTATATCATGGTTGCGAACATGAAAGACCAGGCGCAAAGCTGGACCATGTCGGCCAATGGCGACTATACGCGCGTGACTTCGAAAGGGTCCGGGGAG
>JAJFFZ010000130.1 GCA_021776395.1 Hyphococcus sp. | reverse complement strand
GCAAGGCGGCAGCGATCATGTTATTGTCGCAGGCTTTGGCCGGGTCGGGCAAATTGTCTCGCAAGTGCTGCGCAATTCCGGCGTCAGCGTCACCGCGATTGATCGCGCGCCGGCGCATATTCGCAATGCGCAGCGTTTCGGCTTTAAAGTTTATTTCGGCGACGCCTCAAGGCTCGACGTGTTGATGACGGCAGGCGCGATGAATGCGCGCGCGGTGATGCTGTGCATGGATGATGTGCAATCGGTCAATCATGCGACGGAGGTGTTGCGCGCGGCGGTTGCGAAACTGACGATTATCGCCATTGCCCATGACCGCGCCCATGAAATCGATTTGGCGCCTTTGGGTGCGGATGTGATTATTCGCGAGACGCTTGAATCCAGCGTGTTGATGGCGCGCGAGGCGCTGGAGCGAATGGGCCATGATGAAGACGCGATTGACGATTATGTCGGCCAGTTCAGAAAAGTTGACCGTGAGCGTCTGCTGGCGCAGCGCGATTATGGGCCGGAGGCGGGCAAGGAACTCCTGCACCAGCCTTTCGTGCGGCCGGAAAAACCTTCCGGCGAGCCTTCATAAGATACACCGTTTTGGCGATCGCATAGCCTGTTCCTAAACGAATTGAGTTATTTCAATCAGCATCGCGCGGTGAACTCTCAGCCGTGTCTTTGCCGGGCTTGTCCCGGCAATCCAGAGCTGCAAATAGCGGAAAATTTCTGGATCACCGGGACAAGCCCGGCGATGACAACACTGGTAATATGTACTTCTTTTTGAGTCAGGCACTCGGCCACGCAAAGTTTTATTCGGGCGCTTCGACGGCGTCATAGAGCGCGGCGATCAGCGGCGCCGAGGCCGCGATGGCGGGCCTTCCCCGGGTGATGCCGGTGCGGACGATCATCATGTTTTTGGAAGGAATAATAAACACAAACTGGCCCTCATGGCCGGACATGAAATAGGCGTCCTCCGGCAGGCCGGGGACAAACCGCGCGCGGGTGGTGGCGCCTTCGCGGGCGGGTTTGCCGTCGCGGTTAAGCCAAAAATAAGCGCCATACTGATTGTCCGACGCGGTCGCCGGGATGGCGACATAGTCGGGCCAGCCCTCGGGCAGGATGCGCTTTGTTCCCCAGACGCCGCCGCGAAGGTATAATTCGCCGAGCCGGGCCCAGTCGCGCGCGGTGGCGTAGACATAGGACGAGCCAATCGGCGTGCCCGACGCGTCAGGCTCCATGGTGATGCTGGCAGCGCCAATTGGCGCGTATATTTCATCGCGCGCAAACGCGTAATAGTCCAAGCCGGCCTCTTCCAACACTTGCCGCAAGGTGCGCGCCAGCAGGTTCACCGTACCGCTGGAATAGGCCCAATGCTCCCCCGGCGGATAAATCGCCGGCTTGTCCGCGGCATAGGCGCCGGCATCATCTTTGTGAAACAACATCAAATTCACGTCCGACCGCATGCCGGCGTAGTTTTCATCAAACGCCAACCCGCTCTGCATATGCAGCAAATCGCTCCAGGTGATTTTTGACCGCGCCGCATCACCCTGCCATTCGCGCACCGGCGCCGGATCGTCAAGCGCAACCAGCCCTCGCAACACCGCAGCGCCAAGCACGGTAGCGGTCACGCTTTTGGCCATCGACCAGGATGCAAGCCGCGTGGTTTTGGAAATTCCGTCGGCATAACCCTCCGCAACAATCTTGCCGTCAACCGCGACTAGCAACGCTCGGTTGCCGGCGGCGCTGTCGGCAAAGGCGGCCTCTACAAGGGCGTTGAGTTTTTTGGTGTCGACGCGATCAATAGTGAGGTCGGAATTTATTGTCGCGTCGATCCAGGGCTCGGGCGCCACCGGCGCGATGGCCGGCAAAGCGGCGAGCGGCGTTTTGTTCTTAAGCGTGCAGCCATAGCCGTCGCGAAAGGTAGCTTTTGCTCGGCCGAGACCGAGTGGGCCGGATGCGATGGTCTGGCGTTTGGCGCCGTCCACCGTAACCGGCATGCGGTCCAGTAGCGGATCGATATTGTCAAAGTCTGACGCGAGCACCGCCCCGCGCGTTCGCCCGGCGAGAAAAATTTCCGAGCACGCGACCTTAGCTTTATAAGCAGCGCCGGTATGGGCGATGGTGTTCAATTTCACGCCCGCTACACCGAGGGCGATGACGCCCGCACCGCCGCCTAGCAACGCCCAGTGGCTGAGTTTCAATCCCATAGGGCATAATGTAACAGCAATCAGTGCTACGGGAACAAGTTTTTGCAGCCGGTGAAATCCGGCCTTTATTTCAGCCAGCGGCCCCGTGGACGCGCAATTGCTTTTGCGCTACTCGAAGGGCGAATGGACTGGAGGCTTTTCGATGAAGAAAATCTTTCCCGATGCAAAGGCTGCTCTGGACGGCCTGGTGTTTGACGGCATGACGGTGATGTCCGGCGGTTTCGGGCTTTGCGGCATCGCCGAAAACCTGATTATTGCGCTCAGGGATACCGGCGTCACAGACCTCACCGTGGTTTCCAACAATGCGGGGATCGATGATTTTGGGCTCGGCTTTTTGCTCCAGACGTGCCAGATCAAAAAGATGATTTCCTCTTATGTCGGTGAGAACAAGGAATTTGAACGCCAATATCTCGCCGGCGAATTAGAGCTGGAGTTTAATCCGCAAGGAACGCTAGCGGAGCGCTGCCGCGCCGGCGGCGCCGGCATTCCCGGCTTTTACACCAAGACCGGCGTCGGCACGGTGATCGCCGAAGGCAAGGAACACAAAGAGTTTAACGGCGAAACGTATATACTTGAGACCGGCCTGGTTGCGGATCTGTCGATTGTCAAAGCCTGGAAGGGCGACGAACAGGGCAACCTCGTCTACCGCAAAACCGCGCGCAATTTTAATCCGGTAATGGCTTCCGCCGGCAAGGCGACAGTGGCGGAAGTCGAAGAGATCGTGCCGCTTGGCAGCCTCAACCCAGACTGCATTCATACGCCGGGCATCTATGTCCAGCGCATCATTGAGGCCAAACACGAAAAGCGTATCGAACAACGCACAGTTCGCGAAAGGCAGAGCGCATAATGGCCTGGGATAGAAATCAAATGGCCGCGCGCGCGGCGCGCGAACTTAAAGACGGCTTTTATGTCAATCTTGGCATCGGCATCCCGACGCTGGTCGCCAACCATATTGACGAGAGCATCGACGTGACGCTGCAATCGGAAAACGGCATGCTCGGCATGGGCCCGTTTCCCTATGACGACGAAGTTGACGCTGACCTCATCAACGCCGGTAAACAGACCATCACCGAATTGCGCCGGACGTCTTATTTTTCATCGGCTGAAAGTTTCGCGATGATCCGCGGCGGGCATATTGATTTGTCGGTGCTTGGCGCGATGGAAGTGTCCGAGAAGGGCGACCTCGCCAACTGGATGATCCCCGGCAAGATGGTCAAAGGCATGGGCGGGGCGATGGATCTTGTCGCCGGCGTCAAGCGCGTGGTTGTGGTGATGGACCACGCGTCTAAATCCGGCGCGCCCAAGCTGTTGCACGAATGCTCGCTGCCGCTGACCGGCCGCGCGGTGGTTGATCTGGTGATTACCAATCTCGGGGTTTTTGAAATTGAAACCGGCAAGGGCATGACGCTTGTGGAGCTGGCGTCCGGCGTTTGCGTCGATGATGTCAAAGGCTTGACGCAAGCAGACTTCGACGTCGCGGTCTCAAGCTAAACGACGGCTGCGTGCGCTGTCGGCGCTAAATCTTTTTCCGCATGTTTTTCTGCATGGACGATGCATCGGAGAAGGTGGGTGATGACTTTGTCATGGCCGGACAGCTTCATGCGCGGCTTGGCCTCAACGAGTGTGAGCTCTTTTCGAAACGCCTGCATGATGGTGGCGACATCGGTTGTAATGCTGGCGACCGCCGGCGTATCGGCGCCGCGCCGCGTCACCATCTCGCCGTTCATATAATAAAGTGTATACGGAAAATCATCGATATAAATATGCGCCACATAGCTCAGATCCGGCTCCGGGCAATAGCGTGCAAATAACTCAACCGCGAGCGCAACGCTATCGGGCTCAAGATGGTCGGTGTAAATACATTCATGCGCCGGCGAGGATTCCGGGCGCTCCATGAAATATTCAATCGACCAGCACATCATTTCGCGGATCGCTGGCCGCAGGCCCTCGCCCTGGGGCGACAGACGGTAGCCGGCGCCAGTTTCATTCGAAGTCGGCGCGACAATGATGTCCGCCTGCTCAAGTTCCTTAAGGCGTTTGCTCAAAAGGTTAGCGCCGATGCCCGGCAAGCCGGCCTGCAAATCGCCAAAGCGCTGTGGTCCTAAAAGCAAATCGCGCAAAATCAGGAATGTCCATCGCTCGCCCAGAAGGTCGAGGGCGTGGGCGAGAAGGCAGTCCTTATTATAGGTGCGCGACATAGGCGTCCTTTGCGGCTTAGCCATCTGATGGCCTTCGATAGTTACTATATGTGCGACGAATCTGTCGTCCTTGCAAAAATATCGTATGCTCCCTTAAATAAGCATTGACACTTTAAAAATCTATAGTAAACCATAAAGTGTACCAACCGGCGCCCCTGAATTCTGCGCTGCCGGGCGCAAACCCCAATGATGGAGCCAATCTCATGGTTAAGAAGTTATTTTCCGGTCTAATTGTCAGCGTTTTTGCCCTCGCGGCGTTCCCCGTGCACGCCGCGAGCGTTAGCGAACAGGTCAATTTGTGCGCTGAGGCAATCGATGCGCAGGAATTAGCGGATGTCAGTGACTATCGCGTCAAATTTATTCGCACGTCTGGCGGCTCCGCCAAACGGCTGAGCCTTGAACTTATCCCGCATGCTGACGGCGAGGTTCTGCGTGCCGAGTGTAAAGTGCGTCGCGGTAAAGTCGTCGAAGTAGCGCTGCAGTCCTAATTGCGCGGCGCTTCACAAAGACATTTAAGAAACTAGGGTAAGGTCAAGTCCGACCCAATATGGCCTTGCTCTAGCTCCCAGCAACTTAACGCGCCCGCATCCGTGGGCGTGTTTTTTATTGCGCCGCGAGTGACTTATAGGCGGTGCGGACCATTTTTTCGCCGGTGATGAATTGCCATGCCCATTCCTCGTTGAGGTCGTCCAGAGGGTCCGTCGCAACGGCGGCGTCTTCATCAAGCCCTTGTGCGATCAACGCCTCAATGCGCCCGCGCACATCTTTGAGCATGCCAATCGAGCGTTCAATATCCGTCTTTGACGATAGCGGTCCGTGGCCGGGGATGACAGTGACATCCTCGTCGACCATCGCCGCAACGCTTTCCAGTGATGCAATATAGCCTTCGAGGCTACCTCCGGCGTCTAAGTCGATATAGGGGTAGCGGCCGGAAAACATCACATCGCCCATATGCACGACGTTGAGATTTCGAAAATATACAATCGCATCACCATCCGTATGCGCATTTTTGGGATGGAAGATGTATATCTCCTGGTCATTCCAGTGGAATGTCGTCGTGTCTGAAAACGTAATCACCGGCAGGGCGGCGGCGGGGGTTTGCGCTTCGGCCTTGGCGAGGCGGGCGCGAACATTGTCATGGGCGACAATATGGGCGCCGGATTTTCCGAGCGGCTCATTGCCGCCCGTATGATCGCCGTGATAATGGGTGTTAAGCACAAACTCTACCGGCTTGTCGGTGACGGCGGCGATCGCCGCCAGGATTTTCTCGTTCAGCGGCGCAAATTGATCGTCAACCAGGAAAGCGCCGTCCTCGCCAACCGAAAGGCCGATATTACCGCCCGCGCCGGCCAGCATGTAAACGCCCTTGGCGACTTGCGTGGTCTTGATTTCAACCTCGGAGAAATCATTCTGGGCCAGCGCGGGTGTCGCGGCTGCTATAAAGGCGGCGGCATAGAGGATGGGTTTCACGGGGCAGCTCCTGAAAATGGCGAGAGCTGTTTGGTAGCAGCCGGCCACGCCGTTGCGAAGTCACGAAAACGACAGGGCGTGAATTTGTTGCGATGCGGCGAAGCCCGCGCTACAGACATGCGTTGGTTGGAGTTTTGACATGACGTGGACGGTAGATAGCTGGCGGAAAAAGCCGGCGCGGCACATTCCGGAGGACTATCCTGATCCCACAGCCCTGGCGGCGGTGGAGCAGGAGCTGTCGACTTACCCGCCGCTGGTGTTTGCCGGCGAGGTCAGAACCTTGCGCGCCTCCCTGGCGGAGGTTGCGCGCGGCAAGGCGTTTTTGCTTCAGGGCGGCGATTGCGCGGAAAGCTTTAAGGAGTTTCACCCCGACAATATCCGCGACACGTTCCGGGTGTTGCTGCAAATGTCGGTGGCGCTGACCTTTGGCGCGGCGACGCCGGTGGTGAAGGTTGGCCGCATCGCCGGGCAATACGCCAAGCCGCGCAGCGCCCCGACCGAGACCAAGGACGGCGACACGTTGCCGAGCTATCGCGGCGACAATATCAACGGTTCGAAGTTTGCGGCAGCGACGCGCACGCCGGACCCGCAACGGTTATTGAAAGCATACGGACAATCGGCGGCGACGCTGAACCTGATACGCGCCTTTGCGACCGGCGGCTATGCGGATTTGCGCAATGTTCATCGCTGGAATTTGGAAGTCGTTTCCGGCAACGCTCAGGAACATCGCTATCGCGCACTCGCCGATAAAATTTCTGAAGCGATCAACTTCATGGAGGCCTGCGGCGTTGACGGCGGCGATGTGCGGGCCATTCGCGAGGTGAATTTCTACACCAGCCACGAGGCGTTGCTGCTCGGCTATGAAGCGGCGATGACGCGCGTCGATTCCACTACGGGCGGTTGGTACGACACCTCGGCGCATATGGTCTGGATCGGCGATCGTACGCGCCAGCCGGACGGCGCACATGTTGAGTTCTGCCGCGGTATTGAAAACCCGATTGGCGTTAAATGCGGGCCCTCGCTTGAGCCTGATGAGCTAATTCGTATTCTCGATGTGATTGACCCCAAAAATGAAGCCGGACGCGTAGTTTTGATCGCCCGGTTCGGAGCCGACAATGTCGCTGACGGTTTGCCGCCCCTGTTGCGGCGCATTCGGTCCGAAGGCCGCAATGTCGTGTGGTCCTGCGATCCTATGCATGGCAACACCATCAAGACCGAGGTTGGCTACAAAACCCGGCGTTTTGATGCAATTTTATCGGAAGTGCGCAATTTTGTGGATGTCTGCCGCGCTGAGGACGCCCATCCCGGCGGCGTTCATATTGAGATGACCGGTCAGAATGTCACCGAGTGCCTCGGCGGATCGCAGGAAATCTCCGAGGCTGATCTTTCTTCGCGCTATCACACCCATTGCGATCCGAGGCTAAATGCCAGCCAAGCGCTTGAACTGGCTTTCATTCTCGGCGACAGCTTTAAGGACAATCGCAGCTTCAGCGGCGACAAGTAGCTACCTGCCGACCAGCCCATCCAACGGATTCCCTCTAAAGTAGTGAATGAATAACGCCAAGCTATTCAAATGTATTAATAAATTAGTGCATCAATAAAACCGAGTAATTTTAAGCACTCTAGCCGAACCGCTAGGGGGTGAAATAGCCCGAAACATAGTTTGACCATTTGCGTGAACTAAGGCAATTGCTCACGAGGGAACCGCTTGTATGGTGTCGCGGAAATCGGCGGGAGAGCCGGTAATGTTACCAGTACGAACGGGGGTTTGTGCGTGCCGCCATTATTGAGAATAGGTGTTGCCGGGGCCGGTGTATTCGGCTCCTATCACGCCGCCAAACTTGCTGACCGCGAGCTTGTTACCAACAGCAATACTGTGTTCGCCGGCGTCTACGACACCGACGCGGAACGTGCGCAAGCGTTGGCGCAGAAATTTAACACCAAGACCTATCAGAGCTATGACGCGTTCCTGCGGGAGATGGACGCGGTGGTTATCGCCGCGCCGGCAAGCGACCATTTTTCGCTTTGCGAAGCGGCATTGTTAAAGGGCTGTCATTGTTTTGTTGAAAAGCCGCTTGCGCTGACGGTTAGCGCCGTTGATCGGTTAGTTGCGCTTGCTGATACAAAAAATCTTGTACTGCAGATCGGTCATCAAGAGCGCTATGTCTGCGCTGCGGTGGGGCTGTTCTCGCGCGAGCGTGCGCCGGTCAGGATTGAGTGCGTGCGGCGCGTCCCCCACACTGGGCGCTGTGATGATGTTTCGGTGGCTTTTGATTTGATGGTGCACGACCTTGATATAGTACGCCAGTTGTCTGGAGCTGATCTCGGCACCGTCTATGCGAGCGGAGATGCAGATGAGATTTCCGCCGAACTTTTACTTGAAAACGGAACCGTTGTGGTGCTGGAGGCCGCCCGCCGGTCGCCGATTTCAGAACGCCGCATGACGCTGGTTTATGATGACGGCGTTATCGATTTTGATTTTATTGAACGGACCATTTCCAACACCACGCCGGCGCAACTGAACGGCGATATCTCAGCGGACAAGGCGCCGCTGGCGATCCGCGATCCGCTGGCCTATGGCGCAGCTTTATTTGTCGAAGCCATTCGCCTTTCAAAAACGCCAATAGTGTCTGGCCATGATGGCCGGGTGACGGTTTTCTGGGCGCAGCAGATTGAGCAAGCCGCCCAGATTGGGGGCGAGCCGATGGGCGTCGAGGCAGATGTTGATAAAAGGTTGCGCGCGTAACCGCTTTTGCGCCGCTGCTGAAAACAATATTTGCTTCCCCGTTGGTGAGACCATATCTACTCTGACATAGAGGTTATGGTTGCGCTTAATGCGCAAGTTTGCTGGCGGTTAAATTCATGACGGACCAGATTTCAATCGCGGTGGCGCAAATTGCGCCGGTTGTCGGCGACATTGACGGCAATGTCGCGCGCATCCGCGAAGCGCGGCGCGAGGCCGCCGCCGCTGGCGCCGATCTTGTTGTCTTTTGCGAGTTGGTTGTGGCGGGCTATCCGCCCGAAGACCTGGTGCAAAAACCGTCCTTTCAGCGCGCCTGCCGCGATGCTGTTCTGGCGCTTGCAGCCGACACCGCTGATGGCGGTGCGGCGATGATTATCGGCGCGCCGTGGAAAGACGGCGATAGTCTTTATAACGCAGCCTTCGTGTTGCGCGCCGGCAAGATCGTCGCGACGCGCTATAAGATGCGCCTGCCCAATTACGGTGTCTTCGATGAGCCGCGCCGGTTCACGCCGGGGCCTTCATTTCCCGAACCGGTTGACCTCAACGGCGTTCGCCTCGGGCTGATGGTTTGCGAAGACATGTGGCTGCCGGGCGCCGGTGAGGCGTTGCAAAAAGCCGGCGCCGAAATTTTTATCGTACCGCATGGTTCGCCGTTCCGCGAAACATCGCTTGCTGAGCGCGCCGATGCGGCGCGCGAGCGCGTGCGGCAAACCGGGCTGCCGCTGATTTTCGTCAACCAGCTTGCCGGGCAAGACGAGGTGCTGTTTGAGGGCGCGGGTTTTATCATGGACCGGACCGGCGAGATTGTCTTCCGGGCGCCGCAATTTATCGAAGGCGTGTTCCTGACTCAGTGGCGGCGCGACAAAAAACACTGGATTTGTGAGGACGGCCCGCGCGCGCAATGGGTGGGCGGCGCGGAGATGACCTATCGCGCGGTGACCATGGCGGTGCGCGATTATGTCAACAAGAACCGCTTCAAGGGCGTCATTATCGGCCTGTCGGGCGGGGTTGATTCTGCGCTGACGGCGGCGATGGCGGTTGATGCGCTGGGCGCGGACCGGGTGCGCTGCGTGATGATGGCGTCGCGCTATACGTCGCGCGAAAGCCTTGAGGATGCGAAAGAATGTGCGGCGCTGCTTGGCGTTGACTATCGCTCAATCAGCATTGAGCCGGGCGTTGCCGCGTTTGATGAGATGCTGGCGCCGGTATTCGGCAATCTCGACAAGGACACGACGGAGGAAAATATCCAGTCGCGCCTGCGCGGGGTTATTTTGATGGCGCTGTCCAACAAGTTTGGCGACATGGTTTTAACCACCGGCAACAAGTCAGAAATGTCGGTCGGCTACGCAACGCTTTATGGCGATATGAATGGCGGCTATAATCCGCTCAAGGATATTTACAAAACCGATATTTTCGCGCTGTGCCGTTGGCGCAATGAAAACCACGCCATAGACCTGAAAGGCCCGTGCGGCGGCGTTATCCCGGAACGCATCATCACCAAACCGCCCTCGGCGGAGCTGCGTGAAGACCAAAAAGACGAAGACAATCTGCCGCCCTATGACATCCTCGACCCGATCCTGGAGATGCTGGTCGAAAAGGAAATGGCGGTGTCTGAGATTGTCGCCCAAGGCTATGACGAGGCGGTGGTGCGGCGCATCGAACATCTGCTTTATGTCGCCGAATACAAACGCCGCCAGGCGGCGCCGGGGCCGAAAGTCACGGCGGTCAATTTCGGCCGCGACCGGCGCTACCCGATCACCCATGGCTGGCGGGATTAGAGCATCAGGCTATTTTCTGATCGAGTCTGTACCTTAGTGTCTATCAGGGAATAAGAGTTGAGTGAAAGGTCCAAATCAGATTCACCGTATTTTGTTGACAAATATGGAGATCATAGATGGTTTGGACACCTTCCACTCGGGCTGAACATGACAGAAGCCGGCTCAGCTTTGCAAGCGATTTGACGGA
>JAJFFZ010000129.1 GCA_021776395.1 Hyphococcus sp. | reverse complement strand
GCGCGACAATTTGATGGCGGCGGCAAGCTGGTCAATCGCCTCGCCCTGCCCGAACACGACGCGGCGCAATTCTTCGCCGAGTTTTTGCAAGCGTTCGGTATCGGATTTTGACACCGAGCGTGGCGGAATGCGCGCCATCTTGGCGATCACTTCTTCAATCTCCAATGTGTCGATGACTTTCTTGCGCTCATCAACCGGAAACAACATCTGGCGCGCGCCCGCTTCGTCGATGACGTCAATCGCTTTATCCGGCAATTTGCGGTCCGACATATATTTCGACGACAATTCAGCGGCGGCGCGGATGGCTTCATCCGTATACGTTATTTTATGATGTTCTTCAAAATACGGCTGGAGCCCGGCAAGAATTTTAACCGTGTCCTCCATCGAAGGCTCGACAACATCAATCTTCTGAAAACGCCGGGCCAGCGCGCGGTCTTTTTCAAAATGCTGGCGAAATTCTTTATACGTGGTTGAACCCATGCAGCGCAGCGAACCCGATTGCAGCGCCGGTTTTAAAAGATTGGACGCATCCATCGCGCCGCCGGATGTGGCGCCCGCGCCAACCACGGTGTGGATTTCGTCGATAAACAAAATCGCATCGTCATGGTCTTCCATTTCCTTCAGCACCGCTTTGATGCGCTCTTCAAAATCGCCGCGATAGCGCGTGCCGGCCAGGAGCGAGCCCATGTCGAGGGCGAAAATCGTAGAATTTTCCAACACTTCCGGCACGTCTTCGTCGACGATTTTCAGCGCCAGCCCTTCGGCGATGGCGGTCTTGCCGACGCCGGGATCGCCAACCAGCAGCGGATTGTTCTTGCGCCGACGGCACAGCACCTGGATCGAACGCTCGACTTCAGCCTCGCGGCCGATCAGCGGATCGATTTTTCCGGCGCGCGCTTTGGCGTTGAGGTCAACGCAATAAGCTTCCAGCGCGCTTTGGTTTTTGCCCTGTTGTTCGGGATCGTCGCTGACGCCGCGCGGGGTTTTGGGTTGCGCCTCACCCGGGCGTTTGGCCAGTCCGTGCGAGATGTAATTGACCGCATCAAAGCGGGTCATGTCCTGGTCCTGAAGGAAATGCGCGGCGTGGGATTCACGCTCGGCAAACAACGCCACCAGCACATTCGCGCCGGTCACCTCTTCACGGCCCGACGATTGTACATGAATGACCGAACGCTGAATGACCCGCTGGAAGCTCGCCGTAGGTTTTGCCTGCTCATCACTTTCGCGTTGCGGATTGGCAAGCTCGTTTTCGATAAATTCGTAAAGCTGGCGGCTAAGAAGCTCGATATCGACATTGCAGGCGCGCATGACCGCAGCCGCATCCTGGTCTTCGGTCAACGCCAGGAGCAAATGTTCCAGCGTTGCAAGCTCGTGGTCGCGCTCGCTCGCCAGGGCGATCGCTCTGTGTAAGGCTTCATCAAGACTTCCGCTGAAAGACGCCACTGTTTACTCCCGTTCCATCATACATTGCAGCGGATGCTGGTTGCGCCGCGACAGCTCCATCACCTGCACCACTTTTGTTTCCGCGACCTCATAGGTGTAGACGCCGCAAATCCCGACGCCGCTATTGTGGACATGCATCATTATCCGCATCGCCTCCTCCGGCGCCCGCTTGAAAACCGCCTGAAGCAACCAGACGACGAATTCCTGAGGCGTATAATCGTCGTTGAGGAGCATCACTTTGTAAAGCGACGGGCGCTTGGTTTTCGGCGCCGTCTTAGAGACAACGCCAACCCCATGGCCGGGCTCGCGGTCGTCGTTATGGTCATGGTCGTGGTCGTCAGACATCATTTCCCGTTCATACCTTGAGCATTTCCACCTTTCTTTGAAATGCGTAAATGCCCAAGTCCTATGTTTTGCGCACTTCTTTATCCGAAAACCGGTTCCCACTTTTCGGGAAGTGCTCTATTACCGCTGCAACGCAGCAATCTGCGCCGGCGGGGTTAGCCTTAAGATAAGTAACCGTATTTGGTTGAAAAGACGCAAATTCACATTTTCCAATTGAGAAAACCGAAATCACAGTCTTTTTATCCCCGACTGTGCGGCGCGCCGAAACGCAAGCCAACAAAAAACCCGGCGGTCGCCCGCCGGGTATTTCGTTACGCAGATACGCAACTAACTGAAACTGTTAGGGAACTTTTACCGCTGTTACGGGCGGAAAGATTGAATTTTTTCAACCATTTCGCTGTAGCGCACCGTCAAAGGCTCAACCGTTTGCTTGGTGGTCTCAATCCACAGATCAGCAACCTTGCTGGCCTGGCCGAGATTTTTTTCCATAGCGCCGCGGGCGTAATCGCTATTGATTTCAATCGATTCCTGAGGGCTCTTGGCGCTGGTCGCCGCTTTTGCGGTCTCAACGCTGGTTTCATACGCAGTTTTGAAAAATTCGGACTGCTCAGCCGCCAGTTTTTCAGCGCCTTTGGCAAATGCGTTAGCAGAGGCCATCATCGCTTCCAGCGATCCTTTTTGGAAATCAGCTATCGCCGCCATGCTTTCGGCAAATTTCTCGTATCCAGCCTTGAATGTGTCCGGATTAATCGCCGTCATCGTTTCAAACGGGGTCGCCGCTTCGGCAGTTTTTTTCGACGTGGTCATTTTCTTCTCCTGAATGTCAAATAACGTAGCGATTTGATTTTGTTGTTATTTTACGATCAACTACGTATTGTGCAATGCAACATATGCATGCACCCTCAGGTTGTCAAGGATTATGTTGCGGCGCACAATAATATTTGGACAGGTTTAATGTGAATTTGTCGTTAACGAAGCGTTTACCACGCAATTGCATTCTCTGATCGCTGATGCGCCCTCGCGGCATGGGCCTTGCTCTGTCAGGGCCCTGGTCGGACTCAAATCTGAGTTCCGGGCTGGCGGGCGCATAGTTTTTCGGGGCGGCGTTGCTCGAAATATTGAAATGCATGCCGGAATGGGCGAGGGTCTCTAAATGGGCTGGGTTTTTCGTTGTGTAATCATTCTCGGGGCGATGCTCACGCTTGCGGGGATTTCCAGCGCGCCGGCCCATGCAAATTCCAAATACGCCGCCTATGTGATCCACGCCGACACGGGCGACGTTCTGTTCGACCGCTATTCGACTGCGCGGCGATATCCGGCTTCCTTAACCAAGATGATGACGCTCTATCTTTTGTTTGAGGAACTGGACGCCGGCGAATTAACACTGCAATCGAAACTCAAAGTCTCCGCCCGCGCCGCCGGACAGCCGCCGTCCAAGCTTGGCCTCAAGGCGGGGTCCACGATCAGTGTTGAAACCGCGATTGAAGCGCTGGTGGTGAAATCCGCCAATGACGTCGCCGCGGTGGTCGCCGAACATATCTCCGGTTCCGAATGGCGGTTCGCCAAAAAGATGACGGCCAAGGCACGCGCGCTCGGCATGAGCCGAACGCGGTTTCGCAACGCCTCGGGCCTGCCCAATTCCAAACCAGTCACCACTGCGCGCGACATGGCCGTCCTCGGCCAGCGCGTGGTTCAGGATTTCCCGCAATATTATCATTATTTCAGCGCCAAGAGTTTCACCTGGGGCGGGCGCACCTATGCTTCGCATAACCGGCTGGTCAACACCTATAGCGGCGCCGACGGGATCAAAACCGGCTATACCCGCCGCTCCGGTTTTAACCTGGTGACCACGGCGGTGAAGGGCGACAACCGGCTTATCGGCGTTGTCCTGGGCGGGCGCACATCGCGCAGCCGCGACCGGCATATGCGCGATATTCTCAACAAGGCCTTCGCCTCCATCAAACGCAAACCAACATTGGTCGCCGCGCTTTATCGTAAAAAACCGGCGCCGCGGATCAAACCGACGCTGCTCGCCAAGCTGGAGCGGGACGCAAACGACGCGGCGGCGAAAAAAGATCAGCTGCGCCGCGAGATTATGACCGCCGCGCTGGTGCAGCCATCCATAGCGCCGCCAGTAGATGACCGCCTTGGCGTGTTGATCGCGGCGGCGGACACTGATGACTTCAACGAGTTTGAACGCACCCGCATCGCCGCGCTTGATGGCGGCGCAGAATTCGTCGGCGAAGGCGACCGCCAATATGTCAACGAGTTCAGCTGGACGGTGCAGATTGGCGCCTATTCAACCAAACAACTGGCGCAAGAAGAGCTTGAAGCGGCCGCCATTAAAGGCGGCCTTACCAACCGCACCCGCGCCGTCATCCCGGCGCCGCGCGCAGATGGAACAACGCTTTACCGCGCCCGGTTCATGAACCTGTCGGAAATCGAAGCCGCCACGGCTTGCGCCGGGCTCGACGACAAAGGCGTTTCCTGCTTCGTCGCGGCGGATGTTGAGCTGGTAGCTCAGTAGCTGCTACCCCATAGACTGTTGTGCATGCGGCCCTCCTTCGCATAAGTTCTTCCCGAACAAGCCAAGGAGAAATCCATGACCGTCGGCGACACCATCATCAAAGTGAGCGACAGCGCTTCTGAAAACACCCTGATTGACGCGGCCAAAGCCAAGGCCTTGCGCACCGCGGCCGCGGCAGACCCGGAAGGCTTCTGGTCCGATGTCGCCAAACGCATCGACTGGATCAAGCCGTTCACCAAGGTCAAGGACACATCCTTCGACGCTGACGATCTCCACATCAAATGGTTCTATGACGGCGCATTAAACGCCTGCGTCAACTGCCTCGACCGTCACCTGCCGGCGCGCGCCAACGATATCGCCATCATTTGGGAGGGCGATGATCCCGATACCGACAAAAAAATCACCTACGCCGAAGCGTTTGAAGAAACCTGCCGCATGGCGAACCTTCTCAAAGCCCGCGGCGTCAATCGCGGCGACCGGGTGGTGATTTATATGCCGATGATCCCCGAGGCGGCATACGCGATGCTCGCCTGCGCGCGCATTGGCGCGGTGCATTCGGTGGTGTTTGGCGGCTTCTCACCGGAAGCGCTGGCCAGCCGCATCATTGATTGCGGCGCGGTCGCGGTAATCACCGCCGATGAGGGCGTGCGCGGCGGTAAGCCTGTACCACTCAAAGCCAATGTCGATAAGGCGCTGGAACAAACACCGGATGTTCGTCTGGTGTTAACCGTGGAGCGCACCAACGCAAAGGTTCACATGAAGCCGGGCCGCGATTTGTTCTGGTATGGCGAGGCGCGCGGCGATGTCTCTCCCGATTGCCCGGCGGAAACCATGGGCGCGGAAGACCCGTTATTTATCCTCTACACTTCCGGCTCCACCGGCAAACCCAAGGGCGTCCTCCACACCACCGGCGGCTATCTTACTTTCGCCGCCTACACCCACGAAATCGTCTTCGACTATCGGCCCGGCGAAATTTATTGGTGTACGGCTGATGTCGGATGGATCACCGGCCACACCTATATTGTCTATGGCCCGCTCGCCAATGGCGCAACCACGCTAATGTTTGAGGGCGTGCCGACCTATCCTGACGCGTCGCGCTTCTGGCGGGTGATTGAAAAGCACGCCGTCAACATTTTCTACACCGCGCCAACGGCGCTGCGCGCGCTGATGCGCGAGGGCGATGCGCATGTGACGGCGACAGACCGCTCGTCCTTGCGCCTCCTCGGCTCGGTCGGCGAGCCGATAAACCCCGAAGCCTGGCTGTGGTATTACCGCGTTGTCGGCGACGGTAAGCTGCCGATTGTCGATACCTGGTGGCAAACCGAAACCGGCGGCGTTCTAATCTCGCCGCTGCCGGGGGCGACCGATTTAAAACCGGGCTCCGCATCGCACCCCCTGCCCGGTATCCTGCCGGCGCTAGTCGATGTGGAAGGCAAAATCCTCGAAGGCGAGGCCGAGGGCAATCTCGTCATCACAGATTCCTGGCCCGGACAGATGCGCTCCGTCTATGGCGATCACCAGCGCTTTGTCGATACGTATTTTAAAACCTATCCCGGCATGTATTTCACCGGCGACGGCGCCAAGCGCGACGCGGACGGTTATTACTGGATCACTGGCCGCGTCGATGATGTCTTGAATGTTTCCGGCCATCGCATGGGCACGGCAGAAGTCGAAAGCGCGCTGGTCGCCCACCCCAATGTCGCCGAGGCCGCCGTCGTCGGCTACCCGCATGACATCAAAGGCCAGGGCATTTACGCCTATGTGACGCTAATGGAAGGCGTTGAGCCGGACGCCGCGCTCGAAGCGGAACTGGTCGCCGCCGTGCGTAAAGATATCGGCCCGTTCGCCAAACCCGACCTCATTCACTTCACGCCGGCGCTGCCGAAAACCCGTTCAGGAAAAATCATGCGCCGCATCTTACGCAAAATCGCCGAGAACGAGTTTTCCGCGCTGGGCGATATTTCAACGCTGGCTGACCCCGGTGTTGTTGATGCGTTGATTGAGGGTAGGAAGAATAGGTAGGGAGGCGGGAACTTGTCAAAGATGTGCAGTGTTTGGGTCGGCCCCGTCACGAATCGAGAAGAATCTCTAGAGAGATCAAATGGAGCTTAGTGCGTATCTCAATCGAATTGAATTTGTTGGCGATCCGCGACCGGCTCGGGCGACGCTCGATGCATTGATGCAGGCCCATTTGCGGTGCGTACCGTTTGAAAACCTGGACCAACAACTTGGCAGGCATATTCCAACAGATGTTCAATCGGCCTACAAAAAAATTGTTGAGCAATACCGCGGCGGTTGGTGTTTCGAACTCAACACGCTGTTCGGCTGGGCCTTGTCAGAGATCGGTTTCAAAGTTGACTATCTCGCCGGACATGTGGGGCGCGACGGTTCCGCGCGCAATGCCCCAGCCGACCACAAATTCCTTCTGGTCGACTGCAGCGAGCCTCTGTTGGTCGATGTGGGCTTCGGCGGGAGCCTTTTCAGATCACTGCCTATAGCGCCGGTGAAAGCCGTGCAAGCACCTTACACAATCGAGATCACGAGAGAAGATGCGGGGTATTATCGGTTCACCGAAACCGCAACCGGAGAGCCGTTTTCTTTTGATTTTCGACCGATCCCGGTGAGCGACGGTCACTTCGAAGCGATAAACATCAAACTTCAAACGGATGAGAATTCTCCGTTTCGACGCACGCTGACGGCCCAAACGCGGCGCCAGGATCGTCACATTGTGTTGCGCGGCCGCATACTGAAAACGATAAAAGCCGATGGCGTAGAGGAGACTGTGTTGCCGTCAGGAGAAGCTCTTGTCTCCTGCCTCAAACAACAGTTTGGCATCGACCATCCGGATGCAGCCTCGCTTTGGCCGCAGATTGCAACAACGCATAATGAGCTGTTCGGAAATGGCATAGTGGAAGATAATAAAGACTGAACGTAAACTAGCGGACCATAGCCAAGCCAAGGTCTTGGTTAACAAAGTCGCAACGCGCAAAGGCTAGTCTGGCCGGCCAATTGCAGCCCGGTGATGCATGGCCGTCGTAACCACAGATATGCCTTTCGCCAGCCGCCTGACGGCGACGCCAATGGTGTGTTTTGGCGCTATCGTCGCCGCCGCCGTTGCGCTTTGGGCGCCGACTGCGCTCGATATGGCGACGTTGTGGGTGATGTCCTCGTCCTATCATTACGGGATTTTTGTAGCGCCGATTGCGGTGTGGATGATTGCTGCGAAATCAGCGCACCCGCCGGCGCCCGCAAACCGCTTACCCGGATTTTTCATTATCGCCATGGGCGCGGCGCTCTGGCTTCTGGGCCGCGCTGGCGGCATTGCGCTAGTGGAGCAATTCGCTCTCGTCACTACCATCATCGGCGGCGTCGGCGTCGCTTTTGGCGGCGGCGCCTTGCGCAGCTGGGCTTACCCCCTCGCCTTTTTATATTTCATGGTCCCGTTTGGCGAAGCGATTGTTCCTGGCCTGCAAACCATCACTGCACAGATTACTGTCGCCTTGCTCAGTACGCTTTCCATGCCGGTCTCCATCGACGGCTATCTTATTCAAACGCCCGCTGGCGCCTTTGAAGTGGCTGAGGCGTGTGCCGGGTTTCGGTTTCTGATTTCCGCAACGATGATTGCGGCTGTCTTTGCTTATGTGTCATTTCAAAGCTGGCGCAAACGCATTGGCTTTCTTGTCTTCGCCACTATAGTCGCCATCCTCGCCAACGGGTTGCGCGCATTTTTACTAGTGCTGATTGCAACCCTCACCGACATGCAATGGGCGGTGGGGCCAGATCATTTGTTGATCGGCTGGATATTCTATGCGCTGTTGTTCCTGGGATTAATCGCTGTGGGGCGGCGCTTTGCGGACGCGCCGGCGCCGCACCCGCCGGCGCAAGTGCAACCCGCCGGCGCCAACGCCCTGCCGGCAATGTTGGCTGCGATTGCGATGATCGCTGGCGCCGCCATCTATGCCAACGTTGTTATCGAGCGCCCAGTTCATAAACCCGCGCCGGTCAGCCTGTCGCTGTTGAACGCGCCGGGCTGGCGCATCTTGCCGCCGGCGCAAAACTGGCGCGCAGAACTGCAACAGGCCGACCGCACCGCCGGCGCGACTTATGTCAGCGGTGACAACACCGTCTATGTCTCGCTCGGTTATTTCACCCATGACCGCAAAGGCGGCGAAATTATCAACTATAAAAACCGCGCCTGGTCGGGCGACTATTGGCGCCATATCGGCGTGCGCGACGCGGTCATCTATCTGTTTGGAACCTCAAAGACGCGACGGATTGATATTCTCGCCGCACCGGAACGCCGGCGCCTGGCGGCGGTGACGGTCTATTGGTTGGATGGCGACGTCTTTGTCGAGCGCTGGCGCATGAAGCTGGCGCAAGCAAAAGCAAAACTTGTGGGGCGCAATCCTTCCGGCGGGCTGATTATCATCGCCGCGTCCTACAACCGCGACCCGGCGGACGCCGTCTCTGCCTTGCGCAACTTCACCGGCGACCTGGAACCGCTTAGCGCCTGGTTGACGCGCATTGAGCAGCCATAGCCATGTGCGGCATTGCAGGCATCGTCGATTTAAAAGCCACGCGTGAGGTCGACCGCGCCGCGCTTCAACGCATGACCGATGCGCTGCGCCATCGCGGCCCGGACGGCGAAGGGTTTTTCATCGCGCCGGGCGTCGGCTTTGGCCATCGCCGTCTCGCTATTATCGACCGGGAAGGCGGCGCCCAGCCGTTTCATAGCCAGAGCGGCGGCGTCTTGTCGTTGAATGGCGAGATTTATAACTACCGTGAGCTGGCGCGAGACCTTGCACAAGAGGGATTTACGCCGCGCACCCGCAGCGATACGGAAATTCTCGCCGAAGGCTGGGCGCTTCACGATACGGAGTTTATCCATCAGTTGCGCGGCATGTTCGCGTTTTCCTTCTGGGACCCGGACGCACGCCGGCTGACGCTGGCGCGTGACCGGCTCGGCGAAAAGCCGCTTTACTATGGCGAGACGGCGGATGGGTTTTTGTTGTTTGCGTCAGAAGCCAGCGCGCTGATTGCATCGGGGCTCCTATCGACGGAATTAAACCCGGCAGCGGTCGCCGATTATTTCTATTATGGCTACGTCCCCGACCCGAAATCGATTTATCGCGACATTCAAAAATTACCGCCGGCGCATATATTAACCGCTGGCCCCGGGCGCCCGGTGGCGCTTCAGCGCTATTGGCGCCCGAGCTTCACCACAGACAGCACGCTTTCCTTCGAGGATGCCGCAGAAGCATTGCGCGCACGCCTCGACGACGCCGTCTCGGCGCAGATGATGGCCGATGTTCCGCTCGGTGCGTTCCTGTCCGGCGGCGTCGATTCCGCTGGCGTTGTCGCGTCGATGCGCGAGGCCGGTAACGACCTCATCACCTGCACCATCGGCTTTAACGAGCGCGCCCATGATGAACGCAGCGCCGCGCGCGGTATTGCCGAGAAATTAAACGCCAAACATTTCGAACACACCGTCGACGCCCATGACCTCTCGCTTATCGATGATGTGGCGGCGGCCTATGACGAGCCGTTCGCGGACCCGTCGGCGCTGCCGAGCTACATCGTCGCCAGGCTGGCGCGCCGGCATGTGACGGTTGCGCTGTCAGGCGACGGCGGCGACGAGCTGTTCGCCGGCTATCGGCGTTACCCGTTTTTTCTCGGTGAGGAAAAAATCCGCCGCGCCGCGCCGTCGTGGCTTCGCCGCGCAGTGTTCGGTCCCGCCGGCGCGCTCTATCCAAAGCTCGACGCCGCGCCGCGCGCTTTACGGTTCAAGACCACATTTCAGGCGCTGGCGCGCGACAGCGCGGAAGGCTATGCGGCGGCCGTCGCCATCAACCTGCCGGAACAAGCGCGCGCGATGTTGCACCCGGACCTCAGACAAAGCCTTGGCGGTTACCGTCCGCAAAGCGTTATCGCCGAAGCGATGAGCGAAGCGGGGGCGCCCGACGCTCTGTCCGTCGCCCAGCACACGGACCTCCTCACCTGGCTGCCCGGCCGTATGCTGACGAAAATTGACCGCGCATCCATGGCCCATGGGCTGGAGGTGCGCCCGCCCATGCTCGACCATAAGCTCGTGGAATGGGCCGGCGCCTTGCCGGTGGCTTATAAGCTCCGCCATGGCGCGGGCAAGCGCGTTTTGAAGCAGGCGCTGGCGCCGCGCCTGGGCCGCGAGTTTTTGACCCGCAAAAAACAAGGCTTCGATTTTCCCGTCGCCGCATGGTTGCGCGCTAAAGACGCCAATCCGCTCGACCGGCTGGAAGCCTCCGACGCATGGCGCCAGAGCGGTCTCATCGATGAGGGCTATGTTATGAAGATGGCGCAAAGCCACCGCAACGGCGCCGGCAACTACGCCCATGAGCTGTGGAGCGTCATTATGTTTGATGCGTTCTTGCGCAAATCAGCGGCGTAGGTTTTTCATCAGATAGCGGACTTTATTACGCGGTGACGGGCGTTCCAGCGACAGGCTGGTTAGCGTTTCCGATGGCGCCCCGAGGCGCTTTTTGTAATCTGCCTCGCCGGCGAGCAGGTCGTAAATTTCAAACCCGGCATCGAGATAATATTGGCAGGCCAGCGCGTGGCAGACAAAGCCCGGCGTTAGTTTGTTGTCGTCTTCAAATTTAAACCCGCTTTGATAATTGAGCACGCGTTTTTCATGGATAAAATTATATAGGACGCCAATGGTTTGCGCGCCGCAGCGCACCTCGAACAGATGCACCGCCTCGCCCGCATGACATTGCAGGTTTTTATGAAACGCAACCAGCTTCTGGTTGGCGAAACTGCCCGGGCGCCCACGGGCGCGCCAGCTCGCCTGATGCAGCGCCGTAAGCCTCTCCCATGCAGCGCAGCGCTCATCCTCGGTTGATGCAACATGACAGGACAGCGCACCGCGCTGTTCATAGCCCGTTATTGCGCGGCGCAGTTTGGTCTTGAAGGAGCCGCTTAGCGAGGCAAGAAAATCCCCGCCGGCGCTGCGCACAGCGCCCAGATCAACCACATAGACCGTTTGCTCTCCCAGCGTGACGCAATCCCATGCGCCCGCCGCCCATGCGCGTACCGCCGCCGCGAGCTGCGCGCGAACATTACGAAACACAATCGCATCGGCGCCTGAAAATTCCCGCGCCAGCGCGTCAATGGCGTCGCGGCGCATGTCCGCATCCGCTTCCGGCGCCGTCAAAAAATCATTATACTCAACATAAATCTCATCGAGCGCCGCCTCGCCGGTTTCCTGAAGGCGCACTTCTTTCAGGCCCAGTACCGCCGGGCGGCGCGGCCCGGCGCCAACGACGCCCATCATCAGTATGCGCCCTTCCCGACTTGCCTCAACGCTATAGAGCGCAGCGCGCCCGGCGCTTTCCAGCCACGCCGACATCCAGGCCGGGGACTGGTAGAAGGACGGGTTTTCCGCGCGCTGATAGTGCGCTGTCCACCGGGTCAGAAATTCTGCCGTGTCGTTCAACCTGCGGACCCGGATATCGGTCATTTTAATCGCGCCATGGAAAGGTAAAGCACGCGGTGGCGCTCAATCATTTTTGCCGCGTCATATTCTTTCTTCGCTTTTCGGCGGTTCGCGGCGCCAAGTGTTGAGCGTGTGTCGGAGTTTTGGATGAGGTGGGTGAGCGCCAGCACAAACGCATTGTCGTCGCCCAGCGGAGTGATGAAGGCGCGGTTTTCATCCGCCACAATATCAGCCACATCGCCAACATTGGTCGACGCCGCCGGCAGCCCCGCCGCCATCGCCTCCATCAGCGTCAGCGGCGCCTGCTCGGTGTCCGACGAGACCGCATAGGCGTCGAAATTGCAGTAAAACTGCTCCGGCGTTTGCGTCGCGCCGGGCAGCGATATCCGCTCGCTCGCGCCAGCCTGTTTTATCGCCGCCGCCAGCGCTGCTCGCTCCGGGCCTTCACCGACAATCGTCAGCCTGGCTTTTTTCTCCGGGTCGGCCTTCAAAAAGGCGGCGATTAATCTCAGATAATTTTTCTCCGGCCGTAAGGCGCCAATCGAGCCGACTTCAATGTAACGGTTCGGTCTCGTGGGCGTGACTTGAAAGCGCTCAAAATCTACGCCGTTGGGAATGCGGATGACGCGTTTGCGGTTCAGCTTCCAGATATCGGTTGCGAGGCTTTCAAGCCGTACCGAGGGCGCAACCACCACCGATTTACGCAACCAGAAACGCCGCGCCCAGACCCGGCGGGTCTTTTGGCGCGCCGGGTCTTCCCCCGCGCCGAAGCCGTCTTCAAAATGGATGTTGGGCGCGCCGGCGCCAAGCCGGTTGGCGAGGACCGCCTCCATCGCGCCCCAATTATAGGTACACAGAATATCAGGCTTGATGGTTTTAAACAGGCGCCAAAATCCGGCAATGTTGCGAATACTGGCAAGCGAAGATTTGCGCGCTTTGAAATCGTGAAACGTCACCGAAACATTGGGCGAGAGCAGTGCGCGCGCGGCCCTGTCGCCGTCAAGCGCTACGACATGATGGATAAAGCCGCGTCCCAGACCGCAGGCAAGCGCGGCAAACCGCGTCTGTTGCCCGCCATAGGCAAAGGACGGGAAAATATGCGCCATAGTAATTGGCG
>JAJFFZ010000128.1 GCA_021776395.1 Hyphococcus sp. | reverse complement strand
CGGCGTGGTCAGCAAATAAGTCGGGTTGGATTGCCCGCCTTTAAATTTTTCAACCGTGATCGGCCCCACAAAGCCTTCCACATGGGCGCGCATATAAGCGTCTAGCGCGGCCTCGTCGAATTTGAGGTGGTCGGGCGTTGCGGCGACGCCGGTAAAATCGGCAGCAGGATCGGACGACATTGGAAAGGCTCCTTCAGGCGGCGCGGAAATGTTCGCCAATCATTAGCACGCCAATGACGACAAAGCCGAGGCCGGCTAACAGTTTCAAGGGCGCCATAGTGAGATACCGCTCCGCCATTGCGCCGAGCAGGACCGCCAGACCGGTTGAGGCGATAAGCGCCAGTGATGCGCCGGCGAAGACAAGGGTTTTGGATTGCCCGTCTTCGGAAGCGAACAGCACGGTGGCGAGCTGGGTTTTGTCGCCAAGTTCGGCGAGGAAAATGCTGAAAAATACGGTCAGGAAAGCACTCATGAAAAATCGGTCCCAATTTTGGCGTGAAAATCAAAGAAGGCGCTGAGCACGCGCCCGGGCGCTTCCGTATGCGGATAGTGGCCGATATCATCAAGCAACACCGCGTCGGCGCCGGCAATTTCCTGACGGTAATAATCATAGAGATGGCGCCCGGAGACCGGATCGGCGCCGCCATCGATGAGGCGTATGGGCGCGCGCGCCTCATGCAGCGCACCGACCCAGCGGCTGCGATATTTTTTGCGTTCCGGGATATAGTGCAGCAGTCTATGCAGTATCTTGTTGCCATTCTGTTGGCGGATCAGCGCCCAGTGGCTGTCAATTTCAAGGTCCGAGGCTTTGGTCTCCGGCCCGAATATTTGATCGAAGGTGGCGCGCAATTTATCGCGGGTCATCATTTTGCCAAGCAAAAAGCCGAGCGGCGTCAGGCCCAGCCTCTGGACCGGGCGCGGCCGGTGTTGTTCAGGAAACAACCCGCCATTTAAAAAACACACCGATTTGATAGCGAAACTTAAAGCGCCCTCATTGTGACGCGCCAGCAATTCCTGACCGACGGTGTTGCCATAATCATGGACGAACAAATGCGCTTCGCTAATGGCGAGTTGCGCCAGTAAGGCTTCCTGGAGGTCAGCCTGGCGGCTTATGGCGTAGGCGAATGATTTTGGTTTATCGGACAGGCCAAAGCCGAGCATGTCGAGGGCGACGAGGTTGAATTTTTCTTCCAGCTTCGGCCACATCGCCGTCCAGTCCCACGATGAGGTCGGATAGCCGTGGATCAACAGCAGCCACGGCTTATTGTTTGCGGGGCCTTCATCTGTGGCGGCGCTGGCCCAATAGGCGATCTGATGGCCATTGGCGTCAAAATATTGCGCCTCACCGCGCCATTGATCGAGCGGTTTCATAAATCGGCCCCGCCAATATCACGGCGATAAAACCCTTGCGGCCAGTCGATCGCATCAACGCCGCGATAGGCGCGCGCAATCGCCTCGCGCAAGCTTGCCCCGGTTGCGGTGATGTTCAAAACCCGCCCGCCATTAGCGACCAGCGCGCCGTCTTGCTGTTTGGTTCCCGCATGAAACACCACCACGCCGGGCAAGTTATTGGCGGCGTCGACGCCGCGGATTGTCGATCCCTTGTCATAACTACCCGGATAGCCCTTCGCCGCCATCACCACCAGGGCCGCGGCGTCGTCGCTCCAGTCAAAGCGTAGGCCTTCCAGTTTTCCGCAAGCCGCCGCATGCAGGACGGGCAGCAAATCGCTGTTCATACGCCGCATCATGATTTGACATTCCGGATCGCCGAATCGGGCGTTAAACTCAACCAGGCGCGGGCGCTCGTTTTCTATCATCAGCCCGGCATAGAGAACGCCGACATAAGGCGCGCCGCGCCGCGCCATTTCCGCGACTACTGGCTCAATGATGTCACTCATGGTGCGTTGGTAAACGGTCTCGGTGAACACCGGCGCCGGAGAATAGGCGCCCATGCCGCCGGTATTGGGGCCCTTGTCGCCATCATAAGCGCGCTTGTGATCGCGTGCGGCGACCATCGGCAATATTGTTGCGCCGTCGGTGATGGCGAAGAAACTGGCTTCCTCGCCGGTCATAAATTCCTCAATCACAATCGCTGCGCTGGCCTCGCCAAACTGGCCGGCGAGCATCTCGTCGATCGCCGCATCCGCCTCATTGAGGGTGTCGGCGATGACCACGCCCTTGCCGGCGGCGAGCCCGTCCGCCTTGACGACGTAAGGCGGGGTTTGGTCGCGCAAAAACGCCTTCGCTGGGGCGGGCTCGGTAAATCGCCCATAGGCGGCGGTTGGCGCGCCGGCGGCGGCGCAGACCTCTTTCATGAAGCTTATGGAGGTTTCCAGCCGCGCAGCCGCTTTATCGGGGCAGAAACAGGCGATTCCGGCGGCGCGCAGCGCATCCCCAAGCCCGTCGGCCAGCGGCGCTTCCGGCCCGACAATCACAAGATCGACATTATTGTCCTTAGAAAAGGATACGAGCTTTTTCGTGTCGTTTTCTGGTATAGTCAAAGTCTCGCCGATGGGATTGAGACCTGTATTGCCAGGCGACATAAAAAGCTTTGACATTTCGGGACTTTGCGCGAGTTTCCATCCCAGCGCATGTTCCCGGCCGCCGCCGCCGATCAACAGGACTTTCACTTGGGCCACCTCATCTATTCGTCCTCCGCGTTTAAGCGCCCCCATGTCAGGGATCAATGGCGCAGGGA
>JAJFFZ010000127.1 GCA_021776395.1 Hyphococcus sp. | reverse complement strand
GCGTTTCTGAATTGTTATATGCGCTAACGCCGGAGTCCAACCGATAGTCCCAATCATGCAGTCCACAGATCAAATTGTCGCCATCAACATGGCCGTCTGACAGCAATGCGCCGCGATGCAGGCAGCGGCCATATAGAACTGAGACGGCATCATCATAACGCACGATGACGAGGTCAACACCGGTAACCAGGGCATAAGCAGGCTTGCGGTCTTCGAGCTCAGCCCATTTGGCTATCGCGACCCAGTTTTGCGCCATATTTATCGCCTTTTAACGTCCAGAAGGTGGTCCGGTGCACATTGTGATTTGCACCACTCTATTGGTTCTGCTCAAAATTGCAAAACACATTCAGAACATAGTTCGCGAGCCAATTTCACAATGAAAACTATATTTTCGAGAATATTCGGCAAGTGACCAGTCTCGGCTATAGATACAGGCGCCCAACAAGAAGTTGAAAAGGAAAAACCGCTGATGAGCGATGCGACGCCGAAGACTATCGAGTGGAAGTTTGCAGCCGCCAAAGACGAGGTGCAAGAGGGGCGAGTAAGCTCGGTAACGGTCGGGCGACGGACCCTGGCGTTGGTTCATTTCGATGGTCAGTATGCGGCGATGGACAATCGTTGTCCGCATCAGGGCGGACCGCTTGGCGAGGGGTCGATTGAAAAAGGCGCTGACGGCCAATGTTGGTTGCGTTGCCCGTGGCACGGATGGGACTTTGACCCACTGACCGGCAAGCCGCCAGGCGGGCATGAAGATTCAGGCCAAGAGATGTATCCGGTCGAGCTGCGCGATGACGGTGTTTATATCGGCGTGCCGCCGGAGCCCCAGCATCAGCGCACGTCAACCGATGTCGTCGCGGAGACCATGGTCAATTGGGGCGTGAAGCGCGTCTTTGGCATGGTTGGCCATTCTAATCTTGGTCTGGCTGATGCGTTCCGGCGCCAGGAAGATGCCGGCAATCTCAGCTATATCGGTATTCGTCATGAGGGTGCGGCGTCTTTCGCCTGTTCGGGATATGCGAAACTGACGGGCAAGCCGGCGGTATGTTTTTCGATTGCCGGGCCGGGCGCAACAAACTTGATGACAGGATTGTGGGATGCGAAGGTTGACCGCGCGCCGATCATTGCCTGTGCCGGACAAGTTCAGGTGCAGGTGTTCTCGCCGTTTGCATTTCAGGATATCGATCTTCACGGCGCCTTTGCGCCAGTTGGCAAGTTTAACCAGCTTGTTCTGCATGCGTCCAATTATGCGGAGACGACCAACCTTGCAATGAAGAGCGCCTTGATTGAGCGTGATGTGTCGGTGTTGATTTTTCCCGATGACGCTCAGACTTTGCCGGCGCCGGATATGAAAGCGGGAAGTCCGCAAGGGCGCATGGTTGATGCGCGCATGACCCCGCCCGATGATGTCGTCCGCACGGCGAGCGAGGCGATTTACGCCGCCAGGCAGCCATTGATTATCGTTGGTTATGGCGCGCGCGAGGCGACGGCGGATGTGGTTGAACTGGCCGAGCATTTGCGCTGTCCGGTGGTGACGACGTTCAAGGCGAAGGGGCAAATTCCCGATAGCCATCCAAACGCCGGCGGCGTTCTTGGTCGTTCAGGAACGCCGATTGCGTCGTGGTTTATGAATGAGTGCGACCTGATCGTCGCTATAGGCGCATCGTTTTCGCATCACACCGGGATAGAGCCGTCAAAGCCGATTGTGCAAATCGATTTTGATCGCATGCATCTCGGCAAAAGTCATCCCGTCGCCTATCCGGTGTGGGGAGAGATTGGCCAAACGCTTCGGCTGATGCGCGCTGCGCGGCCACAACGCGCCGCCGGCGCCGACCAACTTGGCGAGATCGCAGAGCGCTGGAAAATCTGGCGGCGCGAAAAGGAAAGTCGCCTTGGTGATGATCGCGGCAAGGGCATCAATGCAGCCTCGCTGTTTGCGGCGATGACAAAAGTGGTCCCGGCCGACGCCATCATGCCGGTTGATGTCGGCAACAACACTTATTCCTTTGGCCGCTATTTTGAACCCTGCGGTCAGCGCATATTGATGTCGGGATATCTCGGCTCTATCGGCTTTGGCTTTCCCGCGGCAATGGGCGCCTGGGCGGCGACGCAAGATTTTGACGACTATCGCGGGCGCAAGGTGGTATCCATCTCTGGCGATGGCGGCTTTGGTCAGTATGCGATGGAGTTCACCACAGCGGTTCACTACAATATGAACATCACGCATGTGCTGATGAATAATTGCGAGTTGGGTAAAATCTCAAAAGAACAGCGCAGCGGCGAGTGGCCGGTATGGCAAACGTCGCTGACCAACCCGAACTTTGCCGAATTTGCACAAAGCTGCGGTGGGCTTGGGTTGCGGGTGACGTCGCGCGATGCGCTGGAAGCCACCCTGCGTCAGGCCATCGCTCATGAGGGGCCGGCGCTAGTTGAGGTGCTTACCGACGCTGAGTTGGTATAGAGCTAGAGCATCGAGCAAAAAGTGGGCGCCGGTTTTTGCGCCTCGCGATGCGACCACGAAAAGACTATAGCAAAATGCAACGATTCATATTTAATGCATTTTGCTATAGGCGGTCAGTCATTATCGGTATGGGCGCCCGCATTAGGCCCCCCGCCTGCTTTGTCTTCGGCTTTTCAGCCGTTTAGAGAAAGCGGCTCTTTGAGGCGGATGTCGACGGTCGAGCGGCGTTCGATATCGCGCAGATATTGCAGGCCGATCCGCGTGAGCTGACGCTGATAGATGCGGTTTTCAATCGTCGTCCGCGACGGCAGGCCAAGCCCATCGTCTTTGTCGCACACATACGCCGCATGATAGGCGCCGTCCGCCTTGATTACCGGGCTGGTTTCTTTGTGATCCAAATCTTCAATGAATTCGGCAAAGCGCGGGTCAATCATGTCGAGTGTCACATTTTCGAGCAGCGTGTAGCCGATATTTTTTCCAAGATCGATGCGCAAAGCCCGCCCGGAACAGACATCGGCGGTGGTTACGCGCTCGAATGCAAACCGTGCTGTGTTTTCGCCGACAGATTCAGCCGCCGACAGATAAGCAAGTTTAAAGGTAGGCTGGCCAGCGATAACGGCTTCGCGTTTGTCTCGCACCGCCAGCATCATGAACGCGCCTCCGGATGGAATTGGGTTGGTAACGGACCCGATAGGCAATTCACGAAGGGCCGCGTCGAGCTCCGGTTCCAACTCTCCGGCGCGAACCCAACCCATATCGCCGCCGACCGCAGCGGTGGTGCAGGCGGAAAACTGTTGTGCAATGACGCTGAACGGAACGCCGCGGCGCATCTGTTCAAGCAGTTGCAGCGCGCCTTGGTAATATTGCTGCGCTTGTGACGGGTCATCGACGGAAATACAGATTTCTGAAATCAGAAATTGCTCAAGACTTGCATCCTCGCGCATGCGTTGAAGCGTATCTTCGATTTCATCGTCATTGATGCGAATGCGGTCGCGAAACCTGCCCTGAACAAGTTGCGGCCAGGCGATTGAGGTTGTCAGTTGTTGTTTCAGAGAGTTGATGGATACGCCTTGCGTTTTCAGCACGGCCTGCAAGTCTTCGGGCCTCATATTGGATTGAGCGGCAATAGTCGTCAGTTCCTGCTGAATTTCCTGATCGGTTACATCAACATCGTATTCCGTGGTCTCTTGCTGCTTAAGCCGCTCATCGATCAGGTCTTTGAGCGCTTGCTGCTGTAGCTGGGCGAGGGCGTCCTCGGGAATTTTTCCGCCTGAGGACAGCAGCATAAGGCGCATGCGCTGGCGCACATCGAATGTGGTGACAACTGAATCATTGACGACAGCAGCGACCGCTTCGCGCGGCACCCCGGATCGTCGGATGACCTCTTCGCTGGTGAGGGCGGTGGCGGCCGCCTCCTGAGCAAGGCTGGCGCCGACATTCAAGATAAGTGAGCAACTAATTGAAATTAGTAAGAAAAATTTTTTCAAAGTCATTACCGTGTTACGCGTTAGACCGACAGTTTGTACGCTGTGGTCCCGTTATAGCAACCCTCTAGCCCGGGCGTGATGGACTGAAAATATAGCAAAATTGGGGCCGCGCAAGCGTTTCGGCCTGGCTACTCGACCAAGGACTTGAGCGTAAAGCTGATCAGCACCGCATTGTCGGGCTCAAGATTTTCATCCCTTGTGCGGTCGCGACGGAAAGTGACGGCGAATGTGGAGCACTCGTCTTCATAGCCAATCGAGAAATCCTGCCGGATTGTCTGATCGCTTTCCAGGTCAAGCCGCCAGGCCCCGGCGGCCGACCAGTGCCGGGTGAGTTTAAGTTTGCCCCTTGCCGTCAGTTCCTCACGGCGAATGAGGTTGGCGAAAACATTTTCTTCATTGAGGCGGACATAACTGACATTACCGCTCACTGGCCCCGCACGCATAAAGACCATAGATTCTACCCGCTGGACATCGCCGCTTTTGTTGTCAATTCGAAAACGGTTTTCGATGCCGCCTACCGAACCAAAGCGAACATTGAGACTGCCGACGACGTCGGAATTTTTATCGCCCAGTCCGGATGAAATATCAAAGGCGTCGGTCGATTGAATACGAAACTGCTGTCCGATTGATCCCTCGAGCGAAATGCCATTTGGCCATACTGCGGAGGCGGTAACGCCAATATTCATCCGTTGCCCGTCTTCGAACGCGTCATAGCCGGTTGCTTTGTTGAAATCGAAAAGTCCCGCATAATCGAATTCGATGCTTTGCGAGTCCTCATTGATTATCTGGCCGTTTTCAATATTTGCCGGACTTGCAATCAGCTGAACGCGCGGCTCTATGAAAAGTCGCGCCGGTCCCAAAGAACGCGTTAGCGGATATGACCATTCCACGCCTGCGGTTGGTGCAAAGCGCGCTTCAAACTCTGTCGGATCACCGGGAATGCCAGGGATGCTTTCCGTGCCCTGATCGAGGTCCTGGAAAAAATAAGCGTCGGTGCGGGCTTCGGCAAATAAATGGAACCGATGGCCGCCGCGCGTAGTGATGTCGCGGTCCCAGTTTGCGGTTGCGGTAAAGCGTTGCGAGTCTGTGCCGCCGGTCCGGTAGATTGATGCGATATTGGCGCCGATACGGGCCTTGCCGCCGGCGAGCTTGGATTGGAACTCGTGTTTGTAGTCAATCAGCGGTAAGATGTACGGTGTGGTGGCTGTGTCGTCCTGCGCGCGCAATCCTTGAAACAGATAAGTGTCGAAGGTCAGCTTTGAGCCGCCGCTCGCCCATGCTGCGCGGACATTGCTGCGCAGCTGATTGGTGTTGCCGCGGTTAAGCGCCTGGCGAAGGTCGCCGCGCCGTTGTACGCGGTAGCGCCGTAAATAGGTGTTGTCGGACACCCGCTCGAAATCATAGCTGAGCCGCCATTTGGCGCCAAAGTCGCGATAGCCGCGCCCAAAATAGTGCCACCGGACGCCGGGAATATTTTCCTCCTGCGCGTTGGTGTTGTTGAAATCAATGATGCCGCCAGACAGGACATGATAGCCGCGCTTGCCGCGTAACCGGTATTCGGCTTGCCACAGGACGCCGTCCTTGGCGGTGTATTTTGGAAAGAAGGTCGCGTCCTGGGAATTTGAAAGAGCAAGATAATAGGGCAGTTCGAAATTAAATCCGAGCCGGCTGGATGTGCCGATGCGCGGCGTCAGAAAACCTGACTGACGTTCGACTGACGGATCGGGGCCTTGCAGGTATGGCGTATACAAAACCGGTACGCCCTTAATTTCAAAAAAGGCATGATGAAAGCGAATGACTTTGCGCTCCAGATCGCGGGTCACTCTGAGCGCCTTTATGCGCCAAGTCGGCGTTTTTGCGCCGCCATGGGAGTTGCAGACATTGCAGGACGTAAAGACCGCATTTTTCAGGCGTGTCCGCGCGCCTTGCTCTTGCACAGCGCTGGCCGCGGCAAGACGGGTGTTATTTTTGAGCAGTGCGCTGAAATTATCGACAATACCGTCCCGCAAATCGCCTGAAAGAACGGCCCGGCCTGCAAACACAGTCTCCATATTGGAATCGGTCACCGAGACATTACCCTCGGCGGTGACAACATCGGAGGCGGGGTCATAGATCAGCCGGTCGGCGCGCAAATACCGCTCGCCAAAAAACGCCCGCACATCGCCTTCAGCAACAATCGGCCCGTCAGCAAATTGGCGCGTTACCGTGTTGGCTTCGAACAAAACCTGGTCGGCGTCTTCAGCAGCGCCCGCATCATCAATTCCAAAAAAAGTCTCACCGGTTTCTGGTGAAGCGCCGGTCGGGCTGGCGGGCGGCGGCGACTGATAGGCGAGGACGCATGCCGGAAACGCCGCTCCGGCATTTGCCAAAACGGTAGTGATCCACAGTCGCGCTATGCGGCGATTGCGACTCAAAACAGCTCCTCATGCGCGCGAATCGAAAATCTTGCGCTGTCTATGGTTAGATCGCCGCCCGGACGAGGTCCAGCCGGACAATGCCAAGACCCGCGTCCGGCTATCCATCCTCCATATGCAACAGCGCCGTGATCGCTGCAAGGGTTGCAACAATCGCCGGCGTCCATGCCGCCAGCGCCGCCGGGGCGAGCTCTGATTCGCCTAACGCCGTAGATATTTCCGAGACAATATAAAGCAGGAAACCAGCGCCAATCGACGCCGCCACGAGCTGAAGCGCGCCGCCTAGCCTGGTTGGTCGCAGCGAAAAAGCAGCGGCGATCAACACCATCGCCAGCAATTTCAGCGGTGTTGAGCTCAAATCGTGAAACCGGATATGATACCGGGCGGTCGGCAGTCCGGCCGCTTCCGCCATCAGAATATAGCGCGGCAATTGCCACAACGACATGGTTTCCGGCGGGACTACGCGTTCACCCAGGCCTTCCGCGGTCAGTGTCGTGTTGATGGCGTAGACTGGCGTGCGAAGCTGCCTCTGGTCAGAAATCGAGGTTAGCCGCGCATCATGCATCTCCATTGTGGAGCCGGACATCACCGCCTGGCCGGCGTCAATTCTTTCCAAAAACTCATTATCAGGTCCAAACCGCCAAACCGTGACCTGTCCGAGGATGCCTTTATCAGCGTCGAGATTTTTTGCATTGACGATGATTTGTTGGGCGGCGTCGCGCTGGCGCAACCAGATGCCATCCTCAAAGAGCCGCACGACATTATCGGATTTACCCTGCATTTTGGTTTTGATCTGCTCGGCATAGGACAGAAGCGTCGATGACATCGGGTCAAAGACCGTGATGATGAGAACGCCGATAAGGGCGGCAATGAAGCCCGCCGGCCCGAGCAGGCGCCATATCGACAGCCCCGCGGAGCGCATGACCGCGAGTTCCGATCTGCGATTAAGCTGGTGGAACATCCAGATTGAGCCAAACAAAAATACAAACGGAATTAAAGCCTGGGTCAGGGATGGCGCGCGCAAAACCGTTAGGGTGACAGCCAGGCCAAAACTGCCATTCGGTAATTTGCTGACAAAGCGCAGGTTTTCGATCAGGTCGATTAACAGCACCAGGCTGGCGAGGATGAGCAACAGGCCGCCAATACCGATCATGGCGCGCAGGGCGATATATTTAAACAAGGTTTCCGGCGGCATCAGGCGGCCTCTTGAGAGGCTGTGGGAAGCAAACGCACTGGCCCACGTATGGGAGCGAATAACAGCTTTGCGAAAATCACGATGATGAGGCCGGGAACGGCGTATAGCATCCAATAGGCGCCTGATGTCTCGACCAGACCCTGGACCAGAAAGCCGGCGATGCGAACAGTAAAAATAACCGCGCCGGCGGCGGCGATGCGCACCACATAGCCACGCCGATTATAGGCGCCGCCGAGCATTGCATACAGCCCGACTAGCACATACGCGAAGGCGTATAACGGCGCGGCAAAACGCGCATGTCCTTCAGCGATCAGCTTGGCGGCGTTGGCGCGATCATAGGGCTTGGACATATCCGGATTGAGAAGTTCGCGCGGATAGCGCTCGGTCAATTCCAGAACCAGCTCGCCGCGTCCTTTCTGAAAGCTTGAAATATTCACCGCCAATTCACCGAAGCGGATGATATCCACCACGCCTGTCTCCTTGTCGGTGCTCTGGATGTTGCAGTCTTTTAATATCAGCATTGGCCCGGCGCCGTTGTCGCGCAGGATGGCTTTCTGCGCCATATAAGTCTTGGGGTCGTTTTTATTGCGGTAGTCATTGACCAAAAGGCCGACAAACTGTCCGCCCGGGCGCGCCTCATCGACGTAAATGGTGAACCCGTCAATATAAGTCATGAACTCACCGCTGCGAATGACGGAGCTGGCGAAGTCGGCGCGGATATCTGCGACGGCTTGCTTCATCGTCCGGTAGCTTCTGGGCATCAAATCGACATTCACGTACAAAGTCGCCAGCGCGCCAAACAGGGTGATCAGGAGAATCGGCGCCGCCAGCCGCCAGCGGCTCACTCCGGCGGCGAACATCACCGCAATTTCACTGTCGGTATGCAGCCGGTGCAAGGCGAAAACCGCAGCGCCAAACAAAGCAAACGGGATGATGATCGCCAGCAGGCTCGGAATGATCAGGATGCTCAAATATGCGAAAACGCCCAGCCCCTGCCCGAATTTTACAATGATTTCGATTCGCTGCAAGCTTTGCGTCATCCATACGATCGACGTAATCACGATCAAAATCATCAATAACGGGGTCAGGCATTGACGCAGAATATATTTATCAAGGCTGTTCAAGCGGGCGGTCTTCCCTTATGGCGCAGGGCGGTTAGATTGTCGCCTTCCAATATCACCCCGGCCTAGCACAACTCGCCGGCGCGCTGAAACCGTTTGATTGTTCGGCCATATTCTGCGCGTCAGGCCGCAAAAACACAAATAAAGAGGGAAAGATGCAAGTCACTAATTCAACCGCCGTCCTGCCAAAAACCGGCGCGATTATCATTCCGGTTTTTGAGGACGGAAAAAAGGCGAAAGCATATCAAGATATCAACGCCAAAACTGACGGCGCGCTGGACCGCGCCGCCAAAGCGGCTGGCTATAAGCCCAAAAAAGGGCGGTTCCTCGAAATCATGTCGCCGGCCGGCATTGGCAATGGCCGCGTTGTGCTGATTGGCGCCGGGGCGACAAAAGATTTCACCGCGCTGGATGCTGAGGCGCTTGGCGGCCAGGTGATAGCAAGACTACAGGCGAGTCGCGAGAAGACCGCGGTTTTCGCGCTTGACGGTTTGTCCGCGAAAAAACTCAACGCTGGTGAAATGGCCGCGCGGATCGCTCATGGCGCGCGGATGCGGAGCTATCGTTTCGATAAATACCGCACCACCGTCGAAAAAGACGACAAGCCAGCGCTGACAAAAATCGCCATTCATACATCCGCGGTCGGCGGTAAGGCTGCGTATACGCCGCATGAGAAAATCGGCGACGGCGTCTTTTTGACGCGCGATCTGGTTTCCGAACCGGCCAATGTTCTCTATCCGGACAGTTTCGCCAAGCGTTGCCAGAAGCTCACCGCGCTTGGCCTTAAAGTCAAAGTGCTGGGCGTGCCGGAGATGAAAAAAT
>JAJFFZ010000126.1 GCA_021776395.1 Hyphococcus sp. | reverse complement strand
TATGAGACGGCCGCGTTTTGGGGAAAAACGCGGCCGGTACTCACTGTCGTGGGGTATGGTGGGGTATCTTCTCGGGAGAAGATATTCTTAACTTCTCATCAAGGTCTTAACATAAGGTTAACACCCTTAGGTTGTGTGGTCGGCGCTGATTCTGCCGATTCGCTCCTATTCAGCCGGCCCCCATAACGGATTGGGGCGCTCGGACTGGCCGTCCAGCGCTCTGCCCCGGCCCCCTCCCAGGTCGCCATAATCGCTGTCGGCCGACGCGCCTTCGCCAATTTTTGGCTGTTTCTCGCCGGTCCAGGCCCAACGGTAAAACCGCGCGATATCAGCACCCACCGCATACATCGCCGGAACAAAGATCAGTGTTACAAACATGGCAAAGAACACGCCGAAAGCGAGCGATACAATCGTCGGCTTCAGGAATTGCGCATCCGTTGAGCTTTCGAACATGATAGGCAAAAGGCCGATAAAGGTCGTGAACGATGTCAACACAATCGGCCGGAACCGTCCCACGCCGGCTTTGACAAGCGCTGCGTAAGCGCCCTCGCCGTCCTTGCGCAACCGATTGACGTAATCGATCAGCACTAGATTGTCGTTGACAACAACGCCGGCCGCCGCGCCCACGCCGAAGAACGAGAATAACGCGAAATCAAGACCGAAAATGAAATGACCGAACGCTGCGCCCATAAACCCGAACGGAATGGCGGTCATGATTAGCGCCGGTTGCCAGTAGGATGAAAAAGCAATCGCGAGGACCATATACATTGCAAACAGAGCAACCACATAAAGAGACAAGAATTCTCCCATGAATTCGGCTTGTTCTTCCGCGTCACCGCGCTGAACAAGCGACGCCCCAGGATGGCGGCGGGTCCATTCGGGTACAAATTCTTCACGGTAATCTTTCATCAGCGCCGCACGGTCAATACCTTCGCGCAGTTCAGCTGTAACCCGCGAAGAGCGCTGGCGATCACGACGCTCAATGCGTTTGTAGCTCGGCGCAAACTTCGCATCCGCCACCGCTGATAGCGGCACTTCACGACCATCCGCGGTACGGATACGCATGCTCTCAACGGTCGTCAGCGACGAGCGCGCAGCTTTGGGATAGCGCACCATCACCCGCACATCCTGGCCCTCACGGGGAAGACGTTGCACTTCTTCACCGTAAAAAGCCTGACGCACCTGGCGCGAGACTTCAGCCAAAGTGATGCCAAAGCGTTCCGCACCCGGCTTCAACGCAATACGCAGTTCCGGTGTGGCCGATTGGAGATTGTTGCGCACATCGAAAGCGCCCGGCAACGTTCGCAGATAATTTTGCAGATCGACTGTCGCCAGCCTCAGATCCTCAAGATCGTCGGCCTGAACGCCAAAGGAAAGGTCCGGGCCGCCGTCATTTTGGGTGAAGCCGATATTGATTTCTTCCGCATCAGGAATCTCCCCAAGCTCTTCGCGAAACATTTCCGCGACTTGTTTCGTCGATTCTTTACGGTGGTTCGCATCAACAATGGTGACATAGGATGTCACTTCGCCTTCATCGGCCGCGATATAAATCGACTCAACATAGTCAAGATCGCCAGCCTTGCCGAGTTTCTTCTTCAAGTTGTTGGCGGCGCGCTCTACCTCATCATAAATCTGCTCGGTGCGCGTAAATGATGAGCCCTCGGGTAGGCGGACATTCAACGAGATAAACGTGCCTTGGATCTCGGGCATAAATTTGAATGAAACCCACCCTTGCGATAAGAGCGCAACCGCAACGGCGAAACTGACAACAAACCCGGCAACCGTAAAATAGCGCAACCGCAGCGACAGCTTGATGATCGGGCGGTATACGGTGTCAGCGAAAACTAAAATACCCTCAGCAAAAACACTTTGCAGGCGGTAATAGACGCCGTTTTTATTTTGCGGCTTCATGTGAGAAAGATGCGCCGGCAGGATTAAGAATGCTTCGATCAGCGAAAAGCCAAGCGCATAGATGATCGTCAGGCTGATCTGACGGGTAAATTGCGCTGCGCCGCCGCCAATAAACAACCATGGCGAAAACGCAATCATCGTTGTCAGGACGGCAAAAAACACCGGCTTCAAGACAAGCTGCGTACCCAACACAGACGCTTCGGCGCCTTTAACGCCGTCTTCCACCTGGTTGTGAATACTTTCGCCGACAATGATCGCGTCATCAACGACCACCCCGATCACCAGAAGGAATCCGAAAATCGAAAGGAAGTTAAGCGAAACGCCAGTCGCCGGCATCAAGATAAAGGCGCCGGCGAAAGCCACTGCAATGCCGACCGCGACCCAAATAGCGACGGCTGGCCGCAAGAAAAGCATCAACACGATCAGGACGAGAATGAGACCAAAAACAGCGTTTGATGAAACCAGATTAAGCTGGCCGTTAAACGGATCGGCGGCGTCGAACCAGATGTAAATCTGCGCTTTGCCTTTCAGTTCCTCGTTCTTTTTTTCAACCCATTCGTTCAGTGTTTTAGACAGGGTTGGCAGATCGGAAGTTTCCGGCGAACGCACTGCAATCGAAATCGATTTTTGGCCGTTGAGCGTGCGGATCTGCCGGCGATCTTCAAAGCCGTCAATCACGGTTGCCACATCGCGAACCCTGATCACCGAGCCATCAGCGTTTTGGCGCACCACAATGCGTTCAAAATCTTCTTCTGAGTCCGCAAGCCCGCGCGCGGCAATCTGGAGATTACCAGTTTGGGTTCGCACCTGACCGCCAGCGAGGTTAATCGATGAGCCCCGGATCGCACGCGATACGTCATCAAAGGTCAGGCCGTAACGGCGCAACGCTTCTTCGGACACTTCAATTGAAACTTCCTCTTTTTGCGCGCCCCAGAGAAAGACCAACGGCGAACCGCCCGGCAACTGCGAGAGTTCATCGCGAAGCTGGCGTGCAAGGCGGTTGAGTTCGCGTTCTCCGATATCGCCGTAAAGCGCCATAAAGGCGCCGGGCTGAAAATTACTCCATTGCGACACCACTGGCGGGAAAGCATCCTGCGGTAACGTCGAGATGCCGTCGATACGATTTTTAACCTCGTTCAAAAATCGCGTCGCGTCGATATTGTCATCACCTTCTACGTTGATAGAGGCTATGCCCTCACGCGCCGTCGAATCGACATGCTTAACGCCGTCAATTCCTGCAATCGCCTCTTCAATCCGTAGGACAATCTGTTCTTCTATCTCACGCGGCGAGGCGCCGGGCCAGGCAACGTTAATCGACGCGCCAGTAAACGTCGCCGACGGATTTAGCTCGCGCTCAAGATTGGTAAAAGCGATAAAGCCGGCGACAAAGCAGGCGATCATCAACAGGTTTGCGGCGACTGTGTTCTTGGTCCACCAGGCGATAATTCCGTCCACTATTTATCTCCCACGTTAGCCGCAGCGCCAGCAGCGCTGGCCGTCAGGTCAATATCTCCCGTTGGGGTGATTTCATCGGGATCTACCGGCGAGACCTTGTCGCCATGATCAGCGCCGCGCAACGGCGAGACCGCAATACGTTCGCCGGCGCTAATCCCGCCGGAGACTGTAATGGTGTCGCGGTCCGTGGAGACAATATGGATCGTGCGCCGGTCGAGCGTTGCATCGTCAGCAATCACATAAACCGTATCACGCCCATAAAGCGCCGAGCGCGGCAAAACGATGGCGTTATGAAAAGGCTTGCCGCGTATAGTCGCATCGACAAACAAACCCATGATAAGCGGCATGTCGCCATCGGCCCCGGCGCCGTAAGGGTCGTCAACAACGGCGACAACAAACACTTGCCGTGTCGCGGCGTCGATCGACCCGTCGGCGCGGGCGATGCGCCCAGTCCATTCATGCTCGGCGCCGGCGACAAAAGCGGTCAACGCAACCGGCGGGCCGGGATTTTCGTCCGTCGCAACGAACGCTATCGGCAGGCCAAGCTTAGTCAGATCAGAGTCGGTCAGCGGCAGCCGGATTTCAGCAACATCAGTTGAAAATATCCGTCCGAGCTGAGCCCCGGGCGAGACGAATTGGCCAACGCCGGCAATACGCTCACGCACCCGCCCGGTAAACGGCGCGCGAATGCGTGTGCGTTCAAGGTTTAAAAGCGCGGCGGTGTGTTCTGCTTTGGCCGCATCAAAATTCGCCCGCGCCTGTGCAAGCTGCGGAATGCGCAGCGCCAGCTCGGTCGGGTCATCCTCGCGGCCAAGATCTTCATAGTCCCTGCGCGCCAATGCACCTTCTGCTTCCTCGCGGCGCAGTGCTTCTTCTGCTTGCGCAACCCGGGCTTTCGCGCCCGCGGCGGCGGCGCGATAATCGGCGTCTTCAATCCGGATCAGCGTATCGTCTTTATCGAAAGCGCCGCCATTGACAAAATTCTCAGCGGTGGCGACCACACGGCCGGAGACTTGCGCTGTCAGCGAAATATCTGTCCGCGGACGAACCTCGCCTTGCGCCGTCACATCAAGGGTGACGGAACGGGTTTCAGCAGTTGTATAAAACACCGTCGGCGGCGCGATATCCGGCTCTTCTCGCTCCGGCTTCGGGCGCAACTGCCCCATCAGGGCGATGAGTGCAAAGCCGCCGACAAAAATACCGACCGTGCCGAATATTGTGAAAAATCTACGGAACATAATCTTTACTCACTCTCTCCCATTGACAGCGCTGCGAGTTTTGCGTCAGTGAGAAAATCACCACCAATCGCAAGATAAAGTAAAACGCGATTGGAAACCCGCTGCTGTTGGGCTTGTATGTATTGGCTCTCCGACAAAATCCGGCGGGTCTGCGCATCAAGGAGGTTAAAAATTGTCGCCGCGCCGCTCGCATAGCGCCGCTCTGTCAATTCTTCCGCCGCCGCAGCTTCCTCAAATGCCAGCTTGAGCGCATCTTCACGCACGGCGAGAAACGATTCTGCGGCGAGCGCATTTTCTGCTTCCTCGTAAGCTACCAGAACAGTTTGCGCATAATTGAAGAGCGCCGTTTCCGCCACTGCATGGGCGCGCTTGGCGTTCGCGCGGAGGCGTCCACCCTGAAACACCGGCTGGAACAGACCGCCAATGAGATTGCCCGCCAGACGTTCCGGGTCGATCAGGTCGGCAAGCACCGGGCCGGAAGTGTTGATCTGCGATGTTAGCGTGATCTGCGGCAGCATTTGTTTACGCGCCGCGCGCGCGCGCAAGCCCGACGCTTCCATGCGCGCCTCGGCGGCGACCAGATCCGGGCGCCGCGCCAGAAGGTCGCCCGGTGCGCCGGCGCCGGCAAGCCGCGGCAGTTCCGGCAAGCTCTCCGCCGCTTCAAGTTCAGCGGCAGGATAGCGTCCAAGCAAAACTTCAAGGCGGCGCGAGGCTTCAAGTTCCAGCCGCTGACGCAAAGCCAGACTGGCCTGGCTTGATCCCAACGCTGACCGCGACAATCTTACATCAAGACTTGAGGCAACACCCCGTTCGTAGCGTCGGTCGGTCACGCGCAGATTGCTCGCGCGCGCCTTAACATCGCGTTCGGCTAACTCGCGCTGCTGGCGCGCTTCAATAAGCCCGAACCAAGCTTGTGAGACTCGTGCGGCAATCGATAGGCGCGCGCCGATGAGATCGGCTTCAGCGGCGGCGGCATCGCGATAGGCCGCCTTGGTTTGGTCGGTCAGGCGGCCCCAAAGATCGATTTCCCAACGAATTTGCGCGCCGAGAGAATAATTGTTGATGTAGAGCCGCCGGTTCGGAAGGTCCGTTTCGGCAGTCCCGTTACCGTCCAGATCAAGGCCATCGAGCTTGCCGTCGCCATCAACGTCAAGGCCAAATTGGTCTTCAATATCCTGCGCTCTCAGGCCGCCAAGGGTTGATGAGCCGCCTGCTTGCGCGGCAAAAGTCGGATCCGTGACGATGGCGTTGCGGCTGGCGCTAAAACTGGTGTTCAGCGACGGCAACAAATCCGCCCGCGCAATTTTTGAACTCGCGCGCGCCTGCTTCAGATTAGCGGCGGCAGCCAGGAAAGTATTGTTGCGCAAAAGCGCCTCATCGATCAGCCGGTAAAGAGCATCGTCATTGAAGGCCGCGACCCAATCTCCGGTTAGCGGCGTCGCCGTCTGCGCCTCCCTCGACCACGCTGCGGGCATGTCCGGCAATTGCGCTTCCAGCAAGTCCTGATTGATGCTCGCGCAGGACGAAACAAGCAGCGCCGATAGAGCAACCGCGCTGGTGCGCATTGGCGCCTTGTTTGTCCGGTCGGTAGAAAGCATCTTCGCCCCTCATTGGTGTTTCAGCGTTACTTGTAGCCCCGGGAGCGGAACTGCAAGCCATATTCGGCGGGCGGTGCGGAGGATGCGATGAACGCCCGCCATATCCATCAAACCACCGCCAGCAAGCTATCCGGCGCCCCTAACATCATGGTTAACAGCTCAGTAAATATAAGGTCGCACAAGCGTAAAATACGGTTCAATCACCCATTTAGCCCGCTGAACGTGCAAAACAGGGTAATTTCATAGTAAAAAGGGTAGTTCCGACTACTTTATTCTGGACGTTCGCCAATCGGCGGAAACTGGAAATAATCGCGCAGCAGCACAGCCCCGGCGCGATTAAGGTGTCCGCCGTCGCGATATAGAAAAACACCGTTTTTCAGCGGCAAACATAGTTCCGTACTACACAAAACAGCGGTAGGGTCGATGACGAAAACATTGTCATAATCGTCGGCGATCGCCTCAAAAACCGGCAAGGTCTTGTTCTGCCCGGATGTCGCGCGCGCGCGTTCGAGCCCGCACAATGTGGTGTTTTCATCGTTTTCTAGAGAATGGACGATACAGCGAACCGGCAATGCATCATAATGCGGAATTCGCTCGATAATCAGCACCATAATATTTCGTTCAGCAAAGAATGCGACGAGGTTGCGCATATAGGCGTCAAAACTATTGCTTTCAGGCATCGCGAGAGCGCCCTCGGTGATAACGCGATTGGGGGCAAAGGCGCCTAGATAGGTCGGCCAGTTGGCTGACAAAACAACCAGCTTCAGTCCCGGATTGTTATCGATAAATTCGAAAGCCGCCTGGTGGTAACGCTCGCAGTTAGACGTAATTCTACTCGGCAAGGCCGTCCGTATTGATCCTAGAACCGGACCGCATTGGGTTTGCGTCGCCTGACGGCCGGCGAGACCGACGTCACGCGCCCAGTCGGCGATGAGCGGCGTGAAATGGTCTGCATTGGAATCGCCAAACAGGGCGACGTCGTAAGATTCATCGTCGGCTTTACGGCGTCCGAAATTGCACTCACCGTCATTGCGTGAAATGTTTTCAAAACCGTCGCATTGATGGCGCATCGGATTGCCATAGCTCATATCAGAAAACATCTGCCCGACGGGGCCGGAAAACCGCATTGGAACGCCGTCAAGCTCGCGGATAATAACGCCGCTCGTCGCCAAAAGCGCCATAGCCGCGACGCCAGACGCCATAGCCGCACGGGCGTTGTTTTTGTGCCGTATGCGCGGTCGGCGAAACGGCGTTTCGACATAGCGCCAGGATAGGGCGGCAATGAGTGCGCTGACGACAACCAATCCGGAAAGCTCGATATCGGTGAGCGCGCGGCCAGCATAATATCGTGCAAATGTAAAAAGCGGCCAATGCCACAGGTAAAGCGAGTATGAGATTAAGCCGACAAAAACAAACGGTCGCCAGGATAACATTCGGGCGCCGAGGCTGCGTTGGCCAAGTCCGGAAACTATCACCAACGCCGTCCCAATACAGGCAGGCGCGGCATTCAAACCTGGGAAATGAGACTGGCGCGACAGCAACAGAGTGCTTGCAACAATCATCGCCATGCCAAGGACCGACAGACCGGATGCAACGACAGGGCGCAATGACACCGGCCTGGCGAGAGCCAGAAGCGCGCCGATCAATAACTCCCAGGCGCGCGGCGCCAACATATAGAATGCGTAATCGGCATCTGATGATAATGAAGCCTCGGCATGCGCGAAGGACACGACGCCAAGACCGGCGACAATGGCGAACGGGATATATCGCGAACGGAATTTTAGTATACTCACCAGGAGCAGCGGCCAGATCAGATAAAACTGATCCTCCACCGCCAGCGACCAAGTATGCAGAAGCGGCATTTCATAGGCCGGAGGTGAGAAATATCCCGCCTGCCCGTGAAAATAAAAGTTGGCGAACATGGCGGAGGCAGCCGTCAGGCTGCGCCCGAACTCCTCATAGGCGTCCGGTAAAAAAACCATGGCCCCAAGCACTGTGACGGCGACAAAACACACCGCCGCCGCTGGCGCCAGTCTGCGGATGCGGCGCACAAGAAAACCAAAATAGCTGAAGTCGCCAGCCCGCATGTCCGCCGCCAGCAACCGGGTAATCAAAAAGCCGGAGATCACGAAAAAGACGTCGACGCCGATAAAGCCACCAGGCAGGAGCTGCGGCCAGGCGTGGTAAACCACGACGCTGGCAACCGCGAAGGCGCGCAGGCCGTCAATATATGGCAGATAAGGCTGGGTGGAGGATTTCATTTATGACAAGAGGCCGGCTTACTGCAGTGCGCCAGTGATTAAGCGTATTGCCAAACAAATGAAACAGCACCGCTTGCAGCTGGCGCGGGCGCTCTCGCCTTATACCCAGAAAAATGGAGGCCACGGCCGGAATCGAACCGGCGTACACGGCTTTGCAGGCCGCTGCGTAACCACTCCGCCACGTGGCCATCCAGAAAAGCCCGTCGGGCTTTGGGAGTGGGCCGCTCTCTTAGCGCGCCGGCGGGGTTCGGTCAAAGCCAAATACGTCAAATTACCGGAGGTGCGCAAAAACCGACTTTCAGATCGCCCCTTTGTCCATACCCATAGCGCCCGAGGAGGGCCCGCCCGGAGATATTTCCAGCAGCCGCTTTGAAAATCAGAGCCGATTGCTACTATCTATGATGAACAGAGAGTTCAAGAAATAGAATTTTTGGCGCCGCGCAACCCAGAAAAGACAGCCCTTATGAAAGCACAAACACCCCACCCAAAGAAACAAGCGATCATCAAATTTATTTTGTTGTGCGTGTTGCTGGTTACGTATTTCGCCTATCTCAGCATTGAATATGGCCTGATGACCGGCGGCGTCGCGGCGTTGCTGACATGGAGCTTCTTCGTTTTATGCACGCCGATTGCCGATGCAGGCTTCCTGCTGGATTTTCCGCTAAGGCTGCTATTCGGCATTCGCATGGTGCTATCGGAGATGGCGGTCTGGACCATAGCGATCACAGTCAATATTACATCCCTTGCGTACTTCCCTCAATATTACGACACCACGCCGCTGACCAAGGTTTTTCATGCCATCCTGACTACGCCCTTTCCCTATTGGGGGGTTATTTTATTATCAGCGACGGGCACCTTTCTGTCGATACGGTTTGGCGATGAGCTGATGGATGTTTTGCATCACAAAGACAGACATTTCTTCCACCGGCATGGCTATAAGCAAGAGCTGGTTATTATGATTGGCGTGTTTGTATTGGTTATTATCGGATATTATGAACTTATAGCATCTTTGGGAATCGATCGGACGATATAAATTCATCATCCGTATTGAGATCGCCTTAAAACCCAAACCCGCTGCGCACAATCAGCGTGGTCGCCGCCGGGGTTTCATAGGCGCCGCAAGTCTGATGGATAAGGTTGATGTCGAGGGCGCCGAGCGGTCCGTTTGGAAGCCGGTAGCCGGCTTCGAAATCGAGACGCCGGCCAGCAAAAGCGAGCGGCGCAGACACAGTCTCAAATGACAGCGCCTCGGTTTGCTTGTTAAAGCCTGTCGGCACAGTGAGACGCGCGGCCCCGGTCTCTATCTGCAACGGCTGCGATATACCGAGCCAAAGACTGTCGCTCGCACTAACCAGTCCTTCGCGCACCAGCGCCACTGAAAACTGCGTTGTCGTCAGGTTTGAAAAATCGTCAATCAGCGCGCCGAAACCATCAGTTTCCGCGCGCGTGTACCCGGCTGCAAACCGTCCTTTCAGACGCCACCTTTGCGCCGGCGACCAGCCTGCCTCTACCGCGCCATAAACTGTTGAGCTGGACGTATTATCGCCGGAAAACCGCGCGTCAAGAATCGCGCCTTGTTCGCGGCGCAGCCCCTGCTCAACCCGCATATGCAGATTGCGCGTATTATAGCTAAGCCCGGCGCGCAAAGTCGCCGCGTTGCGCGTCCGCGCGGCGGCGCCATCCGGTGTCAGGCCAAATGCATCCGCGTAATAATCATAGGCGTAAGAAACCAGGAAATCAGCACCGACGCGTTTTGAAAGCGGCGTCTTCATGAATGTCGTTACCGCAGCCTTTGCATTCGGCAGATAGGCGTCTCGAAAGGCGCTGCGGGCGAGAAACGACGTACGCCGTTCCGGTATGCTCATCCGATCAGCGGCCTCGGCGGTAAAGCCTTGCGCGACCATCACCGAACGCCCGGTGCCAAGGTCACTGGTCAAGGCGAGCGCGATTGCATCCTCAGTGACATCATTGCGCGCAAAGGCGCCGTCAAACGCCGCCGCCTGGTTGAGACTAATATCCGTATAAGAACGATCGCGAGAAGTAAGACGCATGCGCATAGTCATACGACTGTTCACCCGCTGGTTGGCATATGCGTGATTATCGAACGGGCTGAACATCTGTTCAACATTGAACCCGCCGGGCTCAGCAAGCCCCACCGTTGCGCCGAAACTGACGCGGAAGTCGCGATTGTATTTGTCCTGCACCACAATATCACCGATCGCCGCAAGACCGTTGCCAAACACCGGCGACATCTGCGCGCTCGCGCCGGTGACCGCTGCCACTGAGCCGGCCACGCTGGTGACTGTGACGGCGCCGACCGGCGCCACCGCCGCACCGACATTTAACAGCCCGCGCCCGAAAACCGGGTCGGTCCCGGGGGCGCCAAGATCGGTTGCCGTATCGAGAAGGATTGTGACCACTTCGCTCGCGGTCAGAGCCGGCCAGAGCTGGCGCACAAGCGCCGCCGCGCCGGAAATATGCGGCGTCGAAGCGCTCGTCCCGGAAAAAGACTTCGCCTGCCCGGGCGATGTTGTTATTCCGACAGTTTGTATCAACGTGCCCGGCGCAACCAGATAAATATCCGCCGCAATGCCGGCCATATCAGAAAAGCCCGCCAGCGTATTATCCGCCCTGACAGCGCCGGAAATAATTGTCGCCGATGCCCCAACGACATCAAGCGCACCGAGCGCAGAACCATCAGGATCCGCGTCGCCATCATTGCCGGCTGCAACCACTGAAACAATATCATTATCCCGAGTGAATGTAAAAAGGGCGGCAAATTCTGCTCGCGCGCCTGCTTCATCCGTGCCAAGAGAAAGATTAAAGACGCCAGCGCCAATGGTCGCCGCCCGATGCGAGGCCTCATCTATCGCCTCGCCAAAAATGATCGGATCAGCAACCGAATCATCGTCTCCGCGAAAAATCAGAAGCTGCGCCTCCGGCGCAACGCCATGCACGCCGATGCCGTTGCGTTCGGCGCCGATAATGCTCGCCACCGGCGTGCCATGGTCATCTTCGTCCTGCAGCGTGGGTATGGCGCGCACATCCGTTGCCTGCACCACGCCGGCAATGACAAGATCTGCACTTTGCGGATGAATGCGATTTTGAAATTCAGGGTTATTGAGATCTATGCCGGAATCGATAATCGCGACAATAACGCCCGCGCCGGTTGCGCCCTGATCATAAGCCGCCAACGCGTTGATCTGCGCCAGGCCAGACTGATTGCGAAATTCAGCAGTATTAAAATTCGGCGGAGGCGGTGGCGGTAGTGCAGGAGGAGGAGGCGGAGGCGGTAGACTTGTCATTGGCGCGCCACCGCTCGAGGAGCAAGCGCTAAGCATTGCGCCCGCGCCCAGGAGTATCGCTGCAAGCAGACGCTTTCGGGTACTGAAAACCATTTTACCGCCACCATCGAAATCCGCGAAGGGATCAAAGCGGATATAGTAAAAAAGGTAAAGTGAGGTTACTCAGCGGCTTCATTAAATTGTAAGGAATATTACCGGATAGGCGCTGTTAAACGCTGGTTTCTATTACATATCCGGCCCGAATGTCTTCGAGGTAGGAAACCCCTTCGGCGCAATGCGCCCGGCCTGAGCGCGTTTGCCGAGATATGGCTTCCAGCCTTCAACCGTCTGGATGCGCCCCGACCGGTCAGTCCAGGTCAAACCGTCTTTTTTAGAAAAGACCTTAGCGTCGGAAAGGCCGCCCTTTTGAAATTTCTGGAGCACGACGCCCTTACCTCGGGACATTTCAGGCAATTCGGCGGCGGGAAAGACCAGAAATTTCTTATTATCGCCAATCGAGGCGATCATATGCGCGGCGTCGATTTTGGTTGGCGCCGGCCGACAAATCGCCGCTTCCGCCCCCGCCGGTACATTCAGTACCTGCTTGCCTTTGCGGGTATTGGAAAGGCAGTCCTGCTCGGCGACAATAAATCCGTGTCCGGATGATGACGCAACAAGAAATTTTCGCGCCCCTTGGTAAACAAAGGCGGCGGTGATCGCATCGTCATTGCCCATATCCACCATCAGGCGGATCGGCTCGCCATGACCGCGCCCGCCAGGAAGCGTTGCAGCATCGAGGGAATAAAATTTCCCGTTGGTCGCAAACAACATCAGCCGGTCGGTGGTTTGCGCGTGAATGACAAAACTCTCACGGTCGCCATCTTTATATTTTATGGCTTTCCTGTCCTCGACATGTCCCCTCATGGTCCGCACCCAGCCCTTTTCAGAGATGACGGCGGTGATGGGTTCTTTTTCAACCAGAATTTCAAGATCGATATCGTCAATATCGGGCGCATCGGCGATTTGCGTGCGGCGGCGGCCAAGGTCTGATTTCGGGTCGAACACTTTACGCACTTCGCGCAGCTGATCGCTAATCTTCGCCCATTGCGCATCGTCGGATTTCAACAGCGCTCGCAGCGCCTTCTGTTCTTTTTTGAGCTCCTTGTGCTCAGTCTTGATCGCCATCTCTTCGAGCTTGCGCAAGGACCGCAAGCGCATATTCAAAATCGCTTCGGCCTGAATATCCGACAGCTTAAACGTCTTCATCAACTCCGCTTTGGGCTCATCTTCAAAGCGGATGATGCGGATCACCTCATCGAGATTGAGATAGGCGATGAGGAACCCATCGAGAAGTTCAAGCCGGCGCGCAATTTTCTCAAGCCGGAATTTGGCGCCGCGCACCAGAACTTCCTTGCGGTGGTCGAGATAGGATTGAAGCACCTCGCGCAGCCCCATGACGCGCGGGGCTCCGTTCGCGTCAAGGACATTGAGGTTTAACGAAAACCGCGATTCCAGATCGGTCAGCTTAAAGACGCTTTCCATCAACGCCGCCGGGTCGACATTGCCCGAGCGCGGTTCAAGAATGAGGCGAATGTCTTCCGCGCTTTCGTCGCGTACATCGGCGAGGGCTTGCATTTTCTTTGTCGTGATGAGATCGGCGATTTTCTCGATCAGTTTCGACTTTTGAACCTGATAGGGAATCTCGGTGATGACAATCTGATATTTACCGCGCCCGAGATCTTCCACGTCCCAGCGCGCGCGCGTGCGAAAGCCGCCGCGCCCGGTCTCATAGGCGTCCTGCATGGAGGCGGCGTCCTCAACGCAAACCCCGCCGGTGGGGAAGTCCGGGCCTTTGACAAAGTTCAACAGCGTTTGGGTGCGCGCATTCGGCGTCTTGATAAGATGCAGTGATGCGTCAATCAGCTCGGCGACATTATGCGGCGGGATTGAAGTCGCCATGCCAACCGCGATGCCAGTGGCGCCATTAGCCAGAAGATTGGGAAACGCCGCCGGCAGCACTACCGGCTCGCTGTCCTCGCCGTCATAGGTTTCGCGAAAATCAACTGTGTCTTCGTCGATGCCGTCGAGGAGAAGTTGCGCCGCCGCAGTGAGCCGGCTTTCGGTATAGCGCATCGCCGCAGCGTTATCGCCGTCAATATTGCCGAAGTTCCCCTGCCCGTCCACCAGCGGCACGCGCACAGAAAAGTCCTGCACCAGCCGCACCATCGCGTCATAAATCGCCTGGTCGCCATGGGGGTGAAAATTCCCCATCACCTCGCCGACGACTTTCGCCGACTTCTTAAACCCGCCGCTGGCGTTCAGCTTCATCTGCCGCATGGCGTAAAGGATGCGCCGGTGAACGGGCTTCAGCCCGTCTCGAACATCGGGCAGCGCGCGCGAGGTGATGGTCGAGAGCGCGTAAGCGAGGTAGCGGTTTGAAAGCGCCTCGTCGAACGGCTCCAGCAAGATATCCTCTGGCTTTGCCGGGGCGGCGGATTTTGCGGGTTTTGTTTTCTTGGTTCGTGCCATGGCGCATCCCATAAAGCATTTTCCGCCCAAGTGGATACCGGTTGGGCGCCAAAATTTGCACAGCCGTTGTTTGATAGACGGCGGCTTTCGGCTATGCCGGATGCATGCAGTCCGTTCTCGCCGAAATCTTCACCTTCCCGCTGGCGCTGATTGAGCTGGCGACCGCGGCGATCGGGTTTTCCACAGGTGCGTTCGCGCGCGCGGCGAGCTCAACGGAAGCGCAAACCGCGGCCTTCGCCATCGCTTTCCTCGCCGGTGTCTCGGAAATGCTCGGCCAAAGCGTCATCTTGGTGGTCAACCGGGTGGCGCTTTACCGGTTTTTGGCGAGCCTCGCCTTCACGGGCGTGTCCTATGTCATCACCGCCCTGATCTGGGGGCTCAGCGTTTTTGCAGCGGCGCCGCTCACCCATGTGGGCATGCTCGGCCCGGAAGACATTGCCGCCGTCACCGGCGTCGCTGCGCTTGCCTTCGCGCCGCGACTGTTCGGGGTGTTTTCCATTGCGCCCTATTTTGGCGCCGCGCTCGGGAATTTCCTTGAAGTCTGGTCGATGGCGCTGGTGATTTTTGGCCTGCGCGTCGGACTTGAATTGCCACTCAGCGCGGCGGTGTTCTGCGGCGGCGCCGGTTGGCTGGTCTCTTACGGGCTGCGTAGTTTTGTCGGCCATGCGCTGGCGGCGCCGCTCGGGCGCTTGCGCGTTTTGGTGAGCGGCTCGCCGCTGGACCGCACGCCGCAGCAAATCATTGATGATCTGATGCGCAGGCTGACGGATGAGACAAAATCATGATTTCAACACTCTTGATTATCGCCATCTCGCTCGCAGTGCTGGCGCTCCTGGTCACCGCCGCGCTCTCGCCGATTGAAACCTTGAGCTGGTGGGCGGGCTGGACCGAGACGGAAATTGAACAGAACGACGCATCATGCTCAATCGACAGGCCGTGCGCCCACCCTGCCGACTGCCAGCCGAAGTCGGTTTATATTGTCTACCTCTCCGGCATCTCGTCGCTTTCCGGCCGCTTCCTCATCCCGCGCGAAAAGGTGTTTGTGAAGGGCCTCGCCCAGCACTTTCCCGATGCGGCGGTAATCGATGACGTATTCCCCTACTCACCGGCGGGCGTGGCGCTGCTCGCCAGCACGCGGATGCTTGAACGGGTCTGGCGGTTCGTACAACGGATAAAACTCGAAGGCCGACATACGGTGCTCTCTCTACTGATCCATATGCGCAATGTGTTTCAGGTAATGATTTCCGCCGACCATCGCTATGGACCGATATTCAATCATGGCGCGGCGCGCGTGATTGAGGAGGCGCTTGCGCGCGCCGGCTACCGGCAGGGCTCTGGCGCGCCGGTGGTCATTATTGGTTATTGTGGGGGCGGGCAAATCGCCGTTGGCGCGGCGGGGTTTTTGAAACTGCATCTGCAAGCGCCGATTGACGTTATCGCCATTGGCGGCGTTATCGCCTCCGACCCGGGGCTGCATTTCGTCCGTCAGCTGCATTATATTTACGCCGACCACGATAATATTCAAAAAGTCGGCGCGGTGATGTTTCCCGAGCGCTGGGCGGCGATGGCGCATTCGGAATGGAACACCGCAAAGCGCCAAGGCCGCATCATCTTTCACAAAATAAGCCGCATGTTCCACTCCGGCGCGCGCGGCTATTTCGGGCTGGTGAAATTTGACGGCGTCTCCAACAACCAGCGCACGCTGAAAATGGTGGTCGATATTCTTTCTCAAACCCCCATCTCCGCTCATCCCCGCGAAAGCGGGGACCCAGAAATGGCATCACAATAATAATTTCTCTGCTGTATCTGTCGTTATCGCCGTTGGCGGGACCTCAGCAAACTTGCGACTCCGGCTCTACGGCTCCGGATCCCCGCTTTCGCGGGGATGAGCGGGTTTTTTTGCTTTCAATAACTCCACAACCCTGAGCCGCGCTTCCGGCAGCGGCTTGTCGGAGAGGTGCAATATCCGGGTTTCTATAAAAAAACCGGTGGTTTTGAGCGCCCCGAGCGCGTCTTCAAGGCTCGCCTCAGCGCTTTGCCCGCGCAGGAACGCCGGTAGCGGCAGCATTTTATCCTTATACGGTTCACCGGCCTCGGCTGACACGGCGCAAGCCGAACGCGGCGACACGTAAATGAGATTATCGCGGGCGCCCGTCGAAGCGCAGCGGTCGAGCGTCAGGCCAAAGCCAAGCTCCGCCAACAGCCCCAGCTCCCAACGCGCCATCAGCGCCGGCCAGAGGTCAATTTCATCAAGGTTGTCGAGCAACACCGCCATCGCCGTATAGGCGCGCGCATGCGCCTCGCGCTCTGGCAGTGTCGCCAGCGCCAGCGCGCAGGCCGCAGACAAGCCCGCCAGTGACAAGCGATCCTGCATCGCCTCGCCGGCGCGCGCCCGCGCCATCTCCAGCGTGAAGTGACCGAGCGAATCCTCGCTGCGCCCCTTCCACTCAACACCAACCTCATTGCCCGGTTGCAAAACGGGGCGCATGCGCTTGCCCTGCCCGCCATAAACAAGCCCCGCCCAACGCCCATGCAGCTCAGTGACGATGTTCACTATCGCCGCAGTTTCTCCGTGCGGGCGTGCGTCGAGGATGATGCCTTGGTCGGTGAAGTTCATTGGGAAAGCCGGCCGGTGGATATTATATGTAGCCTAGTCTTTTTCCTCCCCCATTCATGGGGGAGGTGTCGGCGCAGC